>CAMPIH010000021.1 GCA_946886275.1 uncultured Sphingosinicella sp.
GTCGCCATAGGACATGACGCAGGTCGGCGAGGCATGGATGCCGAGCTTGTGCTCGATCGAGACGCAGCGAAGGTCGTTGCGCCTTCCGTCGGGCAGGATCTTCGGCACGAGGAAGAGGGAGATACCCTTCGTGCCGGGGGGCGCATCGGGGACTCGGGCGAGGACGAGGTGAAGGATATTGTCGGTGAGGTCATGCTCGCCGAACGTGATGAAGATCTTCTGGCCACGGATCCGGTAGCTGCCATCGCCCGCCGGCTCGGCCCGGGTCTTGAGGGCGCCGACGTCCGAGCCCGCCTGCGGCTCCGTGAGGTTCATCGTCCCGGTCCATTCGCCGCTGACCAGCTTCGGCAGCCAGGTCTCCTTCAGCGCTTCGGAGCCATGATGCTTCAGGGCCTCGACCGCGCCCGGGGTGAGCATCATGACCAGGGAGAAGCCCATATTGGCCGAACCCAGATCCTCCATGACGACCGTCGCAAGGCTCAGCGGCAGTCCCTGGCCGCCATATTCGACCGGTCCGGCCAGCGTGCCCCAGCCGGCCTCGATATAAGCGCGATAGGCTTCGCCATATCCCGGCGGCATCTTCACGCCCTCAGGCGACCAGCGCGCCCCGATCTCATCGCCGACCCGGTTCAGAGGGGCGAATTCGCCGGCGGCGAAGGCTCCGGCTCCCTCGACGATCGCGTCGACGATGTCCGCACTGGCTTCGGGGAAGGCGTTGCCGCCCGTCAGTTCGTCCAGTTGGACGACATGAGCGAGCAGGAATTTCTGTTCGTCGACCGGCGGCTTGTAGCTCATGGCGTCCCGCGAAAAGTTGCGAAGGTGGAACGGGCGCTATAGCCCGCGACCTCCATGGTGCAAACGAACGTCCAGACCTACGGACCGGCGGCGATCGCGACGGCTGCGGAGCTGATCCTGTCGGGCGAGCCGGTAGCGGTCCCGACCGAAACCGTCTATGGCCTCGCCGCCGACGCCTCCAACGGCGAGGCCGTGGCTCGGATCTACGCCGCCAAGGGGAGGCCGCGATTCAACCCTCTCATCGTCCATGTCCGCAATCTCGATCATGCGCTCGAAATCGCGAAGTTCGAGAAGGCGGCCCTCGATCTCGCCACCCGCTTCTGGCCCGGACCGCTGACGCTCGTGCTGCCGCTGGGGGAGGGGGCGCCGGTCGCCCCGATCGTCACCTCTGGGCTGGCGACGGTGGCCGTGCGCTGCCCCGCCCATCCCGCGATGCGCGATCTTCTCGAGGCGACTCGACGGCCGCTTGCAGCGCCATCGGCCAATGCCAGCGGCAGGATCAGCCCGACCCGTGCCGAGCACGTCCTTGCCAGCCTCGGCGGACGGATCCCGCTGATCGTCGACGGCGGCCCCACCACCCACGGCCTTGAATCCACCATCGTCGCCGTCGCCGGCGGCGTCCTCAGGGTGTTGAGGCCAGGACCGATCGATCTCGGCGCAGCGGAGACGGGGGCCTCAGCGATCGAGGCGCCTGGACAGATGGCGAGCCATTATGCTCCGGCCAAGCCGGTCCGGCTCGACGCCACCGAGGCGGCGCCGAGCGAATGGCTGATCGGCTTCGGAGCCGTGGACGGCGACAGCAGCCTGAGCCGGTCCGCCGACCTCGTCGAGGCGGCCGCGAACCTGTTCGACCGGCTTCACGAGGCCGAAGCCCAGGACCGGCCGAGAATTGCGGTCGCTCCGGTTCCGGACGAAGGATTGGGACAGGCGATCAACGACCGGCTCCGGCGGGCCGCGGTGCCGCCGCCCGGCTAGACTGATCGCCTAGACCGGCTCGTTCCGGAGCCGCTCGGCGAAGCCCTTGCGCAGCTTCTGAAGCTTGGGTGGGATCACCGCCAGGCAATAGGGACTGCTTTGGCCTTCCCCCTCCCAATAATCCTGGTGGTAATCTTCGGCCGGATACCAGGTGGCGAAAGGCTCGATCGCGGTGACGATGGGCGCCGGCCAGTTCGGCTGGTTGCGCTCGATCGCCCTTTTCGCCGCCTCTTCCTGCTCCGGCGAGGCCGCAAAGATGGCCGAACGATATTGGGTCCCGATATCGTTGCCCTGGCGGTTGAGCTGGGTCGGATCGTGAGTCGCGAAGAAGATGTCGAGCAGGTCGTCATAGCCGATCACATCGGGATCGAAGGTGATCCTGATCACCTCGGCATGGCCGGTGTCGCCGCCGCAGACCTGCTTGTAGGTCGGGTTTGCGACATGGCCGCCGGTATAGCCGCTCTCGACCTTCGAGACCCCGCTCAGGTCCTTGAACACCGCCTCGGTGCACCAGAAGCATCCGCCCGCCAATATCGCCTGCTGTTCGGCCATGATGATCTCCATCCTTTTCTGTCCAGATAGAAGCCGGATCGCGAATTCAAGGGCGGACCGGTCCTTTCCCCTCGCGGTTGCTGGCCGGCAGGGTGAAGGCGAACGTCGCGCCGCCCTCGATCGACGCGGCCCAGATCCGGCCGCCATGCGCTTCGATGATCGTTCTCGAGATCGGCAGACCGATGCCCATGCCGCCGCTCTTCGTCGTCATGAACTGGGAGAAGAGGCTGTCGACCAGGGCCGGATCGATGCCGGTGCCGGTGTCGGCGACCCGCACCTCGACCATGCCTCCCGACAGCCGCTTCGTCGAAATATCGACCTGACGCGAAGACGAATGCTCCATGGCTTCGATCGCGTTTCGGATCAGATTTATCAGAACCTGCTGAATCTGGATCTTGTCCGCCCACACCCATTGCGCCTCGGGATCGCAGGTGCAGCGATGCTTGATTCTCTTCTGACTCGCATCGACGAAGGCGAGCACGCTTGCCTCCTTGATCAATCGGGGCAGATTCACGGCGCCGGCGCTGATCGTGCCGCGCGCGACCAGTTCGTGGACCCGGCGGACGATCTCGCCGGCGCGCATGGTGCTCGAGGCTGCCGAATCGAGGGCGTCGAGCAGCGGCGGCGGAAGCGCGAGTCCCGATTGCCTGGCCAGGCGGTTGGCGCCGCTGAGATAGTTGCTGGCTGCGGCGAGCGGCTGGTTCAATTCGTGGGCCAGAGTAGAGGCCATCGTCCCCATCGCCGTCCGCCGGGCGAGTTGGATCAGTTCCTCCTGCATGCGCTTCAACTCGGATTCCGCCTGGCGCTCCCGGGTCACGTCGGTCATCGCGCCAACGGCGCGAACGGCCCGACCATCGGCATCGCGGACGATCAGGCCCTGGTCGTGGAGATGGGCGTAGCTTCCATCGGCCTTCCTGAAGCGATAATCGATCGCCCAGCGATCGCGGTCGCTGGTGATGGTCCTTTCGAAGCCGCGTACGACCCAGCTCCGGTCCTCCGGATGGATTCGCTCCGCCCACCAGGTCAAAGGTGTCGGCCCGTCCTGCGCCGGATACCCGAAAAAGGCCGAACCGGTCGCTCGCCACCTGATTTCCCGAGTGACGAGATCGAGGTCGTAAAGCGCGTCGTTCGTGGCCTGGAAGGCGAGGCGATAGCGTTCCTCCATCTCCTCCCTGGCGATCTGCGCCATCCGGCGGTCGTGAATGTCTTCGGTGAAGCCGTACCAGCCGACGAGCTGCCCCTGTTCGTCCCGGCGCGGCCCGGACCGGGCGCGAAAGTAGCGATAGCTGCCATCCTTCATCAACATCCGGAATTCGGTGGTATGCGGAATCCCGGCAGCGGTGGCTTGCTCCCAGCCCCTCATCGCCTCGTCGGCATCATCCGGATGCATCGCCGCTCTCTGGGTTCCGGGCGGAAGTCCGGTGAGCTCGGTAAAGCGCGGGCTGATCGAAACGAACTGGCCGTGCGCGTCGGCAGTCCAGACTATGAGGTCGGCAAGCTCGGCAGCGTAGCGATAGACTTCGTCGCCTTCGGGAGGAGTGGCACTGGTCGGAATGCCGCCCGGAAGGGTCTTCTTCGCCATCGATCAGCTGTCAGTGGCGGACGGCACATCGAGTCCGGCGTCGATGGCCAGGGTCAGCGCCTCCGCCAGCCCGCTCACCTGAAGCCGGTCCATCATGTTGCCGCGGTGCATCTCGACCGTTCGAAGGCTGATCCCGAGCTGCTTCGCGATGATCTTGTTCGATTGGCCGGCGAGGAGCGCCTGGAGCACCTCCCGCTCGCGTGCGGTGAGCTGCTTCACCCGCTCGTGGGCGTTGCGCCGCCGCCGCGCCTGGACCTCGCGCGCGGCGAGCACCGCCATACCGTTGGCGAGCGCCGCCTGCAGCGTTTCCTCGGTGAACGGCTTCTCGATGAAATCGATCGCGCCCTGCTTCATCGCCCGAACCGCCACGGGCACTTCGCCATGGCCGGTCATGACGATCACCGGCCAGTCGACGAGCCGCTCCGCCATCCCGCTCATCACGGCAAAACCATCCACGTCCGGCATTCTCAGGTCGAGGAGAACGCAGCCCGGGTCGAGATCGGGAAGGGCTTCCAGGAAGTCGCTGCCGCTGGCGAACGGGTGTGACCGGATATGGTCGGCAGCGAGCATGAAGCTCAACGACCGCCGAACGTCGCGATCGTCGTCGACCACATAGACGGTTCGTCTGGTGTCCGCCGTTGCCATGTTCGCTCCAAATTCGCTGCCCGCCTTTGGACCGGGAGGCGCCGATCACGCAAGGCACGTTGAGAGGCCGTGACAACGTTCCGCCGGCGACACGTCAGGAACATAGCGCCTTTGCCCCGGTTTGGGCGTGAAAGGAGCCGGTCAATGTCATCTGTCGCCGTGTTCGGGGAGCCGAGCGAAGTCATCGTTGAAGAGGGCGAGGTCATTGTCGAAGGCCCGGATGGGGTAGCGGTGACACTCACCCCAGACGCGGCCGAGGAAACGGCAAGGCGCCTTGCCGAGGCGGCGGCCGAGGCACGCCGGCAGAAGCGCGGCTGACGACCGACTCAGCCGTTCGGCAGGCTCGGCACAGCCTGGCGGATTTTCGGCATCTCAGCCCAGGGATCGGCGGGCATGGCCGCAATCCGTGCCGGAATCGTCAGGATGTTAAAGCCCGACGGGTCCAGCGACGGCACGACTTCCTCCCAGAGCAGCGGAGTCGCAACTGGCGCTCCGATCCGTGAGCGGGTCGAATAGGGGCCGACGGCGGTCGATGTCGGGTCGTTGCGAAGATAGTCGATGAAAATACGGCCGGCCCGCTCGGCCTTTGATATCTTCGTCAGATAGAGGTCCGGTGAATCCGCCGCCATGCGTTCCGAAAAAGTTTTTGCCCAGGCCTTCGCCTCTTTCCATTCGAGCGAAGCTCGGATCGGAACGACGACATGGAGGCCTTTGCCGCCGGTCGTCTTGACGAAACTGACCATCCCGAGCGAGTCCAGCCGGGCGCGAACTTCCAGCGCAGCGGCGACGACCGACGCGAATCCCAGCCCCTCCGCCGGGTCGAGATCGAAGATCAGCCGGTCCGGCCGGTCGGGCTGACGCTTCGTCACCGACCAGGGATGGATTTCGAGCACGCCCATCTGCACGAGCGCTACCAGCCCGGGCAGGTCCCTGATGAAGAGGAAGGGATTGTCGAAGCCGGGGATGAGGATCCTTTCGATCTGCTTGGGCACGCCCGAACCGGCATGACGCTGGTAGAAGCAGTTCTTTTGCCGGCCGGTCGGGCAGCGCACCATCGTGATCGGCCGGAAGGCGACGTGCGGCAGCATCCGGTCCGCGACCGCCAGATAATGATCGGCCAGATCGCCCTTCGTGATGCCCTGTTCCGGATAAAGGATCTTGTCCGGATTGCTGAGCCGGACGCCCTCCACGAATCGCTCGCTCATGCCCCGGCCAGCTCGGCTTCGAGGACTTCGGGTCCAGCTTCGGGCTGGAGCTGGTCCATCTGGCACTGCTTCGGCGCTTTGTCGGGTCGCCAGCGCAGGAATTTGGTGCCGTGCCGGAAACGGTTGCCGGTGACATGATCGTAGCGGACCTCGACCACCAGTTCGTGGCGGAGCGGCTCCCATTCCCCCGTCCGTTCGGTGGACCAGCGGCTCGGCCCTCCGGGGGAATCGCCCGTAAAGCCCGGCGGGCCGATCAGTTTCTCGAGCCGACTGGTCAGCGCCGGTTTCTCGTCCGCCGGTATGGCGGACGTGAAGCCGACATGATCGAGAAGACCGCGATCATTATATAGTCCGAGCAGGAGAGAGCCTACTTCGCGGCTGTTTGTGCCATAGCGGAAACCGCCGACGACGCAGTCGGCAGTGCGCATCTGCTTCACCTTGATCATGGCGCGCTCACCCGGTTCGTAGGCACCGTCTCGACGCTTGGCGATGACTCCGTCGAGGGCCGTGCCGACTTCGTCGAGCCAGCGGCGGGCGGTTTCGCGGTTTTCGGTATAAGGTGAAAGCCTCACCTGGTCGCGGGCTTCGCCGAGATCGATCAATTCGAGCGTCTGGCGTCGGCGCCACAAAGGCGCCTGGAGATAATCGGTTTCCTTGTGGAACAGCAGGTCGAACAGCATCAGCTGGGCCGGAGTTTCCACGGCGAGGCGGCGCACCCGGCTTTCCGCCGGATGGAGGCGAAGCTGGAGCGCCTCGAACGACAATTTTCCATGGACCGGGATGATGAGCTCGCCGTCGACGACGAAGCGGTCCGCTTCGAGCCGGCGCAATAGATCGACGACGTCCGGGAAATAGCGGGCGAGCGGTTTTCCGGATTTGGACTGAAGTTGGACCTCGTCGCCATCGCGGAAGGCGAGACAGCGGAATCCGTCCCATTTGGGCTCATATTGCCAGTCTTCACCGGACGGCAGCTCGTCGGCCAGGCGGGCTTCCATGGGCGGCAAGGGCGGCGTGATCGCGAGGCGTTCGAGCAATCGGTGCTCCTTCATTTCCCTTTCGAACAGACTCACGGGCTTCAACGCGGTTCCGGCACGGCTGGTCGCTACTCTCAAAACTCCGTTAACCCTGTCGGGGGAATGATGCGGCGAATGGCGGCGCGAGCGGGATGAAGCGCGCCCTTCGGAGGGAACAGAGCATTGAGCGAAAAAGAGAAAATGCCTAGTTTCGGAGCCGTGCCGGGGAGGGTTCCAAATGGCTTTGTCGCGTAGGCAGTTCATCGAGGCGGGTGCCGCCAGCGGATTTCTGGCGGCCGTCTCTTCGCCTCTGATCGCGGCTGTGACCCGTGATGCTCGGCTTGCGCCGGCGCCTGCACCCGTCGTCACGGTTCCTGCGCGGCCTCGGGTGATGGTCGATCCGATCGTCGATCCCCGGATCGTCGCCCGCGCCCGCGCCGCCTTCGATCGCCATCGTTCCCAGATCGCTCATGGCGACATCGTCGGAATCGCCGATTTCACCCGCGCGTCACGCGATGACCGCTTCTTCCTGCTCGACACGAATACCGGCCGGGTAACCCGCCATCTTGTCTCGCACGGCCGCGGCTCCGATCCGAGCCATACCGGCTTTCTTCAGCGCTTCTCCAACCAGTTCGGCTCCGAGGCGAGTTCCAACGGCGCTTATGTGACGAGCAATTATTATCACGGCAAATACGGCCGATCGATGCGTGTCCGGGGTCTGGATCCCACCAACAACAATGCCGAGGCACGGGCCATCGTCGTTCATACCGCCTGGTATGCCGAGCCCAATGTCGCCGAGGAAACGGGGCGCCTTGGCCGCAGCGAAGGCTGCTTCGCCCTTCCGCATCGTAGTCTTCAGGAAGTCCTTGCCCGGCTCGGGCCGGGCCGCTTCCTCTACGCCGATCGGCTCGCCTGACTTAATTCCGTTTCCGCTCGAGCGGAAGCACTGCCGGTCCGTGGATGACCTCGCCGTCAAGGGCGAAGCGAGACCCGTGGCACGGGCAGTCCCAGCTTCTGTCATTCTCGTTCCAGCCGACCAGACAGCCCATGTGCGTGCAGACGGCGGAGACGGCGTGGAGTCGGCCGTCATCGTCCCGATAGCCGGCGATGGTCTCGCCCTCGATCTTGAGGATCGCCGCTTCCCCGGCCGCCAGATCGTCGAATCGGTCCGGCTTTTTCGATAGCCAACCGCCGACGAGATGGCTGGCAACCTCGGCATTGCCCTTCACGAATTCCCTTGCGCCTGCGACGGGCTTGATCCGGCGGGCGTCGAACAGATCCAGCCAGGGATTGTCCTTGTCGGAGACCAGGTCGGCGAGAAGCATCGCCGCCGCGGTTCCGGTCGAGATGCCCCAGGCATTGAAGCCGGTGGCGACGAGATAGGCGGCGCTGCCGCCGGACGACCAGCCGATGAAAGGGGCGTGGTCCATCGGCGTATAGTCTTCATTGGTCCATCGATATTCGGGTGTGACTCCAAAATGATCGGCTGCGAAGCGCTCGATCTCGGCGAACGCCTTTCGCTCCTCGTCGACATGGCCGTGCCTGAAGGACGGGCCGGTGAAGATCATCCAGTCCTGGCCCTGGTCGTCGCGATGGCCGCGGCTCGAATGATGCGGCGTCTCGACGCTGATATACATGCCGTCCGGCACTCTGCTCGATTCCGCTCGCCCCATGATCACCGGATGCATGTGGGGATAATTTTCAGCGTAGAAGAAGCCGACCTGGCCGAGCGGAAGATGGGTCGCCATGAGGACGTGCCGGGCTCTGACCACGCCTTGTCCGGTGGCGATATGGTCCGGCGACCAGTCGATCACCCGCGAGCCTTCGAAGACATGGCAGCCGTCGCCCGGCAGCGTCGCCGCCAGCCCCTTAACATATTTGACCGGGTGAAACTGGGCCTGATCATCCCAGCGCATCGCGGCCAGCACTTCGAACGGCAGGCCCGTGTCGCGGGTCAGCGACGCCGGCAGGCCAAGAGTCCGCGCGAGCTTCACTTCGTCCTCGATCTTTGCCACTTCGCGCTCGTCCAGCGTGTAGGTGAAAGCCGGCTTGCGCTCGAGATTGCACGAAAGGCCGTGGCGCGAGGCGAGCTCGGCAATGGTCCGAATGCCCGCCTCATTGGCGTCCGCGTAACATTGCGCTCCATCCTCGCCGAACTTCCGTTCGATGACGGTATAGGCGATATTGTGCTGCGAGGTGATCTTCGCCGTCGACTTGCCGGTCACTTCCTCGCCGACCCGTCCGGCCTCGACGACCGCTACCTTGAGACCGCGGTCCTTGAGCAACCTTGCCGTGGTTACTCCAACGATGCCGCCGCCGACGATGGCGAGATCGACCTCGGTCTCGCCGGTCAGTGCAGGAAAGCGGTCCTTCGGGGCGGTGGCATTCCAGTAGGACATATTGCGGGGCGGGCTCGCCATGACACTCTCCGTTGCTTCACGACACAACCCGAACGGTTCGGGCCTGTTCCGATCTGCTGAAGAGGTCGAAGCCTTGTTGATGCTGTGGTCATTGAGCTGTGGACGGCGAAGACCATCGCGGCGCGCCAGGCCCGTGAACCGGCACCACGCTCAGATCCTGTGAAAGAACAAGGTCCCTGTCGGCGGGCGAAATGTACGACGCAGCACAGCCCCCGAGTTTCAGTCGGCGCTGGCGACTTCAGTGGCTGCGCCGGTCTGGTTCAGCGCCTGCCGAACCGGCGTGTCCCGCCCGTAAATGTCTTCATAGGTGACGATGTCACCGTCATTCGTCGCTGCCGCGGTGAAATAGGCGATGTAGACCGGTACCGGCGCCGCCAGCTGGGTCTGCTGGTTCTCGCCGGTGGCGATCGCCGAGTCGATCGTCGCCCGATCCCATTCGCCGGTCGGCGCGAGCAGCACGGCCGCAAAATCCCGGATATTCTGGGTCCGAACGCAGCCATGGCTGAACGCTCTTACCGGCCGGCTGAACAGGGCCTGGGCCGGCGTGTCGTGAAGGAAGATGGCGTGATCGTTCGGCATCTCGATCTTCAGCCGGCCGAGCGAGTTTCTCGGGCCGGGCGGCTGGCGCACGATGAGCTGGCCGCCGTTGCGCCGAACTTCGTAACCGCGCATCGAACCGAGCTCGCGAATGATGCTCTGCGGGACGGTCCACCACGGATTGAAGGTCACCGCGACTGCATTCGAGACGAGCTGCGGGGTCGGTGTCCGGCGGGAGCCGACGACCGTCCGATGACGGGCGACGACCTGGCCATTGTCGACGACGGCGGCGGTGAAGGCGGGGACATTGACGATGACGTGGCGCTCGCCGAGGTCGCGCGGCATCCAGCGCCAGCGCTCCATATTGGTCCGGATCAGGTTTCGCTTCGTCTCGTCGCTCGCCGGCGTGTTTGCGAGCGCCCGGCGAAGGCCGACATATTGGCTGTGGGTTGGCAGGAGACCGTTCAGCGTCTCGGCCACACCCCCGTTCTGAGCGACGCCGGCAAGCAGACGCTGCTGCTCATTACCGTTGATCGAGCTGTCGGGCATGTGCCAGTCACGTCGATCGTCGCCTCGGACATGGCCGCCGCTGAGATCGCCGCTGAGCTTGAGGAAGACGTCGCCGGCGAGCGCGCTCCAGGCAGCCTCGTTGCCCCCGCCCACAGCGGCGCGGAGATCGGCAAGGCGGTAATCCGCCGGATCAAGACCCTCGCGGCCGACCTGCTCGACATAGGCGATCAACTCGAGCACCGCCGCCCGGCGCCAGGCCGGCGCAGGCAATTGGGGAGCCGGGAGTTGCGGTGCAGGCTGTTGAGCGGATGGCAGCGGCGACGCTTGCGGCAGCGGCGCCGGCTGAATTGCGCCGGACAGGCTCGGAGAGGCAAGCATCAGCGCCAGCCCGGAAGCACGAAGATAACGGATCATGGTGAACCTTTTACCCAAGGCCGCCACTCTGCGCCAGCGGCCAATTCGGTAATTTCACCTGCGTGATGAACGAGTAATGACCCGACCGACTTGTCGGCCATCCGCCTGCGCAACCCGGCGCCAAAACGCGCCGGGCCGCGCAGTAGACGGGGTCAGACCGTCGTCGGGTTACGATGAACCCAGCCGAAATAGGCGGCGACGATCGCAAGCAAGGCGTGGAGCCAGATGTCGTTGCCGAACAACGGGATGAGGCCGAAGGTGACATCCAGCGGTGGAATGAATCCCATCACCGTGAGGACCGCATAGATGACGGCGACGCCGCGGGCATAGCTCACCGAGGCACCGAGCCCACGCGATGCCATCAACCCCCAGATCCCGAACAGGACATGGACGAGGCTGTGGAGAGCGTTCACCGGGAAGAGGCCGAGCACGTCGCCCTCGAAGGCATTGACGGTGACGTCCGGATAATCGTGCGGATGAAGGAGCGCTGGCGACACGAAGCCGGCGACGCCCACGAGGAGAAAGACGATTCCAAAAATTAGCGCGAAGGTGCGAGTGCTCATCCCTGCTTCTCCCTGACGATTGTCTTTTGGTACGCAGAACTGGCTCAATCATCGGAAAGTAGAGCAGTTCCCGAGCTTCCGAAAGTCATTTCGGCGCCGCACCAACGCGAGAAGCGCGCCCGTCCGTTCAGGCGCCCTGTTCGAGGAGGCGATCCTGCTCGCTGTCGCTTTCCGCCTCGGTGAAGCCGGAGCGACGGGCGGCGGTCGCGGTGGCGGCGACGTCCATGCTGACATTGCCGATCGTTCGGACCAGGTCCGGCAGCACTTCGACCGCGATCAGGATCGCCAGCGGTTCGATCGGAACGCCCATGGCGATGCAGATCGGGGCGATCGAGGTGACGAAGCTCGCCTGGCCGGGAATGCCTGGCGCGCCCATGGTCGTCGTCGCCGCCGCGGCGACACCGAAAGCGAGCTGAGTCGCTGTCAGCTCGATCCCGAACCAGTAGGCGATGTAGATCGCCACGGCGAGGTTCATCGCCGGGCCGGTTGCCCTGAAGATTGCCACGGCCATCGGCAGGAGAACGCCTGAAGCCGCCACCGGGACGTCGAGCTTGGCATTGGCGCGGAGCATCGCCGGAAGAGTCGCCAGCGAGGATTGGGTACTGAACGCCACCGCCTGGCTGGGCGCGATCGCCCGAGTGAACTGGACGAAGCCAATTCCGGCGCCGAAGCGGGCGACCGGCCAGGCGGCCAGCCAGATGACGATTCCGACCGCGGAGACGATCAGGACATAATGGATGAGGGCACCGAAGGCCGAGCCGCCGGCCCGGGCGCCGACCACATAGGCCAGTGCGAACACGCCGATCGGAGCGATCCACAACACCCAGTTGATGACGATCAGCATCGTGTCACCGACCGCTTCGAAGAAGCCGACGAGGCGCTCGCGCGGTTCCGCAGGAAGCTGAGTCACGGCGAAGGCGAACACCATCGTGAAGAGGATCAACGGCAGGATCGCGTCTTCCGCGGCTGCGGCGATCGCGTTGGTCGGGACGATCGACTGGATGAAGTCGGCGAAGCTTGGCGCCTGTCCAACCGGTTCGGACGCGACCAGAGCGTCGCGAAGCGCTGCCGCCGATTCCGCCGGCAGCGGGAACAGGTTCAGGAGAAGCGGCATCAAGAGCGCCGCGGTCACCGACGAGATCCAAAGCAGCACCACGAACAGGATCAAGGCTCGACTGGCCAGGCGGTTGGCCCGGGCGGCCATGGCGGAAGCCGCGATGCCGGTGATCAGCAAGGAGACGACGAGCGGTACGATCGTCATCCGGAGCGCATTGAGCCACAGATTGCCGATCGGCTCGAGGAACATGATCGATCCCTCGGCCCAGGGCGCGCCTGCGGCGACGACGGCGATACCGGCGAGAAGGCCGAGGACGAGGGCGAGCAGGATTCGGGTGGGCGGCGACATTCACGCTCCTTACCGAGCAGTCGAGCGGCGGGGAAGCGCCGACCGAAACGACCGCCGCCGTCTCGCCCTGCACCGAACATCAGGCTATGGGCGGCCGGAACCAACACAGGCCGGAAGGGCTCGCATGACTCGTAAATTCTTCGGCACCGACGGTATCAGGGGCCGAACCAACCAGATGCCGATGACGGCTGAAATGGCGCTGAAGATCGGTCAGGCCGCGGGCCGCCATTTTCTTCGCGGGGATCATCGCCACCGGGTCGTCATCGGAAAGGATACGCGGCTTTCCGGCTACATGATGGAGACGGCGCTCATCTCCGGCTTCACCAGCGTCGGAATGGACGTCGTCATGGTCGGGCCGGTGCCGACTCCGGCGGTTGCGATGCTCACCCATTCGATGCGGGCTGACCTCGGGGTGATGATCTCGGCCAGCCACAACAAGTTCGTGGACAACGGCATCAAGCTGTTCGGTCCGAACGGCTTCAAATTGTCCGATGAGGACGAGATGGCGATCGAGGCGCTGCTGGAGAGCCAGCCGCGGCTGGTCGCGCCCGAGGAGATCGGCCGGTCTCGCAAGATCGAGGATGCGCGAGGCCGCTACATCCACGCCGCGAAGCTGACCTTCCCGCCACATCTGCGCCTCGACGGGCTCAAGATCGTCGTCGATTGCGCCCACGGCGCGGCTTACCAGGTCGCGCCCGCCGCGCTGTGGGAATTGGGGGCCGAGGTCATCCCGATCGGAGTCAATCCGAACGGAATCAATATCAACGAAGGCTGCGGCTCGACCGACACCGGATTGCTCAGGCAGACCGTGCTCGACAATGGCGCCGATGTCGGTCTGGCGCTCGACGGCGATGCCGATCGCCTGATCGTGGTCGACGAGAAAGGCCGGGTTGTCGACGGCGATCAGCTGATGGCGCTGATCGGCACATCCTGGCATCGTCGCGGCCTGCTTCGGGGCGGCGGGATCGTCGCGACGATCATGTCCAATTTGGGCCTTGAGCGATATCTCGGCGGTGAGGGCCTGAAGCTCGAGCGCACTCAAGTGGGTGACCGCTATGTGCTCGAGACGATGCGGAACAAGGGATTCAATGTCGGCGGCGAGCAATCGGGCCACATCATCATGACGGACTATGGCACCACCGGAGACGGCCTCGTCGCGGGACTGCAGGTCCTTGCCGAGCTGGTCGTCGCCGATCGCCCCGCCAGTGAAATGCTCGACCTGTTCGAACCGCTTCCGCAATTGCTCAGGAACGTTCGCTTCGAAGGTTCCTCTCCGCTCCATTCGGAAACGGTGAAAGCGGCGATCGCCGCGGGGGAGGCGCGTCTCGGCACGAGCGGGCGTCTCGTCATTCGCAAGTCTGGCACGGAGCCCCTGATCAGGGTCATGGCCGAAGGCGAGGACGACAAGCTCGTCACCGAAGTGGTCGAAGCCATTTGCGAAGCGGTGGCGAAGGCGTGAGGAAGGGGCGCGCCGACCATGCTTGAGATGCGGCCGGACTGCGAGCGTTGCGGACGGGACCTGGCGCCTGACAGCGACGATGCGTTCATCTGTTCCTTCGAGTGCAGCTTCTGCGCGGACTGCGTCGAAACCGCGCTCCACGGCGGTTGCCCCAATTGCGGCGGCGAACTGGTGCGCCGCCCGACCCGCGCCGCCCATCTGCTCGAAAGATATCCGGCCTCCTCGAAGCGGCGGGGTCCGCAATGATACCGCCCAGGATCCTCATCATCGCAGGTTCGGATTCCGGCGGCGGCGCCGGTCTTCAGGCAGACATCAAGGCCGTGACGATGTTCGGCGGTCACGCAATGACCGCGGTGACCGCGATCACCGCCCAGAACAGCCTCGGCGTCGAGAAGGTGATGCCGATTCCCGTCGAGCTGGTGATGAGCCAGATCGACATGGTCCTGGCGGATCTCGGCGCGGATTCGGTGAAGCTCGGAATGATCGGCTCCGCCGAGACCGCCCAGGCCGTTGCCGATCGTCTCGAGCAGCTGGACGTGCCGGTCGTCTTCGATCCCGTGATGGTCGCGACCAGCGGCGCGGCTCTGGCTGACGAAGCGACGATCGCTGCGTTCGACCGGCTGATTCGCCTGGCAGCCCTGACGACCCCCAACCTTCCGGAGCTCGCGGCGTTGACCCGTCGCGACATCGTCGATCTCGAGGCGCTGGAGGATGCCGCTCTCAGCCTGGTCCGTGACACCGGAAAGGCCGTTCTCGCAAAAGGCGGCCATCTTGACTCGCCGGTGCTGACCGATGTCCTGGTCGAGCCCGGCGGCAAGGTTCATCGCTGGGAGTCGGAGCGGGTCGAGACGCTCAATACCCACGGCACCGGCTGCACGCTGGCAAGTGCCATCGCCTGCGGGCTGGGGCAGGGGCGTGATCTTGCCGATTCGGTCGACCGCGCCCGCGCCTATGTCCAGGCGGCCATTCGGGCCGCGCCGGGCTTCGGCCAGGGTCATGGGCCGATCGGCCACGCGCTCGGTACCGTGCCCTGGAACCTCATCCACAGGAATGTTGGATGAAGGCGGAACGGGGACTCGCCATTGCGAAACGCCGGCCATAGTCTCGAGGCGATGCCACGGCCCTGCTTCAAGCTCGAAAAAGCCCATCCCATGCCCCTTGCCGGCGTCGACGAGGCCGGCTGCGCTCCGCTGGCGGGGCCTGTCGTCGCTGCGGCGGTGATCCTTGACCGGGAGAAATTTCCTCGCGGGATCGACGATTCGAAGGCGCTTCCCGCCGCTGCTCGGGAAGCGATCTTCGAACGGCTTCGGAAAGTGGCCGTGATCGGAGTGGGGATCGCCTCCGTCGAGGAGATCGATCGGCTCAACATCTACTGGGCCCGGATGCTGGCGATGTGCCGGGCGGTGGACGCGCTCGGCGTCGATCCGGCCATGGTCCTCGTCGACGGCAATCGCTGCCCGAAATGGGAGCGCAGGTCGATTGCGATCGTCGCCGGCGATTCGAAATGTCGGTCGATCGCGGCGGCCTCGATCGTTGCGAAGGTCACCCGGGACGCGATCATGCGCGATCATGCGCGCGAGCATCCCGGCTATGGGTGGGAGACGAACAAGGGCTATGGCACGCCCGAACATCTACGAGCGCTTCAGGCGCTTGGTCCGACCCCGCTCCACCGCCGCAGCTTCTCGCCCGTCCAGCAATATGCGCTGAACCTCGAAGCATCGCCGCAGCTGGTCGGCTGAGCGCCCCAACGCGGCAACGGACAGGCCCTGCTTCCAAAGGGGCAGGCGATTGAATCGGGCCTGAGTCTTTCCCGACACACTACTTCAGATTGAGTCTCCGATGCGCGTCGGACCACAAGATGTAGCGCGGACTCGTTCCGTTCCCGTGACCCTCCTTGCCCTCTCAGGCCTTGCCTGCAAGTCTCTGTTCTTGACCGCGGAGTCGGCCTGACTCACCATCCCCGTCCAATTGAAGGGGGCGGACTGATGAGCGTGATGGGGCGTGTGGACACGGTCGCGAAGTCGCGGCGGACGGTGAAACGAGTTCCGGCGATCGCTGCGTCAGCCATGGAGGGCCCGAAGCTTCCGCTCGACACCATCCTTCAGGACGATTGTGTCGCGGCGATGGCGAGTCTGCCCGACGCCTGCGTCGATCTCGTCTTCGCTGACCCGCCCTATAATCTCCAGCTCGGCGGCGACCTGTTCCGGCCGGAAGGCAGCCGGGTGGATGCCGTCGACGACGATTGGGACAAGTTCGCCACCTTCGCCGATTATGACAGCTTCACCCGGGCCTGGCTGAAGGAGGCGCGGCGGATTCTCAAGCCGAACGGGACCTTATGGGTGATCGGCAGCTATCACAATATTTTCCGCGTCGGCGCGGCGCTTCAGGACGAAGGCTATTGGATCCTGAACGACATCATCTGGCGCAAATCGAATCCGATGCCGAATTTCCGCGGCACCCGCTTCACCAATGCTCACGAAACGCTGATCTGGGCATCGCGGTCCGAGGACAGCCGCTACACGTTCAATTACCGGGCGATGAAGGCTCTGAACGAGGATCTGCAGATGCGTTCCGACTGGCTGCTGCCGATCTGCGCGGGCGGCGAGCGGGTGAAGGGGCAGGGGGGCGCCAAGGCGCATCCAACCCAGAAACCCGAATCCCTGCTCTATCGGGTCCTGCTCGCCTGCTCCAATCCGGGCGATGTGGTCCTCGATCCGTTCTTCGGCACCGGTACGACGGGCGCGGTGGCGCGCCGGCTCGGGCGCCGCTGGATCGGGATCGAGCGTGAGAGCCGCTACATCAAGGTCGCCCGGGCCCGGATCGAATCGACCCTGGAGCTGGATGAAAGCGCGATGAAGGTGATGGCGTCGCGCTCGACCCAGCCGAAAGTCCCGTTCGGAACCCTGGTCGAATGCGGCTTCGTCGCGCCGGGGACGTTGCTCACCGACTCCAAGCGGCGCTGGACCGCCCGGGTCCTGGCCGATTCCTCGATCGAGCAGGGCGGCCACCAGGGATCGATCCACAAGATCGGCGCCGCGGTTCAAAATGCGCCCGCCTGCAACGGCTGGACATTCTGGCATGTCGAGCGGGACGGCGGTCTTTTGCCGCTGGACGCGCTCAGGCAAAATTATCTGGAGACGCTCGCTCCCTAGCGATGGGGAAGCGAAGCGACCCGCGTCGCTTCGCATTCCCGATGGCGGCTTCAGAGAATGAAGTCGTTCGCGCTCAGACTGATCTTGTCGTCGAGGAAAAGCTGGAAATCGGCGATCGAGTCTCCATCCACGTCGGCCTGGATCATGGTCCCTCCATTCATGGTGACCAGACGAAGCTCTCCTGACGCTCCAGAGAAGCTCTGCTTGCCGATGAACCGGAAGGCGTCATTGGCCTCGGTCTCCGCGATGGCGTCTATTCCCGCGAGGTCGATCTGGTCGGAACGGCGCGTGAAATCGGTGATCGTATCGAAGAGTCCGGGCAGACTGTCCGAAAGCGCCTCATAAGCGAAACGATCGAACCCGGTGCCGCCGGTGAGCCGGTCGGCGCCGAAGCCACCGATCAGAACGTCGTTGCCGCCTCCGCCATTGATCCGGTCGTCGCCTCCATGGCCACGAAGGACGTCGCCGAAGGCGGTGCCCTCGATCACGTCATCGCCATTCGTCGCGCCATTGGCGTCGCCGAGCCCGATGAAATCTTCGACCGTGAGCTGGAGGCCGCTGTCGATCTCGATCTGGAAATCGGTGAGACGGTCGCCATTCTGGTCGACCTCGATCAGGGTGGTTCCCGCAACGGCGACATAGCGGACCTGTCCGGCCACTCCGGAAAAGTCGGTTGTGCCGATGAGTCTGGAGGCGCCGGCGCCGCTCAGGTCGATCCTGTCGCTACCCTGTTCGAAGCCGATGATGACATCGCGGCCAAGACCGATGCCGCTGTCCGTCGCGCCGATCAGGAACAGGTCGCTGCCGCCGCCGCCATCGAGCCGGTCCGCGCCGAATCCACCGACGAGCACATCATCACCGCCCCCGCCGACGACGATGTCGTCGCCAGCGCCCGAATCGAGCCGGTTCGAGGCGTCGTTGCCGACGAGCCGATCCTTGCCCGAGCCGGAACTCGCATTTTCGATCGTGACTCCGTTGGCGATCGTGAAGCCGCCGAAAATACCCCAGGCATAGGACATCCATCCGCCGCCACCGACCTCGTAGAGGAGGGTTGCCGGCCTCAGGTCGATGACGCAGTCCCGGGCTCCGCCATAGCCGATCGAATCCAGGCCGCCGGCATCCCAGATGCACTGGTAGGACGTGGCCTCTCGGATGATGTTGTGATTGGCGTCGAACAACGCGCTGACATTTTCATCGCTCAGAACGTAGACGTCGTCACCGGCCGCCCAGTCTTCATTCACCCCATATTTGTCCTGGATGGCGGCCACATCGAAGGCCATCAGACCCCCTACCCAGCCGTAGGGCGTGGTCGAGCTTGGGGAACCATAGGGCGATGTCTGCCAGCCGTCCTCATAGGACATCATGGTGTGCACGCCCTGGTTGAGGTCGAAGTCGCCCGTCGTATAGTCGAACGGCTTCGGAAGGCCGTTCTCGTCCACTTCCTCCAGGACGCCGCGCATGATGCTCGATCCGCCGCCGGTATCGTGCGGGTGCGCAAGCGCGTGGCCGTGGCCCATTTCGTGGATCAAGGTGTTGAAGCTGAAGCCACCCGGAGCAAGATGTTCGGGCGTCCAGCGTATATCATTGCCGTTGAATTCCGACTGGCCTTCGTCATCTTCGTCAGGCGCGCTCATCCGCCCGAGCAGGCTCGGTCCGACCTGGCCGGAAGTCCCTTCATAGACGATGAAGGTGAAGTCGCTCGACGCCGTTTGGGTCAGCGGATCATAGGCGTTGTCGACGACGACGTAGACGAGGTCTGCGACGTTGGCATAAGCGGTGAAGGCCTGAGTATAGGCGGCCATCTCCCACGCTTCGAAGCCCTTCGAGATGATGGTGTTCGTCGTGCCGAGCGTCGTGGGATCCTGGTCGATATAGGCTTCGCCAGCCTTGGCGAAGTAGACGGTGATGACGTTCTTGCCGGGATGGCCCTGGGTCTCGCCGTCGGGAACCTGCTGCGGGCTGCCGGTCGGCCTCGGCCCCTCCTCGCCGTCCGGGTTGCGAACGGTGATGCCGTCCTTGTTGATCAGCCGGGCGCCCCAGTCGATCGAATGGAGCGGACTCGAATCGAGAGTCGGCAATCCGATTTCGTTGCGGACGGTCGACGGATCGTCTTCGGATTCGAAATCGACGAAATAATAGGGGCCGGTGGAGTTGGAGATCCGAACGGAGACCTCGTAATCGCCCACGAAGTCACCGGTCGTGGTCAGCGGGTTGGGGTCGGTCTCGGTGAGACCCAGAGGATCGCGGGCGTCCCACGCGCGAGCGTTGATGTAATAGACCCCGCTCTGAGTCGGAGTGAAGACGAGCAGGGCGTCGTCCGTGCCATTGGGACTGGGCGGCCCGCCGCTATCGTCGAACGTGATGAAGGTGCCGTCGGATCGGTAGATTTCGACCAGCGGATCGAAGAGCGGCACGCCGCTCGGCCCGTTGCGGGTCGAGGAGAGGCCGATGTCGTAGGTGACGCCCGCCTGAAGCTCCACTCGGACCCAGTCCTGATCGCCGGGAATGTCGATCGTCGAGATCAATGCGGCTCCGCCAACGGTGACGCCGGCGGTCGTGCTCGTGTCGTTCGCGATGTCAGGTCCGCCAAGCAGGCCGACGAGGGCGACTTCCGCCGGGTCCTGGGGCGGGGGTGCGGTCAATTTATGGCCAATGCCGTCGGCGGGAAATGCCGAGTAATACTTTTGGAACTGCAGGGCTGAGGCGCTGATCGCGAAGCTCGTGTCCGCGTCGTGCAGCCGGAAGCCGCCATGGCTGGAGGGAAAACCTCCAAAGCTATAAAAGTCGTCGGATAAGAAGCTTCTCAAATAGGGCGCCATTGATCGAGACATTTCGTATCTCCTATGTCAAACTGAGACGGAAGGGACGAAAACGCGCGGGATACTTGTGGATACTTGGTCGGTCGTGTGGAAATAAGGCAATGTTTTCAAGTATTTGTATTTGAATGTTTCGGAGGCGGATTGTTAAACCGCGACCGTCGGCCGTTGGTTGCCGTGCAGTTTCAAACAGCCTCCCGGTTGCGACGGACGGTGCGCTTCTTGCGACGCGGCCATCAAAATCGCCCGATTGACGCTACGGCATCCAAACCTTCCTTCACGCCACTGCCGCCGCGCGGGTTCTTTCATCGATGCACATGATCCGGACTCCGGCTACGAGCGCTTGGCAAACGTCTGGCCGGCGGGCTTTAATCCCGCGTCGGTCGAACGGGCGGTCGGATGGGCCGTCGGAAATTTATCGACCGGAATTCAGGGGAGCCGGATGAATGGCTGAAC
>CAMPIH010000022.1 GCA_946886275.1 uncultured Sphingosinicella sp.
CGATCGAGATTGGCCTTGATGATCTCGTGGGTTCGGGCGTTGGTCCGGGTGATCGCGCAGAAGAGCTGGGGCAGGGAACGGCCGGCACTCATCGGCGACATCGTCCACTCGCCATCGTCCGACGGCTGGCGCTCGAGGCCGGCCCAGTCGATCGTTCGTCCATCGAGCCGGGGCGGAGTCCCCGTCTTGAGCCGCGCCAGCGGCAGGCCCAGCCTCTTCAGCTGGTGAGCCAGCTCGGTCGCCGCCCGCTCTCCAACCCGGCCGCCGGCACAGCCGTTCATCCCGAAGTGAAGCTTGCCGCCCAGGAAGGTGCCGGTGGCGAGGATCACGGCGCGCGCGGCGAGCCGGCGCCCGTCGGCCAGGGTCAGGCCGGTGACTCGCCGCCCCTCCAGCTGCAGCGCCGTCGCCTCACCTTCCACCACTTCAAGGCCGGGCGCCGCCTCGATGAAATCGTGGATCGCCTGCCGGTAGAGTCTCCGATCGGCCTGGATCCGCGGCCCGCGAACCGCGGCACCCTTGCTCGCATTGAGCATCCGGTAGTGGATCGCCGCCGCGTCGGAGGCGCGGGCAATCAGCCCGTCGAACGCGTCGACCTCCCGGATGAGGTGGCCCTTGCCAAGCCCGCCCATCGCCGGGTTGCACGACATCGTGCCGATCTGCGCCCGGTCGAAACTGACCAGTCCGACGGACGCGCCGAGCCGAGCCGCAGCCGCCGCGGCCTCGGTTCCGGCATGACCGCCGCCGACGACGAGGATATCGAAATATTGGGACACGGAGGCGATTTAGGGCCTTGTTCCACGTGGAACAACTATTTGCCGATACAGAAACGGCCGAAGAGCGCATCGAGCATGTCCTCGACTCCGGCACGCCCGGTGATCCTGTCGATCGCCGCCTGGCCATGCCGAAGCGCCTCGGCCTTTACCAGCAGATCGGAACAGGAAGCGGCTTCGTCGAGTGCCTCGCCCAGTAATTCGACGCTTCGCCTCTGACGGGCGTTGAGCGCCACCTCGCCCTCGACGGGCAGAAGCTCAGCTGAACGTTGAATCAGCAATCGAACCAATGCCTCCAGACCGGACCCGGTGCGTGCGGAGACGGCAATGTCGACCGGCGCCGGAGGCGGACCCAGATCGGATTTGGAATGGACCCGAAGCGCCCCCTCGGGGGCCGAAGCCGGGTCGCCGAGCCAGAGCAGCAGATCGGCCGATTCAGCCACGGCCCTGGCCCGCGCGACGCCGATCGCCTCCACTTCGTCCCCGGATTCCCGGAGCCCAGCCGTGTCGGCGATGAGGAACGGCCGTCCGGACAGAGCGAGAGGGACCTCGATGACGTCCCTGGTCGTGCCCGGCACGGCCGCGGTGATCGCTGCCTCCCGCCCGGCCAATGCGTTGAGAAGGCTTGACTTTCCGGCATTCGGGGGGCCTGCGATGACGATTCTCACGCCCTCCTTGAGGCGTTCGGCCGAGGGCCGTCCAAGCCAGGAGCGGATGTCGTCGCGCAACTCCTCCAGGCGAACCTGGAAGGCCGGGGGCAGGGGATCGACATCGTCCTCATCGGAAAAGTCGAGTGCCGCCTCGATCTCGGCGGCGAGCCCAAGCAGGATCTGCCGCCAGGATTCGACCTGGCGGCTGAGCGCGCCGCCGGCGAGGAGGAGGGCGTTGCGGCGTTGCGACTCGGTCTCCGCCTCGAGCAGATCGGCGAGCCCCTCGGCCTCGGCAAGGTCGATCCGGCCATTCTCGAAGGCGCGGCGGGTAAATTCCCCCGGAAGCGCCGGCCGAAGTCCATCGATCTGCGCCAGTGCGGAAAGCACGGAAGCCACGACCGAACGGCCGCCGTGAAGGTGAAGCTCGGCGACATCCTCGCCGGTGGCGCTGTTCGGGCCGCGGAATCTCAGGATGAGGGCGTTGTCGAGGAGCTCGCCGTTCCAGCGCAACGGGGAGAGGGTGGCGAGACGCGGCTCCGGAAGCTGCCCGACGAGCGCCTGAAGCGCGGAATCGGCGGCCGGGCCGCTGATCCTGACCAAAGCGATCGCGGCCGGCGGCTGGCCCGAGGAGAGCGCGTAGATGGTGTCGTTCAGCTTTGCGGCTTTCCGCTCATCTGCTCGAGCATCTGACGCCACATGCCGAGCCCCGCTTCGCTCATCGGCCCCCACGCCTTCATCATGTCGGCATAGGCTTCCGGCGAAGGACCTTCGCTCACCGCCTTCTGCATTTTCTCGACAAAGGCGGCATGGACCGCCGTCAGATCGGGGAGACCGAGAAAGCGGCGCGCCTCCTCGGGCGTGCAATCCACGTCTACCGTGACCTTCATCCTCGATCCTCCGGCTGTTCGGCCCGAACGTCGTAACGCCCGGCGCGAAAAGGCGGCAACCACCTTTTCGCGATAGGCTCTATGGCTATAGTCCGCCGCTTCGCAAGTGGAGGAGGACGAGACGATGATCGACGTGCCGACGCTCGAAGGCGGCGAAAGCTTCAAGGCCTATCTCGCGGAGCCGGAAGGCGATCCCCGCGGCGCCATCATCGTCATCCAGGAGATATTCGGGGTCAATGAGGGGATCCGCCGCAAATGCGATCATCTGGCCAGCCTCGGCTATGTCGCTCTTGCCCCCGATCTGTTCTGGCGCCTGGAGCCGGGAGTCGAGCTCGATCCCGATTTGCCCGATCAGTTCCAGCAGGCTTTGGGGCTGATGCAGCGTCTCGACCAGGACCAGGCCGTCCGGGACATCGAGGCGACCATCCGCGAGGCGCGCCGGCGGCTTCCCGAGGGCGCGAAGGTCGGAGCGGTCGGCTATTGCCTGGGGGGCCGGCTCGCCTTCATGACGTCGACCCGAACCGACGTCGACGCCAGCGTCGGCTATTACGGAGTCGGCCTCGACAATCTGCTCCATGAGAAGAATGCCATCGCTCGGCCGGTCCTGCTTCACATTGCCGGCGACGACCATTTCGTGCCGAAGGACAAGCAGAAGGCGATTCACGACGCCCTCGACGGCCATCCGCGGGTGACGCTCCTCGATTATCCCGGCGAGGATCATGGCTTCGCCGCGGAGATGGGCAAGAGACGGAGCGAGGAATCGGCAAAGCTCGCCGATCGCCGGACGGAAGCCTTTTTCGAAGAGCATCTCGCCTGATCAGGGGGCTGAATCCCGCCTTCAGCGGAGGCACGACTGCCTTTTCGGCGGTCCGGGCTTCAGGCGCGGGCGTTCCGGCTGGCCCAGAGGATGAGCCTCACCCAGAAGGCGCACTGAGTGCATTCCCGGTCTCGGTGCCGCCATCTGCCGATCATACGCCCTTATAGGCAGCGCGCAGTTGCCGTTTCGTGACGGCCTCAGCGGCCTTCGACGGCGTCCGCCCAGAAATATTGAAGCACGCCGACTTCGTGATCGACGAAGCCTTCATAGATCATCTTGCCGGCGACCCAGAGGATGACGATCAGGCCGATCCAGGCGATCCAGCGGTAGCGATCGATATATTTGGCGATGACGTTGGCCGCCAGGCCCATCAGGGCCACGGAAAGCACGAGGCCGATCATCAGGATGCCGGGGTGGTCCTTGGCCGCTCCGGCGACCGCCAGGACGTTGTCGAGGCTCATCGACACGTCGGCCAGCGCCACCGCCCAGGCAGCGCCAGCGAAGCTCTTGGCGGGCCTCAGGCCGCTATGCTCGTCGCCATGGATCTCGGCCGATCCGGCCGACTCGCCGGCGTGACGGATCTCGCGATACATCTTCCACGCCACCCACAGCAGCAGCACGCCGCCCGCCAGGATCAGGCCGACGATCTGCATCAGCTGGGTGACGAGCAAGGCGAAGAAGATTCTCAGCACCAGAGCGGCGATGATGCCGATCAGGATGACCTTCTTGCGCTGTTCGGCGGGGAGGCCAGCGGCAAGCGCACCGACGACGATCGCATTGTCGCCGGCCAGCATGATGTCGATCATCAGGACCTGGCCGAACGCGGCCAGCGCAGCGGGCTCGCCGATGTTCGAGAAATCGTGGACGATGGAATTCCAGATGCCGCCGACGCCACCGGCCGCGATCGACAAATTGGTCAGGATCTCGAGCATCTTCGGCGAACGCCCCTTGCCGCTACTGGTTCATCGAGGCGAAGAAATCCTCGTTCGACTTGGCGTCCTTCATCTTGTCGAGAAGGAATTGCATCGCGTCGACGGTGCCCATCTGCATCAGGATACGGCGAAGCACCCACATCTTGGACAGCTTGGCCTGATCGACCAGGAGCTCTTCCTTGCGGGTTCCGGACTTGCCGACGTCGAGCGCCGGGAAGATCCGCTTGTCCGAAACCTTGCGGTCGAGGACGATCTCCGAATTGCCGGTGCCCTTGAACTCCTCGAAGATGACCTCGTCCATCTTCGACCCGGTATCGATCAAGGCGGTGGCAATGATCGACAGCGATCCGCCTTCCTCGATGTTTCGGGCGGCGCCGAAGAAACGCTTCGGCCGCTGAAGGGCGTTGGCGTCGACGCCGCCGGTCAGAACCTTGCCCGAGCTCGGAACCACCGTGTTGTAGGCGCGGCCGAGGCGGGTGATCGAATCGAGCAGGATGACGACATCCTTCTTGTGCTCGACGAGCCGCTTGGCCTTTTCGATCACCATCTCGGCGACCTGAACGTGTCGGCTGGCCGGCTCGTCGAAGGTCGAGGAGATGACCTCGCCCTTCACCGATCGCTGCATGTCGGTCACTTCCTCGGGACGCTCGTCGATGAGGAGCACGATGAGGAAGACCTCGGGATGATTGTCGGTGATCGCCCGGGCGATGTTCTGGAGAAGCACCGTCTTGCCGGTCCGGGGCGGAGCGACGATCAAGGCGCGCTGGCCCTTGCCCTGCGGCGAGATGATGTCGATCACCCGCGCCGACTTGTCCTTCACCGTCGGATCGGCGCTGTCGAGAGTCAGCTTCTCGTCCGGATAGAGCGGCGTGAGATTGTCGAAATTGACCCGGTGCCGAACGGCGTCGGGGTCGTCGAAATTGACCTGGCTGACCCGGACCAGCGAGAAATAGCGCTCGCCTTCCTTAGGGCCGCGAATCTCGCCCTCGACCGTGTCGCCGGTCCTGAGACCGAACTTCCGGACCTGGTTCGGCGAGACGTAGATGTCGTCGGGGCCGGCGAGATAGTTGGAATCGGCGGAGCGAAGGAAGCCGAATCCGTCCTGGAGGACCTCGATCGTCCCCTGGCCCATGATTTCGTTGCCGCCCTCGGCGCGGACCTTGAGGATCGAGAACATCAGCTCCTGCTTGCGCAGGGTCGACGCGCCCTCGACTCCGAGCTCCTCGGCCATGGCGACCAGCTCGGCCGGGGTCTTCTGCTTCAGATCATTAAGATGCATCAGGATTCTCTATGGGATGCGGATTCCGGGCGGGATGCTCTCGGAAAATTTGGAAGGTAGTGCTTGAACAACCCGCACGGACGGCAGGCTAACGACCTAAAGGCCGTTATGCTCCGCCCGGATTCGAGTCAAGCAAGCGCGATTCAGAACGGCCTGACGATCACCAGCACGACGATCAGGACGACCGCGATTCCGGGCAGCTCGTTCATCAGGCGGAGCGCCTTGCCGCTGACCGGACGGGCGCCGGCGGCGAGCTTCTTGCCGTAGCCGACCATCCAGCCATGATAGCCCGAGAGGGCGACGACGATGGCGAACTTGGCAAGGAACCAGTTCTGACTGAAGGCGTCGGTGGTCCAGGCGAGCGACAGGCCGAGGATCCACACGAGGATCATCGCCGGAGTGATGATGATCCCGCGAAGCTTGCGCTCACGCTCGATCCATCTCTGCTCCTCGGCGGAGCCGGCGGCCGATTCCTGGTGATAGACGTAGAAGCGCGGAAGCATGAACAGCCCCGCGATCCAGAAGATCACGAAAATGACATGGCCGGCCTTCAGCCAGAGATAGGTGTCGGTCAGGGCTGATTCCAGTACGCCAATCAAGCCGGCCTCCGGGAAGGATCGCGGACCAGCTCGATCAGCCGCTCGACATGGCCGATCGGCGTTTCCTTGATGATGCCGTGGCCGAGGTTGAAGATATGGGGCCTCCCCTCGAACACCTTTAGGATGCGAGCGACCGCGCTTTCAAGCGCCGAGCCGCCGGCAAGCAAAGCCAGCGGGTCGAGATTGCCCTGGATCGGAAGGCCGGCCGGCAAGGCCGACACCGCCCAGGCGGGGTCGACGGTCTCGTCGAGTCCGATCGCGTCCACCTTCGTCTCGCGGGCATAAGCCGCAAGCTTGGCTCCAGCCCCCTTGGGAAAGCCGATGACGGGGACATCGGGATGACGAGCCTTCAGGGCGGCGACGATCCGGGCATTCGGAGCGATCACCCATTGCTCGAATTGCGCCGGAGCGAGGGTTCCCGCCCAGCTATCGAACAATTGAACCGCTTCGACTCCGGCCGCGATCTGGCCGGAAAGATAATCGACCGTCATGTCCGCGACCGCATCGACGATCTCGGCAAAGGCTTTGGGATCGCGATAGGCGAAATGGCGGGCTTCGGCCTGGTCCCGACTTCCCTGCCCGGCGATCATGTAGGTCGCGACCGTCCAGGGACTTCCCGCGAAGCCGAGAAAAGTCGTTTGCGCGGGAAGCGTCGAGCGAACTTTCTCCACAGTTCGATAGATCGGCTCGAGACGGGCCTCGACCCGCTCCAGCGAAGCGAAGGCGGCATCGACGAGCGGCGGCGCAAGCCGCGGTCCTTCGCCGGCCTCGAAACGCAGATCCTGGCCCAAAGCATGGGGCACGATCAGGATGTCGGAAAACAGGATGGCGCCGTCGAAAGCGAAACGGCGGATCGGCTGAAGCGTGATCTCGGCGGCCGCCTCGGGATCGTAGACGAGCTCGAGGAAGCCGCCTTTCGCTGCCCTCAGCGCGCGATATTCCGGAAGGTAGCGGCCGGCCTGGCGCATCAGCCAGATCGGCGTTTTTCCCGGATTTCCGCCATTCAGGACGGTGAGCAACGGCTTTTCGGCGGCGGACATGAGACAGAAAGGCTCCGCTCTCTTCTCTAATATATTTAGATTCTAAGAGAGTCTGTTGAGGTTAGTAGAAGGCCGGAGTGCGGGGTTTATTGGCTCGCACAAATTTTGCCAACAGCTTGACGTCCGGCATCGCGCGGGAATCCGCGGAGTCGCGACGCTCATCCCCGCGATCCACAGCCTGGGGGTGGAAATCATGCACTGTTCGTGGAGCTGTGGATGATCTCGCGGCGGCGCTGGACGAATCCTGTCCTTGATGTCGTGCGCAGGGTTCAGCTAGCGATTTCCCCATATTTTTCCACAGGCGCGACGGGCATGATCGCTCCCGCTTCCGAGCCTGAGGATCGGTCGCCTGCATTTGCCGGAAATCCGTGGGTAGGGGAATCGGATGTCACCCTTGAAGAAGGTCGCTCATTGAAGCAGCTCCATCTCCATCTTCTGTCCGACTCGACCGGCGAGACGCTCGACATGGTCGCCAAGGCGTGCCTCGCCCAGTTCGACACGGTCGAGGCGCTTCGCCATCTCTGGCCGATGGTCCGCTCCGAAGGGCATCTCGACCGGGTCCTCGACGATGTCGAGCGTCGTCCCGGCCTGGTCCTCTATACCGTCGTCAATCCGCTGATCCGCCGCGAGCTCGAACAGAAATGTCGCCGCCGCGGGATCCATGCCGTGTCGGTGCTCGATCCGGTGATCGACGCCTTGTCGGCGATCAGCGGCGAGCAGGCCAAGGGCCGGGCCGGCCGCCAGCACGCGCTCGACGCGGCCTATTTCGCCCGGGTCGACGCGATCCAGTTCACCATCGCTCATGACGACGGGATCATGCCGGAGAATTGGGAGGAGGCCGACATCGTCCTCGCCGGCGTTTCCCGAACGTCGAAGACCCCGACCAGCATCTATCTCGCCAATCGCGGCTACAAGGTCGCCAACATCCCTTTGGTGCCGGAATCGCCGCCGCCGCCGAACCTGTTCCAGCTCAAGCATCCGTTGATCGTCGGCCTCACCACCAATCCCGACCGGCTGATCCAGATCCGCCGCAACCGCCTGTTGTCGCTGAACCAGGCGCCGGAAACGGACTATGTCGATGCCGAGGCGGTCAATGCCGAGCTCGCCTTCGCCCGCCGCCTGTTCGCCGACCATGGCTGGCCGATGATCGACGTCACCCGGCGCTCGATCGAGGAAACGGCCTTGGCGATCGTCAAGCTTTGCGCCGAGCGGATCGAGCAGGCGGCACCATGATTCTCCTGCTCGCCTCGAAGAGCGAGACTCGCCGGCGCATGCTCGAGGCAGCAGCGGTCGAGTTCGAGATCGCCGATCCGGACCTGGACGAGGAGACTGCCAAGCAGGGCCTGCTCGAAGCGGGTTTCGAACCGCGAGATCTCGCCGAGATGCTTGCCGAGCTGAAGGCGAAGAGCGTCGCGGCGGTTGCCGGCGCGCTCGTCCTTGGCGCCGACCAGACGCTGGAGACGTCTGACGGCGTCCTGTTCAGCAAGCCGGCCTCGCGCGAAGAGGCTCGCGAGCAGCTGCTCATGCTCGCCGGAACGACCCACTATCTCCATTCGGCTGCCGTGATCGTCCGTGACGGCCAGCGGATCTGGGGCTGCAGCGAAAGCGTGGCGCTTCGGATGCGCAAGTTCGGGGAGGCGTTCGTCGACGATTATCTGGACCGTGAATATGCGCATGTCCGCTGGAGCGTCGGCGGCTATCGGATCGAGGGGCCGGGCGTTCAGCTGTTCGAGCAGATTGACGGCAGCCACTTCGCCATCCTGGGACTGCCGCTCTTGCCGCTGCTCGCCTTCCTTCGCGAGCAGGGGGTCCTGCGAAGCTGATGGATGGGCCCTATGCCGAGGTGATCGGCGATCCGATCGCCCATTCGAAGTCGCCTTTGATCCACAATTTCTGGCTCCAGAAGCTCGGCATCGAGGGCGAGTATCGGGCGACATGCGTGCGCCCGGACGAGCTTCGCGATTATTTCGAATCGCGCCGCGCCGATCCGCATTGGCGCGGCTGCAACGTCACGATGCCGCTGAAGGAGCGGGTTGCCGGGTTCGTCGACCATGTCGAGGAACAGGCGCAGGCCACCGGCGCGATCAATTGCGTCGTCAAGGCCGACGGGGGCCTGTTCGCGACCAATACCGATGTCTGGGGTCTCTTTCTCAACCTCGGAATGTTCGAGGCCAAGGATCCGGTCATCGTCATCGGCACCGGCGGCGCGGCCCGGGCGACTCTCCATCATCTGCAGGGAATCGGCGCTCTCGAAGTCCATGTCTTCGGCCGAAGCCAGGAAAAGGCGAAGCGACTCCTGGACGAGTTCGAACTCTACGGGGAGGCGTGGACGCTCGAGGATCGGCCCGAAATCCTCTTCCCCATGCGCCTGATCAACGCCTCGCCGCTCGGCATGTCCGGCTATCCGCCGATGCCCGAGCCCATGCTCGCTCTGGTCGACAGCTTGAGCCGCTATTCGGGCGTTCTCGACATGGTGTATGACCCGGTCGAGACCGAGCTTCTCGCGCGCGCTCGGGCCAGGGATCTGATGACCGCAAACGGATTGGCCATGCTCGTCGATCAGGCGCGTTACGCGTTCGAGCTCTTTTTCGGGGCCAAGCCGGGTCCGGACATGGATCGGGACCTGTTCGGCCGACTGACGTCATGACATTGCGGCTGGGACTCACCGGCTCGATCGGAATGGGCAAGACGACGGTCGCGAAGATGTTCGCCGACGAAGGGGTTCCGGTGTTCGACGCCGACCAGGTGGTTCATCGGCTTCAGGGACCGGAGGGCGCGCTCGTCGCCGAGATCGAAGCGGCTTTCCCCGGCACCACCGGCGCCCATGGAGTCGATCGCGGCGCTTTGTCGGAGCGGGTGCTCGGCGCCCCGGAATCGCTTCAGCGGCTCGAAGCGCTGATTCATCCCGCCGTCGGCCGCGAGCGCGATGCCTTCCTGGCGGCGCACGCCGATTCACCTCTGGTGGTGCTCGACATCCCGCTCCTGTTCGAAAAAGGCGGCTGGAACCTGGTCGACAAGATCGCGGTCGTGTCGGCGCCGGCCGGGATCCAGCGCGATCGGGTCCTCGCCCGCGCCGGTATGACCGCCGAGAAGTTCGAGCGGATCCTGGGCCTCCAGCTGCCCGATGCGGAGAAGCGCGCCCGTGCCGACTTCGTCATTCCGACGGGAGGTTCCAAGGACGAAACGAGAGCCTCGGTTCGCCGCATCGTCGCTTGCCTCTCGGCCACGTCGGATTCATAGCTTGGCGATGCGCGAAATCGTCTTCGACACCGAGACCACGGGCCTCAGCCCCCAAGGCGGAGACCGGCTTGTCGAGATCGGCTGCGTCGAGATGTTCAACCGGGTCGAAACCGGCCGCACCTTCCATGCCTATTTCAATCCCGGCCGGCCGATGCCGAGCGAGGCCGAGGCGGTTCACGGCCTGTCGGACCGGTTCCTGTCGGACAAGCCGCTCTTCGAGGAGCGTTGCGAGGATTTGCTCGAGTTCATCGGCGAATCGCCGCTCGTCGCCCATAATGCGAGCTTCGACTTCGGCTTCCTCAACCACGAGCTTGGAAGCTGCGGCCGTCCCACCGTCTGCTCATCGCGGATGGTGGACACGCTCGTCCTCGCCCGCCAGAAATTCCCCGGCGCCAAGCACAGCCTCGATGCGCTCTGCACCCGCTTCGGAGTCGATCGCTCGCTCCGGGTCAAGCATGGTGCGCTCATCGACGCCCAGTTGCTGGCCCAGGTCTATGTCGAGCTGACCGGCGGCCGCCAGATCGGCCTGACCCTCGTCGCCGAGCTGATCGAAAGCGAGTCGGAGCCCGCGATCGGGCCGGCCGGCGACGGCGCCGGTCTCGTCGCGGTGATTCGCCCGCCGCGGCCTCACTCGCCGAGCGAGGAGGAATTGGTCAGGCACGCCGATTTCATCGCCGCGATCAAGGATCCGATCTGGAACCGGCTCGCCCGCGATTGACCTGCGGGCTTCGCGCGCCCAAATGCGCCGCGGAACAGCATTGGAGAAGGCGATGGACATCCGGGTGTCCGGTCATCAGATCGAAACCGGCGAAGCGCTTCGTTCTCACGTCGATGCGCGCCTCACCGCGATTGCTCAGAAATACTTCTCCCGGGCGATCTCCTCGCAAGTCACTTTCGGCAAGGGTCCTTACGACCACAGCTTCACCTGCGACATCGTCGCTCACGTGCCGCAGGGCGTCGTCCTCAAGGGCCATGGCTCGGCTGCCCAGGCCCATCCCGCTTTCGACCAGGCGGCGGACAGGATCGAAAAGCAGCTTCGCCGCTACAAGCGCCGGTTGAAGGACCGGCACGCCCAGGCCTCTCATGCCGAGGCCGCCGCAGAGGCCGTCGAGGCAGGCTATACCGTTTTCGCGCCTCCGCCCGAAGAAGAGGAAGTGGTCGACAATCCGCCCGTGATCGTCGAGACCCGGGTGGACGTGCCGACGGCATCCGTGCCCGACGCGGTCATGCTTCTCGATCTTCGCAACACCAACGCCCTGATGTTCAGGAACAGCGGCACCGGCCGGTTCAACATGGTGTATCGACGGGGCGACGGCACGATCGGCTGGGTCGAGCCCCAGCGCGACTGAGCGGCGCCGTTTATTTTCTCATTTTCAAAGGGAGCGCGACGCTCCCATCGGTGCACCTGATGAGCAATGTTTCCGATATATTGTCGATCGACGCGGTGGAGGCGGATCTCAACGCCGCCAACAAGAAGGCGCTGTTCCAGCAGCTCGCGGCGATCGCCGCGCGGCTCACCGGGCTGCCCGCGAAGCAGATCGTCAGCAGCGTCAACGAGCGCGAGAAGCTCGGCTCGACCGGATTCGGTGGTGGAGCGGCGATCCCGCACGGGAAGATCGAAGGGCTGGACCATGTCTTCGGCGTCTTCGCCAGGCTCGAGACTCCGATCGATTTCCAGGCGATCGACGGGATCCCGGTCGATCTCGTCTTTCTTCTCCTGTCCCCGCCCGACGCTGGCGCCGACCATTTGAAGGCGCTCGCCAGCGTCAGCCGCGCCTTTCGCGACCGGCAGGTCGTCGCCAAGCTTCGCGGCGCCCGGTCCAAGGACGCCCTTTTCGCCCTCCTCGCCGGAGTCGAAGCGCGCGATGCCGCCTGAAGCGGGCCAAAAGGCACATTTCCGCGGCCTCGAGGCGCTCTATCGTTCGGCGCCGGTCAACGCCTTGTTCCGATCCGACATCGAAATCGCCGAGCCGGGCCAGGCGCGGATCAGATTCGAGGTCGATGATTCCGTCTTTCACGCCGCCGGCGCCGCTCACGGCACGCTCTATTTCAAGATGATGGACGACGCCGCCTTCTACGCCTGCAATTCGCTGGTGAGCGACCGCTTCCTCCTCACGACGGCGTTCAACCTCGTCTTCACCCGGCCGATCAGGAGCGGTCCGGTCGTCGCCGAGGGCCGCTGGATCAGCGGCAAGAGACGGGTGTTCGTCGGCGAAGCGAGGCTTCTCCTCGCCGACGGCGAGGAGGCGGCTCGGGGCACCGGCACGTTCATGCGCTCCCACATCGCCTTGTCCGGGCTCGAGGGCTACCGCCCCGAATGACCGAGCCCCGCCTCGCCAGTTCGGTCCTGGTGAGCGCCCTGCTCCGCCGGGCCGAGGCCGAAGGGGGATTCGGAACCGTGCTCGCCAAGGGCGATTCGACGGCCGGCGCCGTGGCCGTAATATTGCTGGAAAAGGGCGCAAATCCGCGGTTTCTGGAGCGACTGCTCCAGCCCGACGGCAGCTATTCCTGGCGAGAATCAGGGCAAGTCATTGAAAACGAAAGAGAGTTGAAAACGTTCCTCGAGCGGCGCCAAAAGTTCGATCCCGATTTGTGGATTTTGGAACTGGATATCGCATCAGCCGAACGGTTCGCCGCTGAAATGAACTCCTTCAGTTGACGCCCGGAACGAGGCCCCGCTAGCCCCGGAACAGCACTTCAAGCGCAAGAGCGGGGGCCGCCCTTCAGCCAAATGGCGGGTGTCCACGCGAGTCGGGTGGTGATCAGGGCGACGATCTTCTTTCGTGCCGGCCCCAGAGAGCCAACCGCAAAGAACTGAGTTTCAATGCGTCGCAAATATCGCGCTACGGCCTTCGCCGTGGCCGCCTTTTCCTTTTTCGCCTTCACCTCGTTCGTCGACCCGACGATCGCGTCCGAGGCTCCGGCCACTCCCGGCATCTCCTATACCGAGCATGCCGCGGTCGCCGTCCAGGCGATGGATATCGGCCTCAATGATGTCGACCAGTCGGCCCAGCCCGCGATCACGGCCGACGGGGCCGTGCCCGTCATCACCCATGCCTTCGCGCCGGCTTTGCCGACCGAAGAAGACGAGCCCGCCGCCCCCGAGCCCGCCGACGAGCGAGACGGTCGCAGCCTGGCAGAGCTCGTCGCCGATTATTCGAGCGCCGACCCCTCCGACGAAGAGACGGATTGCCTTGCCCGGGCCGTCTATTACGAATCCAAGGGCGAACCGCTGACCGGTCAGCTCACCGTGGCCGAAGTGGTGATCAACCGCGCCGAGTCTGGCCGCTTCGCTTCGACCCTGTGCGGAGTCGTCCGCCAGCGCGGCCAATTCTCGTTCGTCCGGGGCGGCGTCATCCCGACCCCGCCGCGGGCTTCGCGCGACTGGCGGACCGCCGTCGCCATCGCCCAGATCGCCACCCGCGACCTCGCCGACGGCGCGGCTCCGAGGGCGCTGTTCTTCCATGCGCGTCACGTCAGCCCGGGCTGGCGCCGCACGCGGGTCGCAACGGTCGGCAACCACATCTTCTATCGCTAGTCGCTTCGGGCGGTGCGCCCGATTATCGGCCCGTTCCCCGCTGCCCGGGGGAACGGGCCTTTTCGCCATTCCCGACGCCGGACGAATGCCGCGCGTCCGGCTTTCACGCGTTCTTGTTTCATTCTAGGTTGGCGCATGGCCACACTGCCCGATTCGCCCACCCTCGATTGCTTCGCCGACGCGCCGATGGTCGCTCGCGACGTCGCTCGCGGTATCGCACGCTTGTTCTTCCGCCAGGACCTCTACGCCCTGTGCGAGGTGCCGCTGCCGAACGGCCGCCGAGCGGACATGGTGGCGATCGACGCCAAGGGCCAGCTGATCATCGTCGAGATCAAGGTCTCGAGAGCGGACCTGCTCGGCGATCGCAAATGGGGCGATTATCTCGATTATTGCGACCGGTTCTACTGGGCGGTGCCGGCGGGCTTCCCGCTTGATCCGTTCGACGGCGACGGCCTCGGTCCCGATTGCGCGGGCCTGATCGTCGCCGATCGCTACGATGCCGACATCGTCCGCGAAGCGCCTCACCGGCCGCTCGCCGCGGCCCGGCGCAAGGCGGAGACATTGCGATTCGCCCGGCGGGCGGCGCTCAGGCTGGCCGGCAGCCTCGACCCGGGCCTGGCTGGACTGGACTGATCAGTTCGTGCCCGGCGCCGCGGTCGGCCGCGGTGCCTCGAGCTCACGGAGAATCTGCGCGGCCCGGGGATCCCGCCGCGCATAATCCAGCGCCGAATAGCCCTGCTGGGAATCGCTCAGATCGGGGTCGGCCCGACGGCTGACGAGGAGCCGGACCATCGCCAGGTGACGTCCCTGGACGGCGAAGATCAAGGGAGTCTCGCCGCGCGCATTGGAAAGATTGGGGTCGGCCCGACGGTCGAGCAGGGCCTCGGCGCCGGCGACCCAGCCGATCTGGGCGGCGAGCTGGAGCGGGGTGGTTCCGCCGTCGTTCTGGATATCGGGGCGGGCACCGCGCGCCAGCAGGAATCGAAGCCAGGCCAGGTTGCGGTCGCGGACGAGGATATGAAGGGCGCCGTCGCCGGTTTCGGAATCGCGATGGTTGATGACCGTGGAACCGGGATTGTTGACCGCCTCCATCACTTTCGTGCCGTCGCGCTCCCTGACCGCCTTGAGGAAGGCGTAGCCGTCGGAAAAGCCGATCTGGGCAAGGGCCGGGACGGCGATGACCGCGGCCAGGGCAGCCGCGAGTAAACGGACGTTGAATCGCGTCATGATCTTGAAAATCCCCGCTTAGGCCCGACCTGCTTGACTCGCTTTAGCAAAGCGAGTCTGCCCCTGCCATGAATGAAAGCGCGATGGAACGCCTGTCCGGCCTGCTACTGACGATGCTCGCTCTGATGCTCGCCGCCTGCAGCCCCGCCGCCGGCGATCCGCCGCTCAAGGGCGCGACCATGGGCGGTCCGTTCACTCTCACCTCTCATCAGGGACGACAGGTCAGCGACACCGACTTTGCCGGCAAATATCGGCTGGTCTATTTCGGCTATTCCTTTTGCCCCGATGTCTGCCCGGTCGACCTTCAGACTCTCTCGGCGGGACTCCGCCAGTTCGAGAGCGAGGATTCGGAGCGAGCGGAGAAGGTCCAGCCGATCTTCATCACCGTCGATCCCCGCCGCGACACGGTCGAAGCGCTGTCCCGTTACGTCGCCGCCTTCCATCCACGGCTGATCGGCCTCACCGGCAGCGAGGAGGAGATCGCCCGGGCCGCCCGGGCCTATGCGATCACCTATCAGGCGCAGCCGCCGGCGACTCCGGGAGGCGAGTATCTGGTCGATCATCTCCGGATCGCCGTCCTCTACGGTCCCGAGGGCGAGCCAGTGGCGATCATCCCCCATGACCAAGGCCCTTCAGGGGTCGCCGCGGAGCTCGACAAATGGGTGCGTTGAGGGAGCGTTTCTGGGAGCTGCCGCTGACGGAGCTCAACCGCGCCGAATGGGAGGCCTTGTGTGACGGCTGCGGCAAATGCTGCCTCCACAAGCTGGAGGACGAGGTCACCGGCGAGCTGTTCCCCACCAACGTCGCCTGCCGGCTCCTCGACCGGAAGAGCTGCCGCTGCAGCGATTATCGCGATCGCCGCGCCTATGTCCCCGATTGCGTCCGGCTGAGCCAGGCGAATATCGGCCGGATGGACTGGCTTCCGTCGACCTGCGCCTACCGGCTTCGCCACGAAGGCCGGCCGCTTCATGACTGGCACTATCTGATCAGCGGCGATCCGGAATCGGTTCACGAAGCTGGCATGTCGGTTCGCGGCTGGACCGTGACCGAGGACCAGGCCGGCGAGCTCGAACATCATATCGTCGACCGTGAGCTCTGAGCTCAGCTTCGCCGGCGCCCCATTGACGATGCGCGTCTCGCCGCGCGCCCGGCGGCTTCGGCTTCGAGTCGATCCGCGGACCCGCGCGGTTCTCCTCACCGTTCCGAAGCGAACCTCGAAGAGCCAGGCGCTCGCCTGGGCCGCCGGGCATCGCGACTGGATCGAGACCAGGCTCGCGGAGATCCCAGACGTCGCGCCGATCCTGCCGGGCGGCACCATTCTTTTTCGAGGGGAGCCGCTGGTCATCGACTGGCAGCCTTCGCGACCGCGGCGGATCGAGCATTCGGGCGACCGGCTCGTCGTCGGCGGACCCGCCGAGACCGTGGAAGGGCGGATCCTTCGCTGGCTCAAGGCGGAGGCCAGGTCCGTCCTCGGCCGGGAGACGGAGGATCTCGCGGCGAAGGCGAAGGCCCGACTGGTCCGGATCGGAATCGGCGATCCGGTCTCGCGCTGGGGCAGCTGCTCGGCGAGCGGAAGCATCCGCTATAGCTGGCGCCTTATCCTTGCCCCCGATTTCGTTCGCCGGGCCACGGTCGCTCATGAAGTGGCGCACCTCATCCACCTCAACCACGGCCGTGAATTCCATCTGCTGGTCGAGGCCCTGCTCGGCGAGGATCCGCGGCCGGCGCGCTTGTGGCTCCGCCGCGAAGGCGCCGCCCTTCACCGCATCGGCCGCCGCGGCTGAAGCTCAGATCCTGAAGAGGTCGGCTCGCGGCTCGCGCTGATCGCGCTGGTCACGCTGCTCACGTTGGTCACGGAGTGCCGGCTCCGGCGGCCTTTTCGGTGCCGGCTCCCGGACCGGCGGACGCGGCCGGTTGATCGCCCGGTCGAGCCAGTCTCGGTCGAGCCTGTCCTCCTTCGGCTCATCCTCGCGAATCACCTCTTCGGGACCGATCATTTCCGGCGGAAGCCCAGGATTGATCGGGTTGCCATGTTCGTCGACGAAGGCCGGCGAATCGTCGGGCGGAGCGAACCAGACTTCCTCGTCCGGCTCGGTCTGCCAGTCCGGCGACGCGACCTCGGTGGCGAACGGTTCCGCCGGCCGGTTGGCGACGGCCCGGATCATGAAGTCGTGAAAGGCCCTGGCCGGCGCCCGGCCGCCGGCAAGCCCCGCCAGCCGACGTGAATCGTCCCGGCCCATCCAGACGCCGGTCGTGATCCCGCTCGAAAAGCCGATGAACCAGCCGTCCTTGTTCGAGCTCGTCGTTCCGGTCTTGCCGGCGGTCGGCCGGCCGAGAGCGGCACCGCGGCCGGAGCCGTGGGTGACGACGCCCTGAAGCAAATCGGTCATCTGGGCAGCGACCCAGGGGGCGACGAGCACCCGCGATTCGTCCGCCTGGTTCTGGTAGAGCAGGGTGCCGTCGGCCGTCGTCACCCGCCTGATGCCGTAGGGCGTCACAGCGACTCCGCCGCGGGCGATCGCCGCATAAGCGCGGGTCATGTCGATCAGCCGGACTTCCGACGTGCCGAGCGCCATGCTGGGATTGGTGGCGACCCGGGTCGTGATTCCCAGCCGCTGCGCCATGTCCGCCACCGTCCTCGTGCCGACGTCCTGGGAAAGCTTAACCGCGACGGTATTGATCGAAAAAGCGAGCGCCTGCCGCAGGGTCACCGCACCGGCGAATCGCCCGCTGTCGTTGCGCGGACTCCAGCCGCCGACATTGATCGGCGAATCCTCGACGACGCTGGTCGGCTCGTAGCCGGCTTCGAGCGCGGCCAGATAGACGAACAGCTTGAACGCCGAGCCTGGTTGCCGGGTCGCCTGGGTGGCGCGGTTGTAGATCGAGCTGACATAATCGCGTCCGCCGATCATCGCCCGGACGGCGCCGTCGCGGTCGAGGGAGACAAGAGCGCCCTGAGCGCCCTGGGGCGTATGGGCGTTGATCGATCGGTCGGCGGCGGCCTGCATGCCGAGATCGAGCGTGGTCCAGACGTCGATCGGCTGAACCGTCTCGTCGATCAGCATGTCGAGCTGAGGAAGCACCCAGTCGGTGAAATAGCGGGTGCTGTTCTGGCGCTCGGACGTCCGCACAAGCTCGACGTCGTTCGGGTCCGACGCCGCCGCCTGGCGCTGAGTGATGGTGCCGTTGCGGACCATCAGGTCGATGACGACGGCGGCACGGTCGCGGGCGGCATCGGTGTCCGCGGTCGGCGAATAATTGGACGGCGCCTTGACCAGTCCGGCGATGATTGCTGCCTCGGCGATTCCGAGCTGGTTGGCGCTGTGGCCGTAGAAACGCCTCGAGGCGGCGTCGATGCCATAGGCGCCGCCGCCGAAATAGACCCGGTTGAGATAGAGTTCGAGGATCTGGTCCTTCGAGAAGCGCCACTCCAGAGCGAGCGCCAGGATGCCCTCGCGGACCTTGCGGGCGAAGCTGCGGTCGTTGGTGAGGAAGATATTTCGGGCCAGCTGCTGGGTGATCGTCGAAACGCCGCGGACCCGGCCGCCGTCGGTGAGACTGATCCACAAGCCGCGGCCGATGCCGATCGGGTCGACGCCGGGGTGGGATCGGAATCGCCGGTCCTCCACCGCCACCATCGCGTCGCGCATGATCGGCGGGATCTCGTCATAACGGAGCCATTCGCCGAAGCTCGGACCCATGGAGTGGATCACGCTTCCGTCGGCGGCCCGGACCCGGATCATCTGGCCGAGATCGTCGCGGCGGATCAGCTCGGGATAAGTGGGCAGCTGGCTCACCGCGACCGAGACCGCGACGCCCAGCGCGACGAGCGCGACCACCAGCAGATAGAGGGCGATCTTGAGGCTGGTGACGATGATCCGCCTGAGGCGGGAAGGTGGGACGGCGCTGGCCATTGATGGCTAGCGATAGGGGTGCGGAGTCATGGCGGCAAGAAGAAGCGCGGCGCGCCTTAACGGCGCCTTACTTGCCCTTCTCGAAATCGAGTGACGCCGAATTTATGCAATAGCGAAGACCTTCCGGACCGGGGCCGTCGGGGAAGACGTGGCCGAGATGCCCGTCACAGCGGGCGCATCGGACTTCGGTCCTGATCATGCCGTGGCTGTCGTCCTGGTGAAGCGTCACCTTCTCGCGTTCGGCGGGGCTGGTGAAGCTCGGCCAGCCGCAGCCGCTGTCGAACTTGGTGCTGCTGTCGAACAGAAGCTCGCCGCAGCCGGCGCAGCGATAGCCGCCTTCGTCATGATTGTCCCAGTAGAGGCCGGTGAAGGCGCGCTCGGTGCCGCATTGGCGGAGCACCTGATATTGTTCGGGAGAGAGGCGCCGGCGCCATTCCTCGTCGGTCAGATTTTTCGGATCCATGACGACAAGGTGGGCATCGGGGCGAGGCGCGTCAATGCGGACTCCAGGTCCGATCCGGTGGATTGGGTCCGCACCGAAGTCGTCTGGCGCGACTTTGCCGGTGCTTGCTGCTAGGTGGGGACGATGTCGGAAATCGTCCGCCTCATCCATGAAGACCCGAGGGACCAGGACGATCTGAGCCTGCCCGGCTGGGTCTATCATGACGAGGAATATTTCCGGGTCGAGATGGCGCGGCTGATCCGGCCGTCCTGGCAGATCGTCTGCCACGCCAGCGATCTCGCAGCGCCGGGCCAGTGGCGAACCCTGGAGCTGCTCGGCGAGAGCGTTCTGGTGATCCGCGGCGGCGACGGGGCGGTCCGGGCCTTCGCGAATGTCTGCCGTCACCGGGGCTCCCGGCTGGTCGACGGCGACGAGGGCTGCAGCCGGCGGCTGACCTGCCCCTACCATGCCTGGTCCTATGGCGATGACGGACGGCTGATCGGCGTTCCCCGCCGGGCCGATTATCCCGGCCTCGATTTCGGACGGCACGCTCTGTTCCCGATCGAGCTGGAGACGTGGCGAGGCTTCGTCTTCGTCCGCCTGGAAGGCGGCGGGCCGAGCGTCGCCGAGATGATGGCGCCGTTCGAGGCCGAGATCGCGCCCTATCGGTTCGAGGCGCTCGAGGCGCTCGGCCGAATCACGCACCGGCCGCGCGCCGTGAACTGGAAGAATGTCGCCGACAATTATTCCGACGGACTCCACATATCGGTCGCCCATCCCGGCCTCACCCGCCTGTTCGGAGGCCATTACCGGATCGAGGCGGGAGAGCATGTCGATCGGATGTCGGGCGAGCTGGTCGATCGGCCTTCGTCCAACCCGTCCGAACGGGCGTACCAGGCGCTTCTCCCGGTGGCCGGGCATCTGCCCGAGGCAAGGCAGCGAAGCTGGCTCTATTTCAAGCTGTGGCCGAACGTCGCCTTCGACATCTATCC
>CAMPIH010000023.1 GCA_946886275.1 uncultured Sphingosinicella sp.
CCCGGACTGGCGATGGCGATGCAGTCGTCGCCGCCGCCTCTGGTCGAGGCCTTTGCCGAGACCTGCCGTCGCGGCTTTCCCGATCTCGAAACGGTCCGCCAGTCGGCCCTGACCGCCGGCTGGGTGGAACGGGCGGTTCGCCCGACCGGCGGCAGCGAGGAATTTCAGGCTGCCGTCCCACCGGTGGTTCTCCAGAAGGGCCCGTGGACGCTCTTCCTGACGGCGCCGCCTTCGACCGGTAGGCTTCAGTCATGCCAGGTGGTGGGGACGGTCGAAGGCGATCTCGCCATCGGTCCGCTGGCTTCGGCCGCCTCGCTCGCTTTGGGAGTCGGGCCTGCCCAGTTCATCCGCTCCAGCGGCGCCGATCTGGCCCGATGGCGCTCCGATCCGTCTATGCTGGTCCAGGCGAGCGTCAGCCGCGCGCCCCGGTCCGCCAGCCTTCAGGTGCGGGTCCAGCCCTAGGACGGAACAGGCGCGCGCGGCTGCTCGGCCTCAGAGCGCCTCGAACAGCTTCCTCACCCGCAGGGCGCGCGAATCATAGGCATTCACCCGGCCCTGGCGAAGCAGCTGGTCCATCTCGCGCATCGTGCAGGAGAGGGATTCGGCGGCCGCGAGCAGGTCGTCGTCGACCGGCCTCGTCCGAAGCAGGTCGATCGCCTTGTGGACCTGGGCTTCCGATCGCGGCAGTGCGAGCCGCTCGTGGCGGCCGGCGAGGCCCATCGCGTCCTTGATGAGGGCGACGGCCTGCTCTCTCACGTCTTCGATCTGCTGGTCGCTCATTCGTGCCTCCTGGGCTTGACCAGGAACTTCGCCGAACATGGTTAACAAACCGTAATCGGCGCTGGGCCGCAAAGACGTGGTCGGGCGCCGATGGCCTAGGGTTCGCCGAGGCCGAGGATCGCCTTCGTCATCAGCGAAGCCGCGCCTTCGGGGGCGTGAACCTGCGCCAGCACCCGCCAGCAGGCGAAGTCGAGCGCGACCGCGAGCAAAGCCAGCGAGGAGTCCGCCAGGCCATCGCCGAGAAGCTGGGCGGCGCGCTCGAAGACCGGCTTCATCCGAAGCTCCACCGTCTCCCGGGTCAGCGCATGATGTTCTGAATCGCGAAGGACGCAGCCGGCTTGCTGGGCGTTTCGTGAATACCATTGATAGACCTGCTCGAGGCCGGAGCGAAGCCGCTCCGGGCCGGGCGGCAGCGCCGACCATCGCTCCACGTCCGGCAGCGGATCACGCTCAAGGGCAAGGCCCGAACAGGCGAGGAAGAGCTCACGCTCCTCCGGGAAATGGGCATAATAAGTGTGGCGCTGGACTCCCGCTCGCTCGGCGATCTGCGCCACCGTCGTCCGGGCCGGCCCGATCGTCGAGTGAAGCTCCACCGCCGCCTCGACGATCCTCAGCCGTGTCTCTTCCTGCTTCAGCGCGCGCTGCCCCAGTCGATAGGGTCTTTTCGCTACACTGGTTCGTGCATCCGATATTGACATAATGATAATATTAAATGCACATATGTGTGCAGTCAACGAATCATGCGCCCGAAAGGAACCGCCGATGACCACCCGGATCGACGAGATTGCCGACCGCATCTTCCGGATCTCGACCTTCGTGCCCGATGTCGCGCCGCCCGCCGGATTCGCCTTCAACCAGTTCCTGATCGCCGCCGACGAGCCCTTGCTGTTCCACACCGGGCACAGGCGGCTGTTCCCTGCGGTTCACGAGGCGGTGGCGCGGCTGATCGCACCGGAACGGCTTCGCTGGATCAGCTTCGGGCACCTCGAAGCGGACGAATGCGGCGCGATGAACCTGTGGCTCGCGGCGGCGCCGGAGTCGGAGGTCGCCCATGGCGCCACCGCCTGCGACGTCAGCCTCAACGACCTCGCCGATCGCCCGCCGCGCCTCCTCGCCGATGGTGAATCGATCGACCTGGGTGGGCGAAGGGTGCGCTATATCGACACGCCCCACACGCCGCACGGATGGGATGCCGGTCTGCTGTTCGAGGAAGTGACCGGCACCTTGCTGTGCGGCGATCTCTTCACCCAGACCGGCCTTACCGAAGCGATGACCGACGACGATATCGTCGGGCCGGCGGCGGCGGCCGAGGAGCTGTTCGGCTTTTCGAGCCTCCATCCGCAGATGGGATCGACGATTCGCCGACTGGCGCCGCTCGCCCCGAAAACGCTCGGGTTGATGCACGGTCCTTCCTACTCGGGCGACACGGTGTCGGCGCTGGAGGCGCTCGCCGATTATTATGACGCCCGGACCGCAAGCTGGCGGGAGCAGCAAGCGATCGCCGCCTGACGGCGCGGCTTCGGTCGCGGACTTCGTCAGCCCGCCAGCAGCGCGGCGACGGTCTCCTCGACACTTCCGGCGACGAGGATCGAATCGCCGCCGACGAGCCCGATCTTGGTCTGGCCGTTCTCGTGGGCGCGCAGATAGGCGACGTTGCCGGCCACCACCAGATAGTCGCCGCCGCGCGAATTCAACGGAACGAACTTCATGCCTGTGTCTCCTGAATGCGAGCGAATGCCTGGCGCCTCGACCTCGCTACATCGTTAATGGCGGCGTTCGCGGGTCTAGGCCATCCAGCCAGGGATCGCTGACGCCTGCCTCACCCAATCCGCCAGTTGCGCCTCGTCGAGCGGCTCGCCCTCTTTGATGTCTATCCAGCGCGCTTCCTTGCTCTTCTCGGCACCGCCCGGAGGCAGCGGCCGGAGCGAGGCGCCGTTGAAGAAGGTCACCTTCACATAATGGGTGAAGACGTGGAAGGAGAGAAACCAGCCTTTGCCTTCGACGCCGTAGAAGGGCGAGTTCCACTTCACCGCCTTGCGTACGTTGGGGACATTGGCGGTGACGAGCGAGTCGAGCTTGCGGCCGAGGCCGCTCTTCCAGCCGGCATCGCCGCGATATAGGCCTGGACCGGCGCGTCGCCCTCGGCTTTCGCGATCTGCGGATTGCCGCCGGCCAGGAGCACCGGCGCCTTTTCATTCTTTCCTGACATGATCCTCCTTCCTCCCGATGCCGGCCGAAGTCCGGCGGAACGATGAGGCGGAAGTCGCAATCCGCTCCGGCGAAGCGGAAACGGCCTATTGAGGCAGCTGGACCGAAGCTTCCGCGCCATTGCCTTCCGGCAGCTGGATGATCGCCTGGACGACCGCGCCGCGATTGACGACGGTCGTTCCAGGATCGCCGGCGACGGAGCGGGCGCCGAGCGCCGCCTGGTTCGCATTGGCCTGCTGGAGCAGGCTCCGCTCGACCGCGCTTCGCGGCTGCGGGCCGCCGAACAGGGCCTGGAGCGCCTGGGCGCGCGGATCGGCGCCGACGTCGGGCTCTCCCGGTCCTGGCGGGGTCAGCGCGAAATCGGGCGGGACGACCAGAGGCGCGCCTCGGGCGACCGCGAATTCGTCGGGGGCGCCGCGATCGAACGGGCTGGTGGTGCCGCAGCCGGCGAGCAGGGCCGTGGCGGAGCCGGCGAGGAGCAGGTGGGACAGACGCATTTTTCAGGCTTCCTTCTTCGAGCCCTTGCCATCGCGCATCAGGAGCGCGCGGACAAGCAAAAGCAGCACCCCGATGGTAATTGCCGCGTCGGCGATGTTGAAGACCAAAAAGGGTTGCCACCCACCGATGTGGAAATCCGCATAGTCGACGACATAGCCGAACCGCACCCGATCGACGATATTGCCGAGCGCCCCGCCGAGGATCATCGCGAGGGCGATCGAATCCTGGCGGCGCCGTTCCTTCCACAGCCAGATCGCGACGAAGGTGGCGATCCCCGCCGTCATGCCGACCAGTAGCCAGCGCCCGAGCTCGCTGTCCGCGGGCATCAGGCCGAGCGAAACGCCCCTGTTCTCGACCCATTGGAGATCGAAGAAAGGAAGCAGGTCGATATGTTCGCGCTGCTCCAGCTTCAGCGGATAGGTGACCAGCCACTTCACTGCCTGGTCGAACAGGAAGATGAGGAAGGCGACCACGAAAGCGATCGACCGGTTGCGCCTCAGCCCGAGGTCGACGGGCAAGGCGGACGCCGATTCAGCCATTCACGACCCCCTCGCACCGTCCGCACAGATCCCCGTCCTCGGGCACTTCCGGCAGATGCCGCCAGCAGCGGCCGCATTTGCGATGGTCTGTCCGGGTGACCTCGATCGTGGCGCCCTGGCCGGGGCCGACCTCCGACACGATGTAGATTTCGGCGAGGTCGGCCAGCGCCTCGTCGGTCAGATCGAGCTCGAGATCCGGGTAGAGGATCTTCGCCTCGAGGCTCGATCCGATCGTCTTTTCGCGCCGAAGCGGCTCGATGCTCTCCGTCACCCGCTCGCGCGTGGCCCGGATGAGGTCCCATTTCGCCCCGAGCTCCGGATCGCTCCAGGCGGAGTCGATCGCCGGCCATTCGAGCAGGTGGACCGATCCCTGTTCGGGGTAGCGGGTCGACCAGACTTCCTCGGCGGTGAAGCAGAGGATCGGGCTGACCCAGCGGACCAGCGCCTGGAACACCTGGTCGAGCACGGTTCGATAGGCGCGCCTCTTCAGGCTCCCGAGCGGCAGCTTCGGGCCGACGTCGCAGTAGAGCGCGTCCTTTCTTATATCGAAGAAGAAGGCGGAAAGATCGTCATTGGCGAAGGTCGTGATGAGCCGCGCGTAGCGATTATATTCGAAGCCCTCGCTCGCCTCGCGGAGCTCGCGGTCGAGGCTCGCCAGGCGATGGAGCACCCATCGCTCCAGCTCCGGCATCTCAGCGACGGCAACCGCTTCTTCGGACTCGAAGCCGGCGAGGGCGCCGAGCAGGTAGCGGAAGCTGTTGCGAAGCTTGCGATAGGCGTCGGTGGTGGTGGCGAGCACTTCCTTGCCGATCCGGACGTCCTCGAAATAGTCGGTCGAGGCGACCCAGAGGCGGAGGATGTCGGCGCCGTTGTCGCGGATGATGGCGAGCGGATCGACGACGTTGCCGACCGATTTCGACATCTTCCGCCCCTGCTGGTCCAGAGCGAAGCCGTGGGTCAGGACCGCCTCGTAGGGCGCCCGGCCGCGGGTACCGCAGCTTTCCAGGAGCGAGGACTGGAACCAGCCACGATGCTGGTCGGACCCTTCGACGTAGAGGTCGGCCCGGACGCCTTCGCCGTAGCGCGCCTCGACGACGTAGGAATGGGTCGATCCGCTGTCGAACCAGACGTCGAGGATGTCCATGACCGGCTCGAACTCGTCGAGCCTGTAGCCGTTGCCGAGCAGCGCCTGGTGATCGGCCTGGAACCAGGCGTCGGCGCCGCCTTCGTGGAAGGCGCGGATGATCCGCGAATTGACCGCCGGGTCCTTCAGATAGTCGCCGGTCTTGCGGTTGACGTAGAGCGCGATCGGAACCCCCCAGGCGCGCTGCCGGCTGATCACCCAGTCCGGCCGCCCCTCGACCATCGCGCCGATCCGGTTCCGCGATTTTTCCGGCACCCAGCGAGTCTCTTCGATCGCGGCCAGGGCGGTCTGCCGGAGCGTTTCACCAGCTCCCGTCCCCGGCTCGCCGGGCGAGCCCATCTCCGCGCTTCGACCTGCCCCCGGCAAATCGTTGTTCGCGCTTCGATCCATCGGGATGAACCATTGCGGCGTGCAGCGGTAGATGACCTTGGCTTTCGACCGCCAGCTGTGCGGATAGCTGTGCTGGAAGTCGGCGCTCGCCGCGAGCAGGGCGCCGGCCTCGCGCAGGTCGGAGCAGATCGGCCCGTCCGGCGCGTTGAATTTATTGTTGATGACGCTGCCCTGGCCGCCCAGCCAGGCCCAGTCCTCGCGATAGCGGCCGTCGTCGGTGACGGCGAAGACGGGGTCGATCCCGGCCGCCTTGCAGACCAGGAAATCCTCCTCGCCATGGTCGGGCGCCATATGGACGAGCCCGGTTCCGGCGTCGGTGGTGACGTGCTCTCCAGGTAGGAACGGGCGTGGTTTCGCAAAAAAGCCGCCGAGTTTGTGCATCGGATGGCGAGCGACGGTGCCGGCGAGGTCGGACCCTTTTATCGGCGAGCCTAAGCCCAATTGGTCCGACGCTTCTTCGGCCTGGAGCAACTTGACGTGCGCCCCCTCGGGCAAGTCAGCTCTTTGAAGCGCGGCGTTGAGCCTGTCTGCCAGCGCTGAAACCAAACTCTTGGCGACCAGCACCTTCTGGGCTCGATTGCCAAACCATGGATGGGAGTCGCGAACGGCTGCTAGCTCCGGTAGGTCTTCCCGCCGGACCATGAGCATCGGAATCACGAGAACATATTCGACGTCCTCGCCATAGGCGATCGCCTGGTTGACCGGGATCGTCCAGGGGGTCGTCGTCCAGATCACCGCATGGGCGCCGACCAGCTCCGGGATCGGGCTTTCGACGATCTCGAAGCCGACGTCGATCTGGGTCGAGACGACGTCCTCATATTCGACCTCGGCCTCGGCGAGGGCGGTCTTCTCGACCGGGCTCCACATGACCGGCTTGGCGCCGCGATAGAGCTGGCCGCTTTCGGCGAACTTGAGGAGCTCCTCGACGATCTTCGCCTCGGCCTCATATTTCATCGTCAGATAGGGATTGTCCCACTCGCCCTGGACTCCGAGGCGCTGGAACTGCTCGGACTGAACGCCGACCCATTTCTCGGCATAGGCCCGGCATTCGGCGCGGAACTGATCGGTCGGGACCTCGTCCTTGTCGAGCTTCTTCTTTCGATATTGCTCCTCGACCTTCCACTCGATCGGAAGGCCGTGGCAGTCCCAGCCGGGCACGTAGGGCGCGTCCTTGCCGAGCAGCGACTGCGATCTCACGACGATGTCCTTGAGGATCTTGTTCATCGCATGGCCCATGTGGATGTCGCCATTGGCGTAGGGCGGGCCGTCGTGGAGGATGAAGCGCTCGCGTCCGGCGCGGGCGCTGCGGAGCTGCTCGTACAGCTTCGTCTCGGCCCAGCGGGCGAGGATCGCCGGCTCCTTTTGGGCGAGGCCGGCTTTCATCGGGAAATCGGTCTTGGGCAGGAAGACGGTGTCGCGCCAATCCGGCTTGGGGTTTTCGGGCTTTTCGGACATTGCGGGCGGGGCTTAGGCGAGGGGCGGCGCGGCGGCAAGACGGCGGCGGGCCTCGTCGCAGTCGCGGGCGATCTGGACCTTCAGGGCGTCGAGATCGTCGAACCTTTCCTCGGTGCGGATGAAGGAGATCAGCTCGACCTCGATTCGTCGTCCGTAGAGGCGGCCCTCGAAGTCGAAGAAATAGGGTTCGAGCAATTCCTTCGGTGGATCGAACATCGGCCGGACGCCGAGATTGGCGACTCCGTCGAGGACTCGGCCCCTCGGCAGCCGGCCGCGAACCGCATAGACCCCGAAGCGCGGCCGAAGATAATTGCCGAGCGCGATATTGGCGGTCGGGTAGCCGAGCTTTCGGCCTCTCTTGTCGCCATGCTCGACCTCGCCCTCGATCGCGAACGGACGGGTCAGAAGAGACGTCGCGGTCTCGCAGTCGCCGGCCTGGAGCGCCTCGCGGATCCGGCTCGAGGAGACCGGCTCGCCGCCGTCGTTCACCGGGCTGACCGAATCGACCGAGATCCGATTCGCCTGGCCGAGCAGCTTGAGCACCTCGACATTGCCGCCGCGGCCCTTGCCGAAGGTGAAGTCCTCGCCGGTGACGACTCCGGCGGCGCCGATCCGGCTGACAAGATAATCGGTGACGAAATCCGGGGCCATGACCGAAGCCAGCTCGGCGTTGAAATGGAAAACGAGCATCGCGTCGGCACCCGCCTCGGCGAACAGCCGCTGGCGCTGGTCGAGCGTGGTCAGCCGGAACGGCGGCACGTCCGGCGCGAAGAAGCGCACCGGGTGGGGATCGAAGGTCGCGACCAGCGCCGGACGGCCTTCGGCCCGGGCGCGCGACACCGCTCGCGCCACCACCGCCTGGTGGCCCTTGTGAAACCCGTCGAAATTGCCGAGCGCGACGATGCCGCCGCGAAGCGGGGCCGGAACCGCCGAGCCCCCGTCAAGGCGCTCCATGGCGGCGTGTATAGGGAGCCGATCCCGCGAAGCCAATCGCGGCGGCACCGGCTTCAGGGACGGCGTTCGAGCCTGAGGAAGGTATAAGCCGGTCGGCCATCTTCGTCGGCATGGGCTTCGCTCGAGACGGCCTTCCATCGGACCGGGTCGAACCGCGGCAGGAAAGTGTCGCCGGCCGCGTCGAGATGAATTTCGGTCAGCTCGATGGCCGCGGCGATCGGCTCGAACAGCGTGAAGATCTCCGCGCCGCCGATGACGCAGACCCGCTCCGCTTGCGCCTTGGCGAGGGCCTCGTCCGGCGAACCCGCGGTTTCGGCGCCGGCCGCGCTCCAGCCCTTGTCGCGGGTGAGGACGATATGGCGGCGGCCGGGGAGGAGTCCCGGAAGGCTGTCGAAGGTGCGGCGGCCCATGATCATCGGCGACCCCATCGTCACTTGCTTGAAATGCCTGAGATCGGCCGGCAGGTGCCAGGGCAGCTTCCCGTCCTTGCCGATCACGCCATTGTCGGCGCGAGCGACGACGAGGACGATCTCGGGGCGGGTGTCGGCCGTCATCAGCGCGCTATCCACGACCTGACGGCGATAGGCAATCGGGCTGCAGGGGCAACGTCAGACGGCGACCGGCGCCTTGATGTGCGGGTGGGCCTCGTAGTCCGAGATCTCGAAATCCTCGAAGCGATACTCGTCGATCGCCGGCGGCCGCCGAAGGAGCGTCAGCTTCGGCAGCGGCTTCGGCTCGCGGGTCAGCTGCTCGCGGGCCTGGTCGAGATGGTTGGAGTAGAGATGGCAGTCGCCGCCGGTCCACACGAACGTCCCCGGCTCCAGATTGCATTGCTGGGCGAGCATGTGGGTGAGCAAGGCGTAGCTTGCGATGTTGAACGGCACGCCGAGGAAGACGTCGGCGCTTCGCTGGTACATTTGCAGGTTCAGCCTGCCGCCGGCGACCTGGGTCTGGAACAGGCAGTGGCACGGCGCCAGCGCCATCAGGTGAAGCTCGGCCGGGTTCCACGCGGTGACGATCTGGCGGCGCGAGGCCGGGTCGTTCTTGATGAGGTCGATGAGGCCCGCAATCTGGTCGATCTCGCGGCCGTCCGGCGCCTGCCAGCGCCGCCACTGCTTGCCGTAGACCGGTCCGAGATCGCCTTCGTCATCGGCCCATTCGTCCCAGATGCTGACCCGGTTCTCCTGAAGCCAGCGGACGTTGGTGTCGCCCTTGAGGAACCACAGCAATTCGATGAGGATCGACCTGATGTGGAGCTTCTTCGTCGTCAGCAGCGGAAAGCCCTTCGCAAGGTCGAACCGCATCTGGTGACCGAAAACGGAGCGGGTCCCGACACCGGTCCGGTCCTTCTGCTCGACGCCTTCGTCGAGGATGAGCTGAAGCAGATCGAGATAAGCGCGCATCGCAAGACTATGCCGCCTCGCCGCGGCCTGCGCCACCTCACAATTCGCAGGTCGGGATGTCCTGGGGCTCGGGTCGGGCCTCTCGCGCCTCGAACTGGGCGAAATAGGATTCGGTGTCGGCCAGGCGCTCGAAGCGGGTCAGCTCGTAGCCGACCGCGGCGAATTCACAGACCAGGAGTCGCGGCGGCGTGCCGTGGCGGTCGGTCGGCCGGTCGGCGTCGACGACGACGACGCTGCCGTTGCGCTTCAGGCCACCGCGCAGGTTCCAGAGGAACTCGCTGGGCCGCTCGATCTCGTGATACATGTGGATCATGAAGATCCGGTCGAACGAGGCCGGCGGCAGCTGCGGATCGTTGGGCAGGCCGAGCTTCAGTGCGACATTGTCGAGCCGCTCGCGCTGGACCCGGTTGGCGAGGTCGCGGATCGTGTCCGGGATGATGTCCTCGGCCAGCACTCGGCCCGTCGGTCCGACCATCGGCGCCAGCCGGACGGTATAATAGCCTTCGCCGGCGCCGATGTCGGCGACCCGCATCCCCGGCTTGACCTCGGCGAGCCGGGTCACCGTCTCGAACTCGCCGCTTCGATCCCGGGCGTCCTCGTTGAGATAGCGCGAGGATTCGATCGGGGCGACCGGCCGATGCGGCTCGGGGAAAGTGGTTTCGGCCGGCTGCTCCCGGCAGCCGGATGCGATCAGCGCGAGGGCAAGCAGCCCCGCTTGGCCGAAACGCCTAATCGACATCTTCCACGTCGACCTTCTCGCCGGTGACGCGCTGCGACAGAGCGGCGGCCATGAATCGATCGAGATCGCCGTCGAGCACCTCGCTAGGCGAGGTCGAGGTGACTCCGGTGCGAAGGTCCTTCACCAGCTGATAGGGCTGGAGGACGTAGGACCGGATCTGGTGGCCCCAGCCGATATCCGACTTGGCCGCATGCTGGGCGCTCGCCTCGGCCTCTCGGCGCTGGAGCTCGGCTTCGTAGAGCCGGGCCTTGAGCATCTTCATCGCCTCGGCCCGGTTCTTGTGCTGTGAACGCTGGTTCTGACAGGCGACGATGATCCCGGTCGGGACGTGGGTGATCCTGACCGCGCTATCGGTCGTGTTGACGTGCTGCCCGCCGGCTCCGGAGGAGCGGTAGGTGTCGATCTTCAGATCCTTTTCCTCGACCTCGACGTCGATATTCTCGTCGATCTCGGGATAGACCCAGACGCTCGCGAAGCTTGTGTGGCGGCGGGCCGAGCTGTCATAGGGGCTGATCCGGACGAGCCGGTGGACGCCGCTTTCGGTCTTTGCATAGCCATAGGCATTCTCGCCCTTGAGCAGCAATGTCGCCGACTTGATTCCCGCCTGCTCGCCGGAATGGTGATCGACCAGCTCCACCTTCATTCCGTGCCGTTCGGCCCAGCGCGCATACATGCGCTGGAGCATCTCGGCCCAGTCCTGGCTCTCGGTGCCGCCGGCGCCGGCATTGATCTCGACATAGGTGTTGTTGGCGTCCGCCTCGCCGGCGAGTAGCGCCGCGACCTTGTCCTTCTCCGCCTTGTCGGCGAGCGCGGCCAGAGCTTTGACGCCGTCGTCGACCAGGGCTTCGTCGCCCTCGCTTTCGGCCATCTCGATGAGCTCGACCGTGTCCTGGAGATCGCCTTCGATCGCACGGGTCGCGCCGATCGCCTGCTCGAGCCGGCGCCGCTCGCGCATCACGTCCTGGGCGCCCTTGGGATCGTTCCACAAGGACGGGTCCTCGACCTTTGCATTCAGCTCCTCGAGCCGCTTCAGCGCCCGGTCCCAATCGAGGAATCGGCGCAACAAATCGAGGGCGGAACGGATCTGGTCGATATGGGCTTGCGCTTCGGCGCGCATCTTCAAGGTCTCCAATGGGCCGCTCCCCGGCTCGTCGCCTGGGCGCAGATTGATCGCTCGGGTGAACTCCGGCTTTCGCCGGAACGGGCCTGCGTTCGCCCGCAGGCCTATAGTTGCGCGACGGCCTAGTAAATCCCGCCCTCGCGTTGCAGGAAATCGCTGTCGCGGCGATCGCTCCGGGCGACGACGGCCCGGCGGGCGGGCGCGCGCTCGGCAAGCTGTCCCTCGTCGCGCTCGATCGTGCGCCTCGGCTCGCTTTCCGGTTTGAACGCCTCCCAGATCACCGCCGCCCTGGGATCGTCGGGCGGCCAGCCGCCGAACACCCGCCGGCCCGAGCGGCGATCGATTCGCACCATCCGGATGCCCTGCGGGGCGCGGAACGGAACCACCGGCATGTCGCGGAAGGCGGTCTGGGCGAATTGCTTGAAGATCGGCGCGGCGATTCGCCCGCCTTGGGCATAATGGCCCATCGGCCGCGGCTGATCGTAGCCGACATAGACTCCGGCGACGACGTCCTGAGAGCCGCCGATGAACCAGACATTGGTCGGGCCGCTCGTCGTCCCGGTCTTGCCGAACAGGGGCCGGTTGAGATCGCGAAGAACGGTCGCGGTGCCGCGCTGGACGACGCCCTCGAGCATGTGGACGACCTGATAGGCGGTCATCGGGTCGATGATCTGCCGGGTCCTGAGCGGCGGCCGGGGCATCGGCCGGCCGTTCCAGTCGGGGGCGTTGCAGCCCTCGCAGGGACGGGTGTCGGCGCGCCAGATCACTTTGCCGTTTCTGTCCTGGACATAGTCGATCAGAGTCGGCGTCAGCGCCCGTCCCTGATTGGCCAGGATCGCGAACGCGTTGGTGATCTGGAGGACGGTCGTGTCGCCGGCGCCGAGCGAGATCGCCAGATAGGGCGGATATTCGCCGATGCCCATCCGTTCGGCGACCCGAACCACCTGGTCCATGCCCGTCTGGTTGGCAGTCCGAACCGTCATCAGGTTGCGCGATTGCTCGAGACCCCAACGCATCGTCTGCGGTCCGGCATGGCCGCCCGAGAAGTTGCGGAAGCATTTCGCCTGCGGAGTCCCCTGGTTCACGCAGAACGGACCGTCGACGACGATCGAGGCGGGAGTCATGCCGTTGTCGAGCGCTGCGGCATAGACGAACGGCTTGAAGGTCGAGCCGGGCTGCCGCATCGCCTGGGTGGCCCGGTTGAAGTCGGACAGTCGCGCGTCGAAGCCGCCCTGCATCGCCAGGATCCGGCCCGAACTCACGTCCTCGGCGACGAAGCCGCCGGAAACCTCGGGAATGGTCCGAAGCGCGAAGGCGTCGCCGGAGCGCTCGACGGCGATGATCGCCCCTGGCCGAAGAGCGCTGAAGGCCGGCTCGCCGCTGCCGCGCTTCGGCATCGAGGCGAGCGAGGCGGGAAGGGTCCCTGTGGTGCCGTCGGTGAAGCCGATCGTGGCGCTTGTCCCATCCTTCTCGAGGACGACGGCCGATCGCCAGTCGGGATAGCCGGCGCCGAACGCGGCGAGCGAAAGCTGCGAGCGCCAGTCGCCCGACATGTCGACGCTGAGGCCGGGGTCGCGCCAGCCGCGGCCGCTCTCGAAGCGGACGAGCCCGTCGCGGAGCGCTTCCTCAGCCGCCTGCTGCATGACCGGGTGGTAGGAGCTTCGGACCCACAGGCCGCCGGCATAGACGCTGTTCGGGCCCGCCTCGGCATTCTCGCCGAACCGGTCGATCAGCCGGCGCCGGACCTCCTCCATGAAATAGCCGCCGACATTTTCGAGGCTGTCGGGGCTGCTGCGAAGGGTGCCGAGCGGTTGGGCGACCGCTTGCGCATGCTGGGCCGGGGTGATGAACTCGTTGCGCCGCATTTCGCCGAGCACCCAGTTGCGCCGCGCCAGGGCACGGTCGCCGTGTCGGATCGGGTCGTAATTGGACGGCGCCTTGGGAAGGACGGCGAGATAGGCCGCCTCGGCGATCGTCAGCTGTTCGACATCCTTGTCGAAATAGGCGCGCGACGCCGCCTGGACGCCATAGGCGTTACGGCCGAGGAAGATCTGGTTGAGATAGAGCTCGAGGATCTGTTCCTTCTCGAGCACCGATTCCATTCGCCGGGCGAGGAACAGCTCGCGGATCTTGCGGGTGTAGGTGACCTCGTTGGTGAGAAGCAGGTTCTTGGCGACCTGCTGGGTGATGGTCGAGGCGCCGACCGGCCGGCCGGAGCTCGTCATGTTGGTGAAGATCGCGCTGATGATGCCCGGAATGTCGACTCCCGAATGGCTGAAGAAGGTCCGGTCCTCGGCGGCGATGAAGGCGTTGATCAGGTGCGGCGGAAGCTCCTCATAGGCAAGCTGGACCCGCCGCTCGCGGGCGAAGCTCTGGACCGGCTGCCCGTTCACGTCGCGGACGTAGGTCGGCAGGACCGGCTGGTAGTTGAGCAGGGATTCGGCGGAAGGCAGGCCGCGCGCGAAGATCAGCCAGAGGATGAAATAGGCGATCAGCGGAAGCGCCAGTAGCGCCAGCAGGAACTTGACCCAGCGCTTCCGCCAGGCCTCGCGAACGAAAGTGCCGGCGCGGCTGCCGTACCGGCCGAGATCCCGGTGAAGGGTGATACGCTGACTAACCATGAAGCCCATAGTTTAGGTTGTGGGCGGGATGCCCGCAATGGGGCGCCGACCTCGAACCACCGCATCGGTGGCGAGAGCCGTGCCGATTTCGCCGGGACGGGCTCACTATGCCTTCAGCGTCCGCCGCCGAGGGCGCGGCGAGCGAAATGGGCCTCGATCGCGCGCCTCATGCCGGTGGCGATCTGCTGCCGGCCCTCGGGCGAGGCGATGTAGCGGCTGTCCGTCTCGTTGGTGAGATAGCCCGATTCGAACAGCACCGAGGGGATGTCAGGCGCCTTCAGGACGATGAAGGCGGCGAAGCGGTGCCAGTCGGGCCGGAACGGGAAGACCGGGGCCGCCTCGCGATGGAGCAATCTGGCGAATTCGGCCGAGACGTCCATGCTTTCGCGCTGGGCGAGATCGATGAGGATCATGTTGACCCCGGGGTCGCTCCCGAGCCGGGCGCCCGCGATCCGGTTCGATTCGTTCTGCTCGCTCGCGAGCAAGGCCGCCTGCCGGTCCGAAGCGACCTCGGACAAGGTGTAGATGGTCGCGCCGTGGGCGCCGTCATTGGGCGCGGCGTCGGCGTGGATCGAGATGAATAGATCGGCGCCCATTCGCCGGGCGAGGACGTAGCGCTCTTCGAGCCCGAGATAGGTGTCGTCGGCGCGAGTCAGAGCGGCCCTTACCCGGCCCGTCGCCGCGAGGGCGTCGCGGATCGCGATCGCGAGGGCGAGCGTGTGATTCTTCTCGGGCTGATCGACGAACGGCGATCGGGCGCCGGGATCATGGCCGCCATGGCCGGGATCGATGACCACCAGGGGCGCGTCCGTGGTCCTTGCCTTCGTCACCGGCGGCAGCGGCGCCTGGCTTCCGGGCGACAGCGGGGCGAGCGGGATCGAGATCCCGCGCTGCGGCTGCGCCGACCCGCCCGGGACGATACCGGCGACGGCGCTGCCGACGAGCGCATAGAGAAGCTGAACCAGCCACCAGACCATGGCCTTCATTTGAGGGTGGGCGCCCTCCCGCGTCCAGCAAAATGCGTTGTCGCCCCCGGCGGCGGTTGCCGCTTGGTTCCCCAGGTGCTAGCAGCGCAACATCGGGCCGGAATGGGGCGGGCACGAACCTTCCCCGGCGCGATGGGAATTTCGCCGGCCGCCAGCCGGCCATCTAGGTTGACGCTGCATGTGGCATTCACTTCCCGGGCTGACCCGCCGCCTTCTCGGCGACGGCCTGCTTTCCGGGTGGCTTCGGCCGGCACTCATTGCCGGCGCGCCCCAGGCGGCGAACGCAAACATTCTTTTAACCCGGACAAAAGACGCGCGGCGCATGACCGCCGCGCTGCCGTCCATATTCGAGCGCGCGCGATTCCTGATCTTCGGAGCGGGAGCGGGCGCGTGGAGTGAAGTTGATGACCATGCGCATGTTGATCGACGCGCGCCACCAGGAAGAAACCCGGGTGGCCGTGATCAAGGGAAACCGGATCGAGGAATTTGATTTCGAGTCCGCCGAGCACAAGCAGCTCAAGGGAAATATCTATCTAGCCAAGGTTACCAGGGTCGAGCCGTCGCTTCAGGCGGCGTTCGTCGATTATGGCGGCAACCGCCACGGCTTCCTGGCCTTCAGCGAAATCCACCCGGATTATTACCAGATCCCGAAGGAGGATCGGGAGGCCCTGCTTCGCGAGGAAGCGGAGCATGCCGCGGAGGAAGCGCGGCTTCGCGCCGCCGAGATGGACCGCGAGGACGATGGCGGAGTCATCGAGGTCGACGAGGAGCCGATGTCGGCCGAATCCGATGAGGAAGGCGCCGACGAGGCCCCGCCGGCGCCGCCCGAGGACGCCGAGAACGGCTCAGAGGAGAGCGCCGCCGAATCGCTTCGCCGCAAGCGCCAGAATCTGCGCCGCCGCTACAAGATCCAGGACGTGATCCGGCGCCGCCAGGTGCTGCTCGTCCAGGTCGTCAAGGAAGAGCGCGGCAACAAGGGCGCCGCGCTGACCACCTATTTGTCGCTCGCCGGCCGCTATTGCGTGCTGATGCCCAACACCACCCATGGCGGCGGGATCAGCCGGAAGATCTCGAACGGCTCCGACCGCAAGCGGCTGAAGCAGATCATGTCCGATCTCGAGCTTCCCGCCAGCATGGGCCTCATCGTCCGGACCGCCGGTCTGTCGAGGACCAAGACCGAGATCAAACGGGACTTCGACTATCTCGCCCGGCTGTGGGACGAGATCCGCGAGAAGACCCTGGAAAGCTCCGCCCCGGCTTTGGTCTACCAGGACAGCGACCTCATCAAGCGGGCGATCCGTGACATCTACAATCGCGACATCGACGAAGTCATCGTCGAGGGCGGCGATGGCTATCGCGACGCCCGCAACTTCATGAAGCTGCTCATGCCGAGCCATGTCCGGCGGGTGAAGGAATATGCCGATCCGGTGCCCCTGTTCCAGCGCTACGGCGCCGAGGACCAGCTCAGCGCCATGTACCAGCCGGTCGTCCAGCTGAAGTCGGGCGGCTACGTCGTCATCAACCCGACCGAGGCGCTCGTCTCGATCGACATCAATTCGGGCCGGTCGACGCGCGAGCATAATATCGAGCAGACCGCCTTCGCGACCAATATCGAGGCCGCCCACGAAATCGCCCGCCAGCTTCGCCTTCGCGACATGGCCGGACTCGTCGTCATCGACTTCATCGACATGGAATCGAACGGCCATATCCGGAAGGTCGAAAAGGCGATGAAGGAGGCGCTGAAGAACGACCGCGCCCGAATCCAGGTCGGCCGGATCTCCTCCTTCGGACTGATGGAGATGAGCCGCCAGCGGCTTCGCACCGGCGTGCTCGAGGCCTCGACCCGGCCCTGCCCGCATTGCGAAGGGACCGGGCTGATGCGGACCGCCTCTTCCGCCGGCCTGTCGGCGCTTCGAATGCTCGAGGACGAGGCCGCTCGCGGCCGCGGCTCGAGGCTCGTCCTTCGCGCCGGCCGGGAGGCCGCCATCTATCTGCTCAACCGCAAGCGCGCCGAGATCAGCGACGTCGAGCAGCGTTACGGAGTGCTCATCGAAGTGCTCATCGAGGAAAGCTTCGAAGGCGCCAAGATGACGGTCGAATCCTTCGGCCCGCCGCCCGCAGAACGGCCGAGGCCGGCGCCGGTCGCCGCCTTGCCGGAGCCGGAAGACGATTTCGACGAGGACGAGGACGAAGACGAGGAAGAGCAGGAAGAAGAGACAGAGGCCGAGGCCGAAGCTCGCCCGCCGCGCCGCGAATCCCGCGAGGAGCGCGAGGAGCGCGGCGAGGGCGGCCGGCGCCGCCGCCGCCGCGGCCGCCGCGGCGGCCGCCGCAGGGAGCGTGGCGAGGGCGAAGGCGAGCGTGAGGACCGTGAAGGCGAGGCCGAGGCCGAGGGCGAGGACCGCGCCGAGGCGCAGCCCGTCGAATCGCGCGAAGCCGAGCTCGAGCCGGCGGCGAGCACCGATCAGCCTGCCGAGCCGCAAGGCGAGGAACCGGCACGCAAGAGCCGCCGACGGCCGCGTGCCCGCAAGCGCGACGAGTCGGTCGTAGCCGAGGTTGCGGCCGCGGAGACTCCGCCGGCCGAGATGGTGTCTGAAGCCGTCGCGCCGAGCGCCGAAGCCGAAGCGAAGCCCGAGACCCAGGCCGAGGAGCCCGAGGCGCAGCCGGAGGCTCCGGCCAAGCCGAAGCGGACCCGCCGCAAGCGCCCGGCCGAAGCCGAAGCGCCCGAAGCGGGTGAGTCGGCGACTCCGGCCGCCGCCAACGACCGGGAAGAGGCGCCTCGCCGAGGCCGCCGAAAGGCCGCCGCGCCGGCCGCCGAGCCCGTCCCGGAACCCGCCGCCGAAGCGGGTGACGAGGGATCGGCCGAGGACGGGTCACCGCGGCGCGGCTGGTGGCAGAGGACTTTTGGGGCCTGATCGCCCCCTCGGTGAGCGAGGCGGCTCGATCGGCCGCCTCGCACGCCGTTTCATCGCCGGTTCAGCCGGCGGGAGTGAAAGGGCGAGCATGCCCGAAGCCTCTTCAATGACTCGCCGCCCTGCGATGCTGCTCGCCCGGCTGATGATGCTCATCGCCCTGAGCTTCGCGGCCGTGGTCCAGCCCGCCTCGGCCCAGTCGATCCTTCGCGACGCCGAGACCGAGCTTCTTCTCAAGGATATTTCGAGGCCGCTGATCGAGGCGGCCGGGCTCCGCCCCGACGACGTCCAGGTCATCCTCATTCAGGACAATTCGATCAACGCCTTCGTCGCCGGCGGCCAGATCGTCTATCTCCACTCGGCCCTGATCACCGAGGCCGACAATGCCAACGAGGTTCAGGGCGTCATCGCCCACGAACTCGGCCACGTCACCGGCGGCCACATGATCCGCCTTTACGAGGGCCTCGAGCAGGCCGGCCATATCAGCATCCTCTCGCTCATCCTCGGCGCCGCGGCGATGGCGGCCGGCGCCGGCGAGGCCGGAATGGGAATCATGGCGATGGGCCAGCAGGCGGCCATGGGCCGATTCCTCGCCTTCAGCCGGGTGCAGGAAAATAGCGCCGACCAGGCCGGCGCCTCCTATCTCAAGCAGGCGGGGATCAGCGGCCGAGGCTCGCTCGCTTTCTTCCGGCGGCTCCAGAATCTCGAGTTCCGGCTGAACATCCCGCAGGACAATGGCTATGCCCGGACGCACCCCTTGCACCAGGAGCGTATCTCGCGCCTTGAAAGCATGTATGCCGCGGATCCGGCCTGGGACCGGCCGACCGACCCGGCGCTGGAGGAACGCTTCCAGCGGGTGAAGGCGAAGCTGACCGGCTATGTCCAGGACACCCGCCAGGTCTTCAACCGCTATCCGGAAAGCGACACGTCGATGGCCGGCCGTTACGCCCGGGCCTATGCCTTCCATCGCAGCGCCCATCCCGAAAAGGCTCTGGCGGAAGCGAACAGCCTCGTCGCCGAGCGTCCTCAGGATCCCTTCTTCCTTGAGCTCAAGGGCCAGATCCTGCTCGAATCCGGGCGCCCGCGCGAAGCCCTGGAATCGCTCCGCGAAGCGGTGAGGATCGCTCCCGATCAGCCGCTCATCTCGGCACTCCTCGGCCACGCCTTGATCTCGACCGAGGATCCGGACAATTTCGAGGAGGCCAAGAGGGTGCTCAGGATCGCCGTCCAGCGCGACAACAACAATCCCTTCGCCTGGTATCAGCTCGGGATCGTCTACGACCGCGAGGGCGATCCGGCCCGAGCCGCTCTGGCGACCGCCGAACGCTATAATCTGCAGGGCGAGGCGGCGCTTGCCTTGCCCAATGCCGAGCAGGCGATGATGGGCCTTCCGGTGGGCACGCCCGACTGGCTCCGCGCCCAGGACATCGCGATGGTCTCGCGAACTGCCGTCGCCCGCCGTCGGGACCGCTGATGGCGGCTGCGCCACCTCCCGCTTCCGGCGGCTGGAAAGCGGGCTTCGTCGGCGGACTGATCGGTGCCCTCATCGGCGGCCTGATCGCCGCGGGCGCCGTCGCCTGGTCGTCGGGCTATTTCGTCCGCTCCTATCTGATGGAGAATCCGGAGATCCTCCCGGAAGCGATGGAGCAGCTTCGCGAGCGCGAGACGGTCGGAGTTCTTCAACAATATCGGACGGCGCTCGAAACGCCGTTCCACGGCGCCTGGGCCGGTGCCGCCGACGGCGACGTCGTGCTCGTCGAATTCTTCGATTATGCCTGCGGCTTCTGCCGGGCCGCCAATCCCGACGTCGAGCGGCTGCTCCGCGAGGATCCCCGGCTGAAGGTCGTCTGGCGCGAATATCCGGTGCTCGGGCCGGACAGCGAGCAGGCCGCGATTCTCAGCCTCGCCGCCGCCAAGGCGGGGCGATTCCGGCCGTTCCACGAACGGCTGTTCGCCACGGCCCGGCCGACCGAGACGGCGCGCAACGCCGCCCGTGAGGCGATCGGGATCCAGCCCGCGACCCTGACCGAGGAATTCCGGGCCGAGCTCGAGCGCAACTTCGACCTCGCCCGGGCGATCGGCGCCAGCGGCACCCCGACCTTCGTCATCGGCAACCAGGTGCTCGAGGGCGCGGTCGGCTACGAGGCGTTGAAGCAGGCGGTGGCGGAAGCGCGGGGAGGGTAAGGGAAGAGGGGACTGGGTTTTGGGGACTGGGGACTGGTAGGACGTTTTCCGGTCTCGGCACGAAGACCCAAGTCCCGTCTACGCCCCAGTCCCC
>CAMPIH010000024.1 GCA_946886275.1 uncultured Sphingosinicella sp.
CCCGTATCGGTATCGCCATCGGCGTCGGTGACGACGATGGTGAATTCCTGGGTGTCCGTGTTTCCGGCAGTGTTGTCGCCCAGCTCGAAATCATAGCCGATCGCGCCAGGCGCGATGCTGGTGATCGTCAGGACCCCGGTGGGCGTGACGATCGTCTGTCCCACCGCCGTGATGGTCGTTCCGTTGATGCTGATCGTCCCGGGACCGTCGATCACCTCGAAGGTGATCGTGCCCGACGTGACTTCGGTGGGAGCCGGCGCATTCGATCCGGCAGGCTCGTCGTTCCGAGGCGGCAGACCGGATTCGAAGACGATCGTCCCGTCACCGGAATCGGGGATGAAGGTGATGACAGGCGGACTGTCGGCAATCGCGATCGACAGCGTCGCCGTCGACGTGTCGCCGTCGCCATCCGTCAGCCGATAGGTGAAGACATCGGTCACGCCGGCCGGCGAGTTCGTTGCGCGAACGTAACTGTAGCTGCCGGTCGAATCGATCGTGAGGGTGCCATAGAGGCCGACGACGACGGTCGCCCCGGACACGGTCGAAAGGGCGCCCGAGCCTGCAGCGACGCCGGTCACCGACGCGCCGTCCGCACCTTGCGTATCGGCCCCCGAGGTGCCGCTGGTCGTCCCCGCTCCAGAAACGACGTTCCCTGTCTCCGCCGTGAATTTCCCCGCAGCGACCTCGTCGGTGTCGGCCCGCGCCGTCGGCACGTCGTCATTGACGTTGACCGACAGGCTTCCAGTGTCGATGTCGCCATCGGCGTCGGTCACGACGACGTCGAAATTGTCGTGCGAGCCGTTGAGCAGATTATCGGTCAGAGTATAGGTGAAGCTGATCGTCGTCGGCGTGATGCCGGTGATCGTCAGCATCCCATGATCGGAGGCGAAGGTCTGGCCCACGGCCGTCACGGTCACGCCATTGATAGTGACGGTGGCCGGGCCATCGGGCACGTTGAGAATGATCGATCCTGAGGCGGATTCCGCGTTGCTCGAGGGATTCGAGCCGGACGGCTCGGCGCCACGTGCGGGCAGGGCCGCTTCATCGACCGTGACGGTGGCCATCACCGCGCCTGCCGGATTGTCCGGCGTGACGACGATCACTTCCGGCGGCTCATCCGGCCTGGCGACCTGCAAGATCTCCTCGGATGGCTGCTCGCCGAAGCTGAGATTGGTCGGCGCCAGCAGGTCACCAAGGGCAAACGGATCGCCGATATCGCCGACCGGAACGGCGAAATTGCCGCCGGAGCTCTGCCGGTTACCGGTCAGGATGAAATTCTCGATGCTGAGCAAGGCGGCCACGTTCTCGGCCGGGATCTCGACCGCGCCGAAAGTGAGCGTCGGCACGTAGAGCGCGCCGTCCACGATGACCCACTGAGTGCCATCAGGGAGCATGATGACAAGGTCGTTGCCGACGACCCTGACGTCGCTCATCTCTGTGCCTTGCGGCAATTGGATGATCCCGTCCGGACCAGGAGTGATCCGAACCGCCTGCGCCGAAACGGCGGGCGCGGCCACGAGCGTGACGCGAGCGTTTGCTCCCATCTCTTGGGGTATCCTTATGAAAGCCTTCCCGACGCGGCCGAACTAAACTCCGGTTTACCCCCCGGTGATTGGCCGCTTGAGTACAGGATTCCCCCAAATGAAATGTTCCGCAAGTGCAAAAACGGGACTGGGCCGTTATGGCCGAAACGTCGCCGAGCAATTTGCCAAGTAAAGTCCGGCCTGGTTCGCCTAAAGATTTCGGCTCAATAGTATCCAAAGTTAACTATTTGAATGTTGGCTAATGTATCCCTGTTCCATATCGGGAATGGGTGCCGACTGTATTTCATGATCGTTCATGCTGGATCCTGCCCGTATTATGAAGTGAAGCGGTGAAACAGCCTATTGGCTACCGCCGCTAGATCAATTCATGTCGTGATCGGATACCCTCCCCCGTAATTCTACCAAGAGAAACAAGGTTAACGGGCCGTTGCGTCCCGATCCTGACTCCGCGATTCAGCGGGTCGGACGGCCCAACATGGCGTCGACGAGACGGTCATTTCTGCCGATCAGCCGCGAATCGCGACTCGGTGCAAACCTTCGGCAACGATCCCGCCTTAGACCCCGATATAGTACGGTAAACGGAAGTTTAGACCGTTCCGGCGCTCGAACGCGAGGTGCGAAGAGGCCCGTCTGGACAAGTCAAGGTTCCAACCGCTTTCATAGAGAGCCGGAACGACCGGCAGCCGCGCGGGATTTCCCCGCGGGAGCGCTCAGCTCAGGCGGCAAGCCTGAGGAAGGGCACCGGCGCCGTCGGCCGGAGGACGATCGGGCGGCCGCAATGGGCCTCGAACAGCTCGCCGTCGAGAATGACGTTAGAATGGTCGCCCTCGATCCGGATCTCGTCGCCGCGCTGGAGATGGACGCCGTCCATCCGATAGCGGCCGAGCCGGCCGCGGATCGATGCGACCAGGGCCTTGATCAGCGCCGGGAAGCTCCGCTCGATGACGAGCAGCTGCATCGCTCCGCTGCGCTGGCCGGCAACCGGCATGTTGCCGCTGAACAAGAGGCGCTGGAGAGTCGTCACCATGACGAAGGCGAACGGGCCCTGGAGGACCCCCTGCTTCAGAACCGACACCTTGAGCGGCTTCGGGGTAAGCGGCAGGAATCTCGCCCAGCGTCCGAGCAGGATCGACAGCAGGCCGATGACCAAGGCCACGAGATGGGCAATTCCCGTCGGCAGGAACGGATAGAGCTTGTGCCGGCAATAGAGCATCGTGTCGGCGAGAACGGCACCGCCCAGGAACATTCCGAGCACCGGCCGACGCGACGGATCGCCATCGCTGAGGACGATCAGTTCCCGCTGGACGATGTTCGGGCGCATGTCGGTCCGGGCGAGCTCGAGAACCCGTTCGAGCGCGACGATCGGATCGCCCTCGGCGCCGAGATCGTGAGCGATGAGATTGGTCTTGCCGTTCGGAAGCACCGCGACCGGCGGCGGACTGCCGCCGAACTGGCCGCCATGATGGAGCTCGGTCAGAGCGGCCTGGACGGTGCCGTCGCCGCCGTTGATGACGAGCACCTTGGGCTTCACCCGGGCGATCGTCTTGAGCGCCGCGCCGATCTGGTCGGCATGCTCCACCTCGTAATGGAAGATGTCGTCATGGGCGGCGCAAAAGCTGCGCACGCGCGGCAGCAATGACTGGTTGCCGGTCGATCGAGGATTGGAAAGAAGCGCGACCAGCGCCATCAGAGCACGCCCTTCCTCATCAGCTGGTGACCGGGCGGACCGACAGCCCGAAGCGATAGTTGAGAACGACGTTGAGGCCGAGGACGCCCTGACCGACGTTGATCGCGACGTTCTGATAACGGGGCCGGAGGTTGGTCAGCGACAGCCGCGGGTTGCGCGAAAAGCCGCCACCGTCGCCCCAGTCATTGCCGTCGCCGTCGACGTCGTGACGGACCGCGACCGCATAGCTTCCGGAGCGAGGAACGGCGACGCAGATCGGCATCGCGCCGGCGCGGGTGACGGGAACGTTGATCTGGCGGACATATTGGCCGCGGGCGAGGAATTTTTGGGGATCGCCGCCATAGACATTGACCCGGATGTTGCCGGTCCGGGCCTTGAAGCCATTGACGTTGACGAGGAGTGCAGGACCGCCCGCGCCGCTTCGGCAAGAGGCGGCATCCGGGCCAAGGGCGGCCTGGGCCGAGCTCGGCTGCGCCACCGCGACCGCGATAGCGAAAGCCGCTCCTCTGGCGAACAGTTTCGACATGACCACGCAACTCCTGGAGGCTATAGGCCGACCCGACCGGGGTCGGGCGATTGTCTCACGCCCCCATGAATGCAAGATCGTCCAAGCTTGCGGCCAAAATGTGGTCATGGAGCGTCGAAAAGTTGAGAGTTGCGACACAAATCGACCGCTACCAGGCCCGGCTGATACTGGTGCCGCTGATGGCGACGCTGGCGCTCGCGGCCATGTTGCTGCTGCTCGAGAAGATGCTTCGCCTGTTCGACTTCGTCGTCAGCGAGGGCGGCCCGGTCAACGTCGTCTGGCGAATGCTCGCCAACCTGATCCCGGAATATCTCGGCCTGGGGATCCCGATCGGACTGATGCTCGGGATCCTGCTGGCCTTTCGCCGGCTGGCTCTGTCGTCCGAGCTGGACGCTTTGCGCTCGGTCGGTCTCGGCTATGGCCGGCTTCTTGTCGTGCCTTATCTGTTCACGGCGCTGTTGCTGGCGGCCAATTTGATCATCATCGGCTTCGTCCAGCCTCGCGCTCAATATGCCTATGAAGGCCTGCGGTTCGAGCTTCGCTCCGGCGCCCTTGGGGCGTCGATCAAGGTCGGCGAATTCACCAGTCTCGGCCGCGGAATGACTCTTCGGGTCGAACGAAGCGAGAATGAAGGCACCGACCTTCACGGCGTCTTTCTCCGGACCGAGAGCCGGAGCGGCCGGACGGTCGCCGTGACCGCCGAACGCGGCAGCTTCCTTGCGACCGACGATCCGGACACGATCCTGTTCCGGCTCCGCAACGGCCGCCTCGTTCACGATGCGCCGGGTTACAGGACTCCCCGGGTCCTCAGCTTCGTCCAGCACGATCTGCCGATCAGCCTTCCTTCGATCGAGGCGTTCCGCCGCCGCGGCAACAGCGCCGAGGAGCTCAACCTCGCCGAGCTGATCCGGGTCGTCAGCGACCGGCGAACGCCCGAGGAGCGGCGCAACGCCACTCGCGCCAATTTCCACTTCAGGCTCGTCGAGGTGGTGATGATGCTGCTTCTGCCGCTGCTCGCGGTGGCGCTGGCGGTGCCGCCGAAGCGGAGCAGCTCCGGCCTCGGCATCTTCCTGTCGATCGTGCTCGTCGTCACCTATCACAAGGTGAATCAATATGCCGAACAGATGGGTGCGCTCGGCCGGATCGACCCGTTGATCGCGCTCTGGCTGCCCTTCCTCCTCTTCGCAGGGCTGATCTTCTGGATGTACTGGACCCTCGCCCAGAAGCCGGGCGGACAGCCGATCGGCGCGCTCGAGCGGCTGTTCGACCGGATCGCCAAGCGGCTCGGACGGATCTTTCGACGCCGCAAGGTCTTGCCGGCTGCTTCATGATCAACCTGCAATTCTTCCCGTCGCGGCAGATTGCCCGCTACATGATGCGGCTGTTCCTGCTGCGCAGCTTCGCCGTGCTCTTCGCGCTGGTGATCATCCTGATGACTCTCGATCTGCTCGGCAATTCCGGCGACATCCTCGCCCATCCCGGCAATGGCGACGCCGAATTGTGGCGCTATGTCGGGCTTCGGGTGCCTCAGCTCATCGCCCGCTTCCTGCCCTTTTCGGTCCTTCTCGGCACTCTCATCACGCTCGCGACCCTCAACCAGCATAGCGAGATCATCACGATGAAGGCGGCGGGCATTTCCGCCCACCAGATCATCGCGCCCCTGATCCTTGCCGGAATCGCCGTCGCCGCCGTCCACTTCGTCTTCAACGAACGGGTGGTCACCCGGGCGAACGCCGCGCTCGGCGCCTGGGAGGCCGTCGACTATGGCGAGATCCCGCCGCGGACGGGGGTCCAGGACGATGTCTGGCTTCACCACGGCGACGACCTCATCCACGTCCACCGGGTGATCGGCCGCGGGCCCGGCCTCCGGCTCGAAGGCGTCGAGATCTACGATCGCGCCGGCGGCACCATGCGACAGATGCTCGAGGCACGGACCGGACGGCGGGTCGCCGAAGGCTGGGAGCTTCGCGACGTCCGCCTGTTCAGCGTCGACACCGGCGAGCTCGCGCGGATGGAATCCGTCGTCGTCCACGAGGACATCCGTCCGGATCAGTTCACCCTCGCCAAGGTCAATCCCAACGAGCTCGATTTCTGGGCGCTTCGGAACACGATCGGCCAGCTCGAGCTGGCGGACCGGCCGGTGGCCTCGCTCACCGCCAATCTGTGGCACAAGATATCGGGGCCGCTGTCGACGGTATTGATGCCGCTGCTCGCGGCGGTCGCCGCCTTCGGAATCGCCCGGTCCGGGGCGCTGTTCATGCGCGCTGTGATCGGCATGGCGCTCGGTTTCGCTTATTTCGTCGCCGACAATTTCGCCTTGGCGATGGGGAATTTCGGCGCCTACCCGCCCTTCCTCGCCGCCTGGGGACCTTTCCTGCTCTTCCTCCTCGTCGGCGAAGCCGTGCTGGTCCGGACCGAGGAGTGAGCGACTCGACCGATCCGGCGGGTCCCGCCGTCACCCGCGGCGAGGTGGCGCGCGGCGCGGGCCTCGCCGGCCTGTCGCGCGCCGGCGCCTTCATCGAGGCGCTCGCCCAGCCGCTCTACATCTGGATGTTCGGCCTCGCCGCCTACGGGATCTACGTGGTGCTGTGGGGAGCGATCAACCTGCTCACCAACCTGCTCGATCTGTCGATGACGAGCGCTCTCCAGCGGATCGTCCCGACCCGATCGGAAGAGACGCAGGTCCATGGCGCGGTCAAGCTCGCTCTGCTCGTGACAATCCTCCCGTCGCTTGTCGTCGCCCTGCTGGTGGCGCTCAACGCCGATTCCGTCGCAACCCTGTTCTCGGTGGCGCCCGAGGACCGATCGAGCCTGCCCGGCGCCATCGCCCTGTTCGTCTGGGCGCTGCCCTTGTGGACCTTCATCGAAGTGGCGACGTCGGCGGCACGGGCGCGCCGGGCGTTCGGTCCTGAGATCCGGATCCGGATCCTGTGGGAGCAGCTCGCCCGCCTTCTGTTCGCGCTCGGCTTCTTCTTCCTCGGCTTCGGAAGCGAGGGGCTGATGATCGCCCATCTCTGCTCGCTCCTGCTCGTCGCCTTGCTCTGCGTGCCGCTTCTGGCCCGCTATTACGACCTTCGCCTGCTTGCCCGGGCGCCGTTGCACTGGCCTCAGGCCAGGCAGCTGGTCGGTTCGGGAGTCTCGCTCCTCCCCGCCAATCTCGCGCGGCGGATGCTCATCGACGCTCCGCCGCTGGCGATCAACTTCATGCTTCCGGGCGCTGCCGGCGCCTCGGCCGCCGGGCTGTTCGAGGTCGGCCGGAAGCTTTCCACGGTGCCCTATATCGTCCGCCAATCCTTTCAATATGTGCTTGCGCCGCTGTCCTCGGCTCAGGCCCATTCGGATCGCCGCCAGATCGCGCCGCTCTATCATTTCGCAAGCCGGGTCTCGACGGCCCTGGTCGTGCCGCTGGCGGGGCTGATGATCTTCACCGGCCCCGACGTCCTCAGCGTCTATCGGCGCGAAGCGGCCGCCGCGCTTCCGATCCTCGTCATCCTGTCCGCCGCGCGCGCGCTCGAGGCCATTGTCGGCCCCGCCGGAACGATCGTCGAGATGATCGGCCATCGCGCCTTGCCGTTGCTCAACAGCCTGATCGCCGTCGTTCTCTGGATCCTGCTCGCTCTGTGGCTGACGCCCACCGGGGGCGCGTTCGGAATGGCGATCGCGGTCGCGGCCGCGATCATCGTCTCGACCTATGCGGCCGCCGTGGAGCTGAGGGTCAGCGACGGGCTGTGGCCGTTCGACCGCAAGCTTGCGCAGGCGCTGGCGATCGCTTTGGGCGGCCTCGGCGCCATGGCCCTCGTCGAATATCTCACCGGCGGCCCGATCCGCTTCGCCTCCGACATGATCATCTGGGCGGTGACGAGCTGGTTCACCCTTCGCTACGGCCTCACCCGCGAGGATCGGCTCGCTCTGGGCGGCCTGTCGCGCCGGCTTCGCCTCGTCTAAGAAGTGCCCATGCCGGAAAATCCCGTCCTCGCTTATGGCCGCTGGATCGCCGAAACGCCCGGCGACTGGCCCGAAGCGGCGCTGGAATCGGCCCACCGCCAGTTCATCGACGTCATCGCTGTCACCCTTCCCGGCGCCGCCGAGCCCGCCACCCGCAACGTCTTCGCGACCGTCGCCGGCTGGGGTTCGGGGCCCGCCACCGCCATCGGCCAGGGCATGAGCCTCGCTGCTCCCTGGGCAGCGCTCGTCAACGGGACCGCCGCCCACGCGCTCGATTTCGACGACAATTTCGATCCCGCCAAGGCTCACGCGACCGCCGTCCTCGCCCCTGCCCTCCTCGCTCTGGCCGAGCAGGAAGATAGTTCGGGCGGCGACTGCCTCGACGCTTATGTCGCCGGGCTCCAGATCCTCGGGAGGGTCGGCCAGGGGGTGAACCCGGTGCACCGGAACCGGGGCTGGCACGCCACCGCCACGGTCGGGGCGGTCGGCGCCGCCGCTGCCTGTGCCCGATTGCTTCGGCTCGACGCCCGCCGGGCCGCTTTCGCGGTCTCGATCGCGACCAGCATGGCCGGCGGCTTCATGTCGCAATTCGGGACAATGACCAAGCCGCTCCACGCCGGCCTCGCCGCCAAATCGGGGATCCTGGCCGCCGGACTCGCCCGTGCCGGAATCGACGCCGGACTCGAGACTCTCGATGGCCCGACCGGAATGAACCGGCTGATGGTCGGCCCCGATTACGAGCAGTTGCGCGACGGCCTCACCCATGTCGAGCATGGCCAGACCCTCCGCTTCGAGACCGCGAAGATCGGCGACCCGCTCCTCATCCAGTCGAGCGGCTTCCGGGTGAAGAGATTTCCCAATTGCGGAAGCGCCCACCGTTCGATGGACGCCGTCCTGGAGCTGAAGGAGCGCCACGGCTTCAGAGTCGAGGACATCGCGGAAGTGAACGTCTGGGCGCCCGTCTCCCACCTCAACAATCTGATGTACGAAACGCCGAGGGACGCGCTCCAGGCGAAATTCTCGCTCGAATATGGCGTGGCCGTCGCCCTCCTCACCGGCAATTGCACCCTTGCCGATTTCACCGACGAAGCCGTCGCCGACCCCCGGGTTGAAGCCCTGTACCCGAGGATCCGCCGACACCCGGTCGACAAGGCGGAGGGCGAGTTCCCGACCCGGGTGGAGATCCGGCTGAGCGACGGCCGACGCGTCGAAACGGCCGTGCCGATGCCGGTGGGAAGCCTCGCGGCCCCTTTCTCGCTTGACCAATATTGGGCGAAGTTCGAAGGCTGCGGCCAGGGCCTGCTGGCGCCGGCGAGACTCGCCGAGCTCCGCCAAGCCCTTGCAGAAATGCCACAATCGCGGTCAATTAAGCCGATGATGGCGATCATGGCCGGCCCGTTCGCTTCCTAATCGTCGCGCCAGAAGCTAAGGGGAAAAGATGGGGGACGGTCCTTTTACCGGCCTGGTGCTTGCCGCCAGCCGCGGCAATCTCGACCCGCTGGCCCAGGCCGGCGGGGTCAGCCACAAATGCTTCATCGACATTGCCGGTCAGCCGATGCTTCGCCGGGTCGTGTCCGCCGTCATGGCGAGCGGCCGGATCGGCCGAACCATCGTCGCGATCGAGCCCGAGAGCATCGCCGAGGCGAAGGAGATCCTTGCCGGTCTGCCGGGCGCCGACACGATCGAATATGTCGCGAGCCGTGAGAATATCGGAAGCAGCGTCGCCGCGGTCGCCACCCCGGAGCTTCTGCCGCTGGTCATCACGACCGGCGACAATGCGCTGCACACGCCCGAGCTGGTGCGCTATTTCTGCGATGCGCTGGACGAGGTGAAGGAGGACGGCGCTCTCGGCCTCACTCCGGCCGAATATATCCTGGCCAAATATCCCGAGGGCAACCGAGCCTTTCATCGCTTTCGCGACGGCGCCTTTTCCAGCTGCAACATCTACGCCCTGCTCACGCCCAAGTCGCTCGAGGCGCCGCGCGTGTTCAATTCGGGCGGCCAGTTCGGCAAGAAGCCGCGCCGGCTGATCGGCGCCTTCGGCCTGTTCGCCTTCCTGCTCTACAAGAGCCGCCTGTTCACCTTGAAAACGGTGCTCAAGGCCCTGTCCCGAACCGTCGGCGTGAGCACCGCGCCGGTTCTCATCCCCTTCGCCGAAGGGCCGATCGACGTCGACCGGATGCAGGATTGGGAGCTGGCCAACCGCATCATCCGTGAGCGCGAAGCCGCCTAGGTTGGGTCGAAAACCGGCGAAAAGGCCGCAAATCCGCCTTATTGCAAATTCATGACCGGCTCACATATCAACGGGCAAAGGCGTTTGCCCCGGGTGCCCGTCAAAGGGCCGAGTCACAGGATCGAAACAGTGAAAGTCGCCCAGACCTCAAGCCGGTCATCCCTGCGCCCTTCCTTCTGGCAGCGCGAGCATCATCTCGACAAGATGACGTTCCGGGAGCTGGTCATCGCCTATTTCCAGTATCCGGCGATCATCGCCTATCTGGTCCTGAGCGTCGCCGCGATCGGAGTCTTCGCCTGGCGTTCGGCGCCGCTCGCGCCGACCCTGATCAGCATCGCCGCGGCGAGCCTGGTCTATCCGCTCTTCTGGTACCTGATCCACCGGTACGTCCTGCACAGCCGCTGGATGTGGCGGCACAAGTGGATGGCCGGCACCTGGAAGCGGATCCATTATGATCACCACCAGGATCCCAACCATCTCGAGGTCCTGTTCGGGGCTCTCCCCACGACCCTGCCGACGATCGCCATCGGGGTAATTCCGATCGGCTATGCGATCGGCAGCTTCTGGGGGCCGCAGGCGGCCCTGGGCGCCGCCTCGATCGCCTTGGCCACGGGATTGCTGACGACCTGCTTCTACGAGTTCGTCCACTGCATCCAGCACCTCGCCTACAAGCCGAAGAACAAGGCGATCGCGGAGATGAAGAAGCGCCACATGGCGCACCATTTCCACGACGAGAACGGCAATTACGGGATCACGACCTTCTTCTGGGACAAGGTCTTCTCCACCTATTACGATCGGCCGGAGCGGCCGGAGAAGAGCCCGACCGTGTTCAACCTCGGCTACACGCCCGAGGTCGCGAAGGAATATCCTTACGTCGCCCAGCTGAGCGGCGGGGTCGCGACCGGCCATCCCCGGCAGCGCGAGGGCGCCCGCCGCTGAGGCGTCGCGTCCCGGCGCCTGTGCAGGCGCCAGGCGCATACAATCGCGGTTCATTTCCAATAGCCTAGCCATGGCGGAATGCGCTTCCGTCCGCTTCTGGCTTCGGGCCTCCTCGCCTTCGCCGCCTGCACGCCGTCGGCGCCGGCCCAGCCCGAGCCCTCCGGCTCCGCCTCGACCGCCGCGTCCGAAGCGGATCTGAACGGGCGCTGGCAGATCGTCTCGATCGACGGTGAAGCCGTCGCCGCGATCTCCGGCGATCGGCCGGGCGAGCGCAGCCCGCACCTCGTCTTCGCCTCCGGCAGCTATGGCGGAAGTAGCGGCTGCAATTCTTTCGGCGGACTGGGAATCTTCCATGGCGACCGATTCTATGCCGGCCCGGCGATGCAGACGGCGATGGGCTGCGGCGCGCTGAGCGGTCAGGAAAGCGCGATCATCGGCCTCGTCACCGCTTCGCCGACCGTCTCGCCAGGCGCCGAGGGCACCCTGATCCTGAGCGACGGCCGACGCTCGCTTCTTCTTCGCCGCGATCGCGGCTCGTCCCCGGTGCCAGCGCCGGCGGAATGGAGCGGCACCCGGATCCTCGCCGGCACTCACTGGAGGATCGACGAGGTCGACGGACGACGCCTCGCCGAGGGCGCGGCTCGAACGCTTCGGTTCGAGGCCGACCGCTGGTCGCTCACCGGCCCCTGCGGAAGCGCCGGCGGCCAATGGCGGCAACAGGACAATGTGATCGTGGCGCGGACGGCGGACGTCTCCAGCGCCTGCGCCCCGGAGGCCGAGGCGATCGACTCGGCGATCTCGGCCCTGCTCTCGGCGGAGCCGGCCTTCGCGACCGGTCCGAACGGCGAAATCCTGATTGGCGGCGGCGGCCACAAGGCAGTCGGCGAGCGGCCGCGATCGGGCCTGGCCAGTGACTCCGCTTTGCTTGCCGGAAGCTGGCGGATCCTTGCCATCGACGGCGCTCCGCCAGTGCCGAACAGCGGGTCGCGCATCGCCTTCACCCGGACCGGCTATGAAGGATCGGCCGGCTGCAATGCGTTTCAGGGCCAGTATCTCGCCCACGCCCGCCGATTCTTCTCTCCGCACCCGATCCAGACGGAAATGGCCTGCATCGGCATCGTCGCCGATCAGGAGGCCAGGGTGACCGCTATCCTCGCCGCCGCTCCAGCCATCGGCCTCGCCGGCCCCGACGAGCTGGAGCTGGTTGCGGAAACCGGGCGCCTTCGGCTTCGCCGCGACGGCCCGGCCGAAGACGCTCCGGAGGCCCGCCTCTGGGACGGTGAGCCGCTCAGGGCCGAGCTGACGATGCTCGGCGGGGCGCCGCTTCAGCTTCGTCATTCCGAGCCGGAGACTCGATTGTCGCTCAGCGCCGACCGCTTCGACATCGAGGCTGGCTGCGGACGGATCGGCGGAATCTGGCGCCGGAGCGACGGCCAGCTCGAATTCTTCACCGATGCCGAACCGGAGCCGAGCGGCGAATGCGCCGGAGCCCTGGCGCGGCGGCTCCACGACTTCATGCGACTGTTCAACGGTCCGGCGCGAATCCTCATCGGCGCCTCCGGCGAGCTGCTCATCGCCGGCCAGCATCAATGGCTCGCCGGGCGGGCGGCGAGGCCCGCGCGGACGCGCTAGCTCGCCGCGTTCCGGCTGCCTCTCGACTTCGCTTCGTTCGGCGCGCTAGGCGTCGGCCATGAGCGTCCAAATCCGCAAGGTCCTGACCAAGGCCGATCGAAAAGCGTTCGTCGAGCTCGCCTACCGCCTCAATCGCGACGATCCCAACTGGGTGCCGCCGCTCAAGGATGAGGTGCGCGGGCTGATCACTCCCGGGGAGAATCCCTGGTTCGAACATGCCGAGGCGGCGCTCTTCCTCGCCGTCCATGACGATGTACCGGTCGGTCGGATCTCGGCCCAGATCGACCAGCTCGTGCTCGAGCATATGGCGCCGGGACTGGGCCAGTGGGGCATGCTCGAGGCGATCGACGAGAAGACCGCCCATGCGCTTCTCGCGGCGGCCGAGACCTGGCTTCGCGGCAAGGGCATGTCGCGGTCCATGGGGCCCTTCTCGCTGTCGATCTGGGACGAACCCGGGCTTCTCGTCAAAGGCCATGACCATCCGCCGATGGTGATGATGGCGCATCACCAGGCCGCCTATGAAGGCTGGGTCGAAGCGGCCGGCTATAGCGGCGTCAAGGATCTGCTCACCTATGATCTGCCGACCAAGCCTTTTCCGCCGATCGTTCAGCGCATCGTCGCGGCGGGCGAGAAGAACGAGAAGATCCGTGTCCGAAACGTCGACCGCAAGCGGTTCGACACGGAGGCGGCGCTGATCCTCAGCATCCTCAACGACGCCTGGAGCGACAATTGGGGATTCATCCCCTTGACCGACAGCGAGATCGCCTATGCCGGCAAGAAGCTGAAGCCGATCGTCCTCGAGGACATGATCCAGATCGCGGAATATGAAGGCGAGCCGGTCGCCTTCATGATGGCCCTGCCCGACATCAACGAATTCATCAGGGACCTCGACGGGGAGCTTTGGCCGTTCGGCTGGGCGAAACTGTTGTGGCGGCTGAAACGGATGCGGCCGAAGGGCGGCCGAGTGCCGTTGATGGGCGTTCTCAAGCGACTCCATTCCAGCCGCCTGGCGAGCCAGCTCGCCTTCATGATGATCGAGAATATCCGCCGTGCCGGCACGGCCCATTACGGCATCGAGCGGGGGGAAGTCGGCTGGGTATTGGACGACAATGGGCCGATGATCTCCATCGCCAAGGCGATCGAGAGCAAGGTCAACCGGATCTACCGGATTTACGAGAAAGTGCTGTGAGGCGCGTTTTGGGGACCGCCAGCGGGTGAAAAGGCGAGCCAGACGGAGCCCTGTTCGCGGCAAGTCCCTCGGGGTGCGTTCGCGACTCGGCTTAACCATGTTATGGTCGCCCCCGGCGCGCGTGACACGGTGAACCTCCCTGCCGTAGCACGGGCCGGCACCCATGCCGACCGGAGCGTGATGTGGGGTTGCTGCCGCCCCTTCATGCCGAAGGGCCTGAAGGCGCGGAAGCTGGGAGTCCCCACCGCGCGCCAACCTCGCTCCAGCTTTGCGATCAGTCCTCCAGCGCGACCCAGGTCGGCGCGTGATCGGACGCCTTTTCGCGGCCGCGATATTCCTTGTCGACTCCGGCATCGAGCAGCCGGTCGGCCGCTTGCGGCGAGAGGAGCAGATGGTCGATCCGGAAGCCGGCGTCGCGCTGCCAGCAGCCGGCGGTATAATCCCAGAAGGTATAGACGGCCCCTTCCGGATAGCGGGCGCGGATCGCGTCGGTGAAGCCGAGATTGAGGATCCGTCGATAAGCGGCCCGGCTCTCCGGCTGCATCAGCGCGTCATGGGCCATGGCCCGCGCCGAGAAGACGTCGTCAGGATCGTCGGTGGGAATGACGTTCCAGTCGCCGGCGAGGACCAAAGGACGCTCCTCGGCCAGCAGTTCCAGCGCATGGGCTCGAAGCCGGTCCATCCAGGCGAGCTTGTAGGCGAACTTCTCGGTGCCCACCGGGTTGCCGTTGGGCAAATAGAGGGACGCGACGATCACTCCGCCGATCTCGGCCTCGATATAGCGGCTATGACTATCGTCGGGGTCGCCGGGTAGGCCGGTTCGACGGAGCTTCGGCCCGGTGCCGGGAGTCAGGATGGCGACGCCGTTGAATCCCTTCTGGCCGTGCCATACCCCGTCATAGCCGGCGGCGCGGAGATCCTCGATCGGGAAGCTCTCGTCGGCGCACTTGACCTCCTGGAGGCAGAGCGCGTCGGGCTTCTGCTCGTCGAGATATTCGATCAGCCGCGGCAGGCGGGCACGAATGCCGTTGAGATTGTAGGACACGATCTTCATGCCAAGCGGCTTAGGGTTTGGTCCATCCAGCCGCAAGGCGGCTGCGGAAGAGCGAGGGAATGCGTGAGACGAGCATGGTGACCATCATCGTCGATCTTCTCGCCGCCGTCGCGATCGTCGCCGGCGCCCTGATGATGTTCGCCCAGTCTCGAGTGCGTTGCTGGTGGGCGGCACTCACCGGGAAACCGGTCGATCCAAACGCGCGACGGCTCGGCAGCGGCGAGGACCCAGCGCGCTACGCGCTGATGATCTTCGGGATGATGCTGCTCGCCTTCGGGATCATCATCCTCGGCTTCTTCACCGCCTTCGCCTTGTTCGCTCCGGCTTCGCCCTGAAGACGGCGGGATCTAGATGCTGAAGCTGGTGCCGCAGCCGCAGCCCGAGGCGGCGTTCGGATTGGTCACCTGGAAGGAGGCGCCGCCGAGGCTCTCGACGAAATCGACGGTGGACCCGCGCAGAAGGTCGAGGGAGATGGGGTCAACGACCAGGGTCACCCCGTCTCTTTCCGATCGGACGTCTTCCGCCTCGACCTCGTCGGCAAGGCCGAATCGATAGGTGAAGCCGGCGCAGCCGCCGCCGTCCACCGCCAGTCGGAGGATGGCAGGCTTGCCCTGGCGCTTCGCGATCGACGCGATCCGCGCCGCGGCGGATGGGGAAAGCGCGATGTCGCTCATGGGCTGGAGATAGGGACGAGAAGCGAGGCCAGCAAGGCATGGCGGCGCTTGTGCGGCGAAGGCGCCGAGGCCATATGGGCCGCAGTTTTCCGAAAGCCGGAGCGAAGGATGAAAATTAGTGTCTATGTGACGCTGAAGAACGGGGTCCTCGATCCACAGGGCAAGGCGATCCACCATGCCCTCGAAGGGCTGGGCTTCAGCGGAGTCAACGACGTCCGCGCCGGCAAGCTGATCGAGCTCGACGTCGACGAGAGCGTCGGCGATTCGGACGTCGAGGAGATGTGCCGAAAGCTTCTCGCCAATATGGTGATCGAGAATTTCCGGATCGAACGGCAGCAGCCCGCACGGGATGTCGCCGCGTGAAGAGCGCCGTCATCGTCTTTCCCGGATCCAATTGCGACCGCGATCTGGCGGAGGCGATCCGGCTGGTCAGCGGCAAGGCCCCTGAAATGGTCTGGCACCGGTCGAACGAGCTGCCGGGCGGTCTCGACCTCATCGCCATTCCCGGCGGCTTCTCCTACGGCGACTATCTCCGCTCCGGAGCCATGGCCGCGCAATCGCCGGTCATGCAGGCGGTGAAATCCGCCGCCGATCGTGGAGTCGCGGTGCTCGGGGTCTGCAACGGCTTCCAGATCCTCACCGAGGCGGGCCTTCTGCCGGGGGCGCTGATGCGCAACGCCGGGATCAACTTCGTCTGCCGCGACGTTCCGCTCAAGGTCGAGAACAGCCAGTCCGCCTTCACCAGCCGCTATGGCTCGGGCGAGGAGATCATCATCCCCGTCGCTCATCATGACGGCAATTACCAAGCGGATCAGGAAACGCTCGATCGGCTGGAAGGCGAAGGACGGATCGCCTTCCGCTATCTCGACGAATGCAACGGCTCGGCGCGCAACATCGCCGGGATCATCAACGAGGGCGGCAACGTCCTAGGCATGATGCCCCACCCCGAGCGGATGGTCGAAACCGCTCATGGTCGAACCGACGGGCGCCGGCTGTTCGAAGGCCTTGTCGAAAGCGTGAGCGAAGCGGCATAGGGGCCTTCGGCCCGGTCGCACCGAAGCTGCGGCCGGCGGACACCGAGCCGCTCAGCGCATCGACAGCAATCTCAGCGGATTCTCCAGAAGCTTCTTCAAATCCTGGATGAAGCTTGCCGCGTCCCAGCCGTCGACGACCCGATGGTCGCAGGACAGAGACAGGTTCATCATCTTGCGGATCTCGAGCTCGCCGTCGACGACGACGGGCATTTCCTTGACCTTGTTGACGGCGATGATCGCGACTTCGGGCCGATTGATGACCGGGGTCGAGACGATCCCGCCCATCGGCCCCAGGCTGGAAATGGTGATGGTAGAGCCGCTGAGCTCGTCGCGGCTCGCCTTGCCCGAGCGGGTCGCCTCGGCCAGCCGGAGGATCTCGCCCGCCAGCGCCCACACGTCGTGCCGCTCGGCATTGCGGATGACGGGCACGGCAAGGCCGTTGTCCGTCTGGGTCGCCATGCCCATGTGGACGGCGCCGGAGCGGAGGACGATCCCGGCGTCGTCGTCGAATCGGGCGTTGATCTGCGGGTAATCGGGCAGCACCCGGCACATCGCGCTGATCAGGAACGGCAGCAAGGTGAGCTTGGGCTGGTCGCCACGATCCGAGTTCATCATCGCCCGGGTCTGCTCGAGCGCGGTGACGTCGACCTCGTCGACATAGGTGAAGTGCGGGATCCGGCGCTTCGCCTCCTGCATGTTCTCGGCAATCCGGCGGCGCAGGCCGACCACCTTCACCTCCTCGTCCCGCCGCGGAGAAGCGGGCCGCGAGGCACCGCCGCCATGGTAAAGAAGATAGGAATCGAGATCGGCGTGACGGATCCGGTCGCCTGCATGGCGCACCTGCGCCAGGTCGATCCCGAGATCGCGGGCCCGCTGCCGAACCGCCGGCGAGGCGAGCGCCTTCGATTCCGGCTTCGGCGAAGGCGTCGGCCGCGGAGACTCGACCTTCGCCGGCTCGGCAGGCGCTTCACGAACGGAAACAGGCTCAGGGGCCGGCCTGGACTCGGCGCTGGGGACGACCTCCTCGAGCGCCTCGGGGATTTCGGCCATGCCGTCGGCGATCGGCTCTTCCGGCTGGGCCTCGGCCGGAGCCGCGCCTTCGGTCTCGATCACGATGAGGACGCTTCCGATCGGGATCTGGTCGCCGACCTCGCCGGCAATTTCGAGGACCTTGCCGGCGACCGGCGATTCCATCTCCACCGTCGCCTTGTCGGTCATCATGTCGGCGATCTGCTGGTCCTCCGCGACCTGATCGCCGACCTTGACGTGCCAGGCGACGATCTCGGCCTCGGCAATGCCTTCGCCGATGTCGGGAAGCTTGAATTCGTAGCGCGCCATTTGCGGTCAGTCCTCCAGTACGGCCTTGAGCGCGCGTGCAAGCCGCGCCGGCCCCGGGAAATAGGTCCATTCCATCGAATGCGGATAAGGCGTGTCGTAGCCGGTCACTCGCTGGACCGGCGCCTCGAGATGATAGAAGCAGCGCTCCTGGACGAGGGCCGCGAGCTCGCCGCCGAAGCCCGCCGTGCGGGTCGCCTCGTGAAGGACGACGCAGCGTCCGGTCTTCTTCACCGATTCCTCGATCGTCTCGATGTCGAGCGGGACGATCGTCCGAAGATCGATCACCTCGGCGTCGATCCCTTCCGCTTCGGCGGTGGCGAGCGCGACATGGACCATCGTCCCGTAGGCGAGGATGGTCACCGCCTCGCCCGATCGGGCGATCGCCGCCTTGCCGAGCGGGACGACATAATGGCCTTCCGGCACTTCCGCCTGCTTATGCTTGGCCCAGGGCGTCACCGGCCGTTCGTAATAGCCGTCGAACGGTCCGTTGTAGATCCTCTTGGGCTCGAAGAAGAGCACCGGGTCCGGATCCTCGATCGCGGCGATCAATAGCCCCTTGGCGTCGTGAGGGTTGGACGGAATCACCGTCTTGATCCCCGGCATGTGGGCGAAGAAGGCCTCGGGCGACTGGCTGTGGGTCTGGCCGCCGAAGATTCCGCCGCCATAAGGCGATCGGATCACCATCGGCACCGACCATTCGCCGGCGGTGCGGTAGCGGATCCGGCCGGCCTCGGAGAAGATCTGGTCGAAGCCGGGGAAGATGTAGTCGGCGAACTGGATCTCGGCGACCGGCCTCAGGCCGTACAGCGCCATGCCGATCCCGGCGGCGACGATCCCGCCCTCGGCGATCGGCGCGTCGAACACCCGGCTCCGGCCATATTTTGCCTGAAGCCCGGCGGTGACCCGGAAGACCCCGCCGAAATAGCCGACATCCTCGCCCATCACGACGATGCCGTCGTCGCGCGCCATCATCACGTCATGGGCGTCGTTGAGCGCCTCGATCATGTTCATGACGGTCATTTGCGGCGCGCCTCCATCTCGGCGCGGGCGGCCTCGCGCTGCTCGGCGAGATGCCAGGGCACTTCCTCGAAGACGTCGGCGAACATCGAATCCACGTCCTCGAAATGGCCGTTGCCGAGAGTTCCCTTCTTCTCGGCCTCCTTTTGCGCCGACCTGACCTCGGCGGAGAGCTCTTCCTGGAGCTGGCCGTGGCGCTCCTCGTCCCATTCGCCGAGCTTGATCAGATGCCGCTTCAGCCGCTCGATCGGGTCGCCCAGCGGCCATTTCGCGCCGGCGCCCTGAGGCCGATAGGCGGTGGGATCGTCCGAGGTGGAATGGCCTTCGACCCGATAGGTGAAGGTCTCGATCAAGGTCGGCCCGAGATTGGCGCGGGCACGGTCCGCCGCCCACCGGGTCGCGGCATAGACGGCGAGCGCGTCATTGCCGTCGACCCGCAGGCCGGCAATGCCATAACCGACCGCTCGGGCGGCGAAAGTGGTGAGCTCCGCCCCGGCGATCCCGGAGAAGGTCGAGATCGCCCATTGATTGTTGACGACGTTGAGGATCACCGGGGCGCGATAGACTCCGGCGAAGGTGACGGCGTTGTGGAAATCGCCTTCCGCGGTGGCGCCGTCGCCGATCCAGGCGGCGGCGATCCGGCTGTCCCCCTTGATCGCGCTCGCCATCGCCCAGCCCACGGCCTGCGGATATTGGGTGGCGAGGTTGCCCGAGATGGAGAAGAAGCCCCTTTCCCGGTCCGAATACATGATCGGCAGCTGCCGCCCTTTGAGCTTGTCGCCCTGGTTCGAGTAGATCTGGCACATCATCTCGACGAGCGGATAATCGCGCGCGATGAGCAGCCCCTGCTGACGATAGGTCGGGAAGCACATGTCCTCACGGTCGAGGGCGTGAGCGGCGGCCACGGCCACCGCCTCCTCGCCCAGGGCCTTCATGTAGAAGCTGGTCTTGCCCTGGCGCTGGGCGCGGAACATGCGCTCGTCG
>CAMPIH010000025.1 GCA_946886275.1 uncultured Sphingosinicella sp.
CCCAGCTCAGCTCGAACCGCAGGCCAGCGACGATCGCGTCCTGGAGATCGGGGCCCGTGCCCGGGTTCACGACATATTGAAGGTCCGGCTGAAGCGCCAAATAGTCCGTAATCGCGATCCGGTAAGTGAGCTCCAGACTGGTTTCTGAATGGCCGACGGGCTGACCGGCCACGGCGCGGGCTCGGCGGAAAGGCTCCCCATTGTGCGCGACGGCAATCGCCAGTCCGATCTGCTCTTCCCGCTCGCCCTTGGCGAAGACGGGTCCGGAGAGGGTGAGGCCGGCACCGGTGTAGCGAGCGATCTGATGAACCTGTGGATCGGCGAAGCCGATTCGGCCGAAGCCATCGACGTCGATTCCGCCGAGCTGGCCGATCGGCGCTTCAACATGAAGATAGACTCCCGTCGATGCGCCGCTCGACCGGGTCGGGTCGATTGCGGTCACTCGGCCGCCGCTATGATGCCACGCCCCGACGGCGAGCTTTCCCCTGGCGTGGAAGTGGTGAGCAATTTCCCCCACCAGCAACACCCCTTCGTCATCGTCGAGGTCGATCGCCATCCGGCGTGGACGATCGGGATTTCCCGGCGTGCCCTCGAACAGTCCGGCGCGAAGAGTGACGTCGCCGCCCAGTTGGGCACGTCCGACGATACCCAGTCCGGTCAAGGGAAAGATCGAAGGCCCCGATTCACCAATCTGGCTGAAATCCGGTCCGATCCCGTGCGAGCTGTTGATGAAGAGAGAGCCCGGGCTGTTGACGTCGAACTCGCTGTTGAGATCGATCAGTCCGAGCTTGATGCTGATCGCGCTCAGATCCTTCTCGATCCACGCCTCATAGAGCCGAAGCGAGCCGTCGGTGTCGATGTTGCTGATCGTCTGGAGATCGCCGACGATCGATTCCGAAAGCGTGTTCCGATTGTTGTACAGAAGGGAGGCAAAAATCGTCGTGCCGTTCAGCCCTGCCTTCTCACCATCCAGAGTGACAGCCAGATCGGCATTGTCGAGATAGACGAAATCGCGTCTCAATCCGCCGCGCAGATTGCTCCATATCTCACCCGTATAGACCGCTTCGACCGCAAGAAATTGACTGGCGAACGCCGGCTGGGATGCGCAAAGCCCGGCCGCCAGAATCGCCGAGACGGAAAGCCACCGGAAAGGGCGAGAGGCAGAGCCGATGCCCCGGTGAATGATCGACCTGCGTTTTCGCATTTCGACGCCCGGACGATCAGCCACGTTTCTTCCGGCGCCGCCGCTTTCTCCACCACGCCCAGAGCCCAAGGCCGTAAAGGGTCGGGAGCGAGAGCCCCAGGAGAAGGATCAACGATCGCCCTGCCAGTCCGCCGACTTCGCCATTGTGGATTGCGAAAGCGAGGTCCGCGATCCGGTTGCTCACCGGAGCCGTGGTCGGATCGTAGACATCGAGCGTGCGTCCGCTTGCCGCGTCGACGGCGATGTTGGTGACACCGGCCCAAAGCCTCGGTTCGGCTTCCTGCCGTAGCCGAACGGCATAGATGGGCGATCTTTCGGTCGGCATCGCGATCGAGACGAACGCTGCGCCGGGAAAATGACTTTCAGCGACGTCGAGTGCGGCTTGAGGACCGACGAGATCAGCCGGCAATGTCTCGAGCGGCGCCGCCCGATAAGGCAGGCGATGCGGCACTATCCTGGCGAGGGCCGGCCGGAAATCGCCGGCGAAGACGAGATAGAGGCCGCAAGGGACGGTGACCAGCAGGATGAAACCGACCGCAAGTCCAAGGGCGCGATGCCAGCCATAGAGTCGTTGATCGACCGACCGCCAACGGCGCCAGTTGAAGGTGGCTCGCCAGGCGCCTCGGCGCGGCCAGGCAATGAACAGCCCGGCGATGATCGCCGCGAGGAGGGCAAAGCCGGAAAGGCCGGTGAGCTGGTTACTTTCCTCCCCGCGGAGCATCGATTGGTGAAGCAGATAGAGCCATTGCGAGAAGGAACCGCTCGCCGGCGACAGCGGCTCCAGATCGCGCCGACCCACGATGTCGGCGGTCGCGGCGTCGACGAGCAACGAACGCGCTTCCCCGTCGGGGTCGTGATAGTCCGCCGTCAGGAGATCGCCCGCTCGGTCGATGATCGCGATTCGCTCGATCCGGCCCTCCGACTCGGCCGACGAGCGCTGCGCGATGAGATCGAGCGACGCCATCGGACCGGCCGTGACCGCAGGTCCGTTGAAGCGGTCGAACTCGCGGTGGAAGACGAGCAGCGACCCGCTCAGCCCCTGAAGCGCCCAGAGCAACCCGATCGAGACGCCAAGCCAGAGGTGAACCTTGACGAAGGTCTTGCGCATCAGATGCCGAGGCGCGCCGTCAACCTGATCTGCCGCGGGAATCCGACTGCGACCAAGCCGTTGCTCGCCGTGCTCCAGTAGCGTTCGTTCGTCAGATTATCGGCGTTGAGCTGGAGCGTCAGTCCGTCTCGTCCGACATCTTCGAACGTATAACGCGCCGAGGCGGAGAAGGTCGTATAGCCGTCGACAAAGGCATCGTTGAAATTGTTGACCGCGCGATTGCCGATGTAGAACAGCCCTCCACCGACAGCCAGTCCGGGGACCGCTTCGGGACGATATTCGGCATAGAGGCTGGCCGTCCATTCAGGCGTATTTTCCGGCCGCTTGCCGACGAGACGAGCGTTCACCGCGCGGAGCGTTTCCGCATCGAGATACTGGCCGGTGAGGTAGACCGAAAGCTGGGGAGTGACCTCGCCGGTGACGGAGGCTTCGATCCCGCGGTAGCGGGCGCGTCCGGCAAGCTTGAAGCGATTGTCGACCGGATCGGTGAAGGCCGACGGCCGCTCGATCTGGAAACCGGCAAGCTGGAAGATGATTCCGGCCAGGGCCTCGCCCTTGATCCCGACCTCATATTGGGTCGAGACAGCCGGCGGAAGGACATCGCCCGGAAGCGCGCTGTTGACCGGCGCCGTTCCTCCCTCCTCGAGACCCTCGAGATAGGTCGCATAGAGGCTCAGATTCTCGTTGGGCTTGACGATCACCCCGACCGAGGGTGTCCAGCGATTGACGGTGAAGGCGGTCACGTCGCCGTTGGGGCGGGTCGTCACGCTCTCGTAATTGCTGTAGCGAACGCCGCCGAGCAGCTCGACGATGCCCAGTTCCGCGCGGTCGACGAGATAGACGCCCCGGTCGGTGATATCGAGCGGCGTCACCGTGAAGACGGTCGGTTCGGGAACGCTCACGTCACGGGGATTGAAGAAATTCTGGGCGACGGTGAGCGCGGTGCTGTTCCGTCCGTTCTGCCAGCGCCAATTGCTCGATGCACCGACGATGAGATTGTGCGTGATCCCGCCGGTCTGAAACACCCCGGCCAGCTCGGCACGGGCATTGCGATTGCGAAAGCGCTGGTTGCGCGTCCGGAAAATCCGCAAGGTGCCGTCACCGGTGGGGGTGCCGTACCGTTCGAGTTGCGAAAAGTCGCGGTTCCGAACGGTCAGCGCCTGGCCGCCCTCGACCGTCAGAGCCCAGCCGCTCGATATCCGCCAGTCGACCCGCCCGAGGACATTGGTCGCCCAGGCGTCGTAACGAAGGTCGCGGCCGCCGAAATTGGTTTCCGGATCGGGAATGTCGGGGACGAATCCCGAATCGGCGGGCAGCAGCTGCAGCGCGGAAGGCTCGGTCACATCCTTGGCGACATGCTCGACGTCCAGCTTGAACCTGACCGCGTCGCTCGCGTCCCAGTCCGCCGCCAGAGCGGCGACATAGCGTTCGCCATCGAAGCGGCGGATGCCGTTCTCGACAACTCCGGCGCCGCCATTGAAGCGAATGCCGAAGCGGTCGCTGATCCTCCGGCTGACATCGACAGTTCCATTGAACGCACCGTGGTTGGTGCCGCTCATCGTGAATTCGGTCAGATCTCGATCGGGCCGCTCGGTGACGAGATTGACGATTCCCGAGGGCGGAGCGAAGCCGTAATAAAGGGCCCCGACGCCCTTCAGCACTTCGACCCGGTCCTTGTTTTCCAACGGCAGATCGACGAGGTTGATGATCGGCATCGATCCATTCAGGCGATAGCTGGTGCGGTTTTCGACGAGAATGCCGCGGACCGCGATATTGTCGTAAGTCGTGCCGCCGAGCTGCGAACGGGTGACGCCTGCGGTGTTGCGCAGCGCCTCGTAGAGGCCGGTGACGGCCTGCGAACGAAGGAGCTCCTGAGGCACGACATTGACGGTCAGTGGGACGTCGATGATCCGGGCATTTCGGAAGGTGCCGACCTGGACCAGGCCTGCGCCAAAGCTGTCCGGCCGGTCGGCAGTGATGACGATTTCCTCGAGCACAGGCTCGTCGGTGGACTGGGCAGAGACTTGCCCGGGGAGGGCAAAACCTAGCGCGAGCATCGTCGTGTGCGTAATCTTCCTCACTCTTTCCTCCCGTTTCATCCTATTTTGATTTTGCTGATCAGTGCTGAGCGGCGAGGCATGCCGTCTGCGACACAAGCGCATCCGGTGCCGGCCAGAGCCGGCTTTTGGGCCGGTTGAACGAGGCGAAGGCGAATTTGCTGAGCGACAGTCCTGACCCGCTGTCGCGGCGGCCGCTCCAGGGCAGCGCCGGATCCAGATAGTCGCAGCGGTTCTGATAGACCGTGCCGACATCGAGCTGGTCACCGACGCGTCGGGCGCGGCCCGAATCGCTCGTCCAGATCGAGGCGGTGAGTCCGAAGCGGGTGTCGTTGATCAGGCGCACCGCCTCGTCGTCGCCTTCGACCGGGACGACACCGACGACCGGGCCGAAGCTTTCGTCGCGCATCACCGACATGCGATGATCGACGTCGACCAATATTTCGGGTGGCACATAATGGCCGTCGCCGGATTCCGCCCCCAACATCCGTCGGGCGCCGCGCTCGACGGCTTCCTCGATCTGGCGGCGGACGAAGGCGGCACCCTCCGAGCGTGCCATCGGACCAAGGCTGGTCCGAGGGTCGAGCGGGTCGCCGAGGCGGAGCCTTCCGGCCTGCTCCGCCAGCCCCTCGACGAAAGCCTGGTAACAGGAGCGGTCGACATAGATCCGCTCGACCCCGCAGCAGGATTGTCCGCTATTGTAGAACGCGCCGTCCGCCAGATTTTCGATTGCCGACTGGAGATCCGCGTCGTCACAGACATAAGCGGCATCCTTGCCGCCGAGCTCGAGCGTGACCGGCGTGAAGTTCGGTGCGGCGGCGGCCGCGATGATCCGGCCCACCTCCACCGAACCGGTGAATACGACGCGCCCGAATTCGGGCCGGGAAACGGCGTCAAGAGTGGTCGGATTGGTGCAATGGAGGATCTGCAGGACATCCGGTGGAAGCCCGGCCGAAGCGAAGGCCGCGGCGATGCGCTCGGCGACGAGCGCCGTCTGGAAGCTGTGCTTCAGAATGACGGCATTTCCCGACGCGAGCGCCGGCGCCAAAGCGTTGGTCGCGGTGAGATAAGGATAGTTCCAGGGCGCGACGATCAGGACGATTCCGACCGGTTCCCAGCTGATCGCCCGACCGGGTGCGACCTCGATCTCGTCGATCGAAGTCCGGGCGATTCCGGCCATGTACCGCGCCCGATCCGCCGCGCGCTGGATTTCGCCGGCACCCTCGCCCACCGGACGGCCGATTTGCCAGGCAAGCTCGACGGCGGCTTCGTCCGCCTTGCGTTCCAGCGCTGCAAAAGCGCGCGCGACGATCGCCGCCCGGTTCTCGACCGGAACCTGGCGCCAGTGGCGCTGGGCGGCCGAAGCGCGCCCGATCATGGCGGTGAGCTCTCTCGCGGATTCCGCGGGCCGCACGGCATGAATCGAGCCATCGACAGGCGAGATCAGCTCGAGAGTCTCGCCGGCCATCTCAGATGATCTCGAAATAACGCTGGAGTTCCCAATCGGTCACTGCCGCGCGAAAACGGGAATCCTCCCATTCGCGCGAATGCGCATAATGGGTGACGAAGGCGTCGCCGAACCATTCATGCGCTGCCCTGGAGCCGCGCAGCGCCCTGGTCGCGTCGGCCAGGCTCTCCGGAAGCCGCGCCGCGCCAGCCGGATCTGCATAAGCATTGCCTTGAACGGGCTCCACTCTTGGCGACCCGGCGCGGATTCCGTTCAGGCCCGAGGCGATGGCCGCCGCAAGCGCCAGATAGGGATTGGCATCGGCGCCGCAGACCCGGAACTCGACTCGGCGGGACTGCGGCGACCGACCGATGATCCGCAAGGCGCAGGTCCGGTTGTCGACGCCCGAGGTCGCGCTGGTCGGCGCCCACGCTCCGGGCACGAGCCGGGAATAAGAGTTGATGGTCGGCGCGTAGAGCGCCGTATATTCAGGCAGCAAAGCGAGCTGGCCGGCCACGAACTGGTCGAGCAGCTCGCTCGACCCGTCTTCCCGCTCCGGGTCGAAAAAGACCGCTGCGCCGTCCTCCTTGGCGCGGAGCGAAATGTGCATGTGCCCGCCAAGGCCCTGATGCTCGGGAGACCATTTCGCCATGAAGGTCGCGAGCAAGCCGTTGCGCCGTGCGATATCCTTGGCAAAGGTCTTGAAGATGGCGGCCCGGTCTGCGGCGGCGAGGGCGTCGGTTGCGGCGATCGCCGCTTCCCAGATGCCCGGCCCGTTTTCGGTGTGCACTCCAACCAGCGGCACGGCCATCGCCGCGCAATCCCGGATCAGCGCTTCGCAATATTCCGAGAAGTTCGCGCTGCGAAGAATCGAATAGCCGAAATTGCCTGGCGACAGCGGCTTGAGCCCGCGAAAACCCTTGGCGTGAGCGCTGTCGGTGGTTTCGGCGAAGAGAGTGAATTCATATTCGAAACCGACGAGGACCTCGAACCCCATCGCCGAGGCCTGGTCGACGACCTTGCCAAGCAGGGTACGCGGACAGACCGCAGCGGCATCGCCGGCAAGCTCGCCCAGGACGAGCAGGCCCTTGCCGCCAAATTCGTTGGGAAGGTCACGCGCCGTTTCGGGGCGGACGTTGATCGGCATGTCCGGATAACCGGTGTGCCAGCCGCTCAGGCTGCCGGGGTTGTTCGTGTAGAGAGTGTCGTCGCAATCCCAGCCGATCAGGCAGGAACACAAGCCGAGACCCCCGTCCACGCCCGCCAACAGATCGGCGGCGGCAACATATTTGCCGCGCATCACGCCGTCGATGTCGGTGACGCCCAGCTTCAGGTGCGAAAGCCCGCGCTCTTCCACCATCCGGGCAAATTCCGCGGCCGACTCGATCTGCGTCTTTGAGCTCAATGCCACACCCGTTTGCCGCTGGACCGTGGGCACCTTAACAGGCAATAATGGTTTTTCAAGTTACAATAATACCGCTATCAAGCACGGACGCATTCACGTTCTTCCGATCGCCGAATGTTTGTAGGATGACCAGACATGACCCAGGCCAACCAACTTGCCCTCGAGCTCAGCGAGAAGGTCGTCCAGTTCTGCCTCGAGCATGATCTGGCCCCCGGCGACCGCCTCGCCGAGCGCAAGCTCGCGGCGGCGTTCGGAGTCTCTCGCTCTCCGATCAGGGCTGCCCTCAAGGTGCTCGAGGATCGTTCGGTCGTCCGGCGCACGGATCGTGCTTATGTGCTCGCGCTCGGCCCCGCCGAACTGACCGGTTTGTCGCTCGACGTTCCCCCCGCCGCCGCCGAGGAGCTTTACGTACAAGTGCTTCGCGACCGGTTTGCAGGGCGAATCCCCGAACAGATCAGCGAAGCCGACCTGCTGCGCGAATATAAGGTCACCCGAAGCACTCTGACGAAGGCGCTCATGGCCCTCAATCAGGACGGCCATATCAGCCGCAGCCCAGGGCGAGGCTGGATGTTCCACGAGACGCTGGGGACGGTGGAAGCCTATCGCGCCAGTTATGAATATCGATTGGCGATCGAGCCGGCGGCGCTCGGTTCACCCCATTACCGGATCGACAAGGGCCGAGTCGAAGCCCTGCTCGCGCGTCACCTGGAGCTCCTCGATCCAGGCGCCGGCCCGATCAGCGCGGCGCAATGGTTCAGCCTCGACGCCGAGCTTCACGAAATGCTCGCCGCCTTTTCGGGAAACGAATTCTTCCTTCAGGGCGTGCGCAGCCAGAACCGCCTCCGCCGCACCGTCGAGATCGAATCCTATTACGCCAACGAACGGGTGAAGGATTCCTTCGAGGAGCATGTCGCGATCCTCGAGGCGCTGCTGAAGGACGACCGGGCGTGGGCGGCAACCCTGCTCACCCGCCACCTCCGGCTCGCCAGCGAGTCCACCGAGATCTTCCTCGCCGATGACTGACCCTTTCTGTCGCCAGGATCAGGCGACCGCGCCCTTGTCTTGGTATTTTCGGGTTGTATAATGCCATTATGTAGCTCAGCATTCGCGCCAGGAGCAGGCGTCGCGACGAGGATGATCGGAAGTTGAGTCAGTCAATATCCGCGGCGGGCAGCGAGGATTCGCTCGGCCATTACGAGCGCGGCGCAACAACCTATTTCGCTTCACGCGCCGATCAGCGCTTCGGCTATTATCTCTATGTCCCGAAGCGTTTCGAATTCCAATCGGCGGACGATTACAGGCTGTGCGTCCTCATCCACGGCACCGGTCGGACGCCAAGCGTCTATCGCGACCTTTTCGCCGACTTCGCCGAGGCCAACCAGGCGATCGTCATGGCGCCGCTCTTCCCTGCCGGCATCATCGAGCCCGGTGAGCTCGCCAATTACAAGTTCATCGACTTCCAGGGGATTCGTTACGATCATGTCCTGAACTTCATGGTCGAAGAGGTGGCCGCCCGCTTCCGCCTCACCGAAAACAGGTTCCTGCTGTTCGGCTTTTCCGGCGGCGGACATTTCGCGCACCGTTTCGCCTATCTCCACCCAGATAATCTCCTCGGAGTCTCGGTCGGTGCGCCGGGGATGGTGACGCTCATCGACGACAGCCTGCCCTGGTGGCGCGGCACCTCGGACCTGGAGCAGAGGTTCGGCATCGGCATCGATCTCGACCGACTTCGCCGGCTTCCGGTTCAGATGGTGATCGGGGACGAGGATCTCGAAACCTGGGAAATCACGATCAAACCCGGTTCGCGCTTCTGGATGGAAGGCGCCAATGACGCCGGAGAGACCCGAATCGACCGCCTGAATTCACTTCGCGACAATTTCGTCGCGAACGGAATCGCGGTCCGGTTCGACCGCGTGCCCGGGGTCGGCCATAACGGCTATGCGGTGCTCGGCCCCGTCCACGAATTCTTCGCCGAGATCCTCGCCCGGGCGCGCCCGGACGCGGCCTGACGCATCGGCATGGAAGCTTTCCCGCTCATCGATATCGCCGGCTCCGCCACCGAGCGGGGGATCGAACATGGTCGCCAGGCCAAGGCAAGGATCGCCCGCGGTCTGGAAATCTATGCCGACGCGCTCGCCCGCCCCGGGGCCCGCGAGCTTGCGCTTCTTTATTTCGAGGCTCTCGAGAAATATGACGCCGACAGCGCGACGGAGCTGAAGGGAATCGCCAGGGGAGCAGATCAGCCGCTGGAAGCGATCGTCGCCCTCAACGCCCGCACCGAATTGACCGGATGGGATTCTGCTTCGCTGGAGCCCGACGAATGCACGGCGGCCCTGGCAATGCCCGAACGCGCTCGAGGCGTTCTGCTCCACGGCCAGAACTGGGATTGGCGCCCGGCCTGCGTCGACACCGCCATCGTGCTTCGGATCCGCGGCGCTGACGGTCCCGACATCCTCACCTTCTGCGAAGCCGGGCAGCTGGCCCGCCACGGCCTCAACAGCGCCGGACTGGCTCTCACCGCCAACGGCCTTCAGACCGACGACGACTTCGTTCCAGGCGGCATTTGCAGCCCGTTCGTCCGCCGGCGGATGCTTCAGGCTTCAACGCTCGCGGCGGCGACCGGGGTGCTCCTCGCCGCGCCCCGATCCGCCTCGCACAACATCATGCTCAGCCACAGCGGCGGCCTCGGCCAGAGCGAGGCGATCAACTTCGAAACCACCCCAAGAGCCGTCTACTGGTCGTTTCCGGAAGACGGCCTGATGACTCACGCCAATCACTTCAAGTCGTCGGCGGCTCTGGGCAAAGTCGAGGACATAGGCCTCCTTCGCCATCCCGAATCCCTCTATCGCGACAAGCGCGTGCGCGATCGCCTCGACCGCGACGGCTGCGACATCGACGTCGACAGCTTCAAGCAGGCCCTGAGCGATCGTTACGGCGCCCCGGACGCGGTCTGCCGTTCGCCGGCGCCGCGTTCCGACGGAAGCGTCTCGGCGACCGTCGCGAGCCTGATCATGGATGCCTGTAATGGCCGCATGTGGATCGCTCCGGCGCCTTATGCAGGAGCGGCCCGCTACAGCGAATATCGCCTCAATCCATGATTTTCCGGCGATTCAGCGGGCGCTTGGCTGTCCTCGGGTGCGCGGCCGCTTTGCTGCTTTCGGCTTGCGATGAATCTTCGCGCGAAGCGGCGACCGAGGCCATCGATCCGATCAGCGTCGTCATCAACGCCGATATCCGCGGCACCAATCCCGGAGTCACTCGCGACGGCAATACCGACGCCGTTCTTCATCACGTCGTCGAATCGCTGGTGGCCTATCGCGACGATCTGACGGTCGCGCCGCTGGTGGCGGAACGGGTCGAGATCTCCCCCGATCACCGAACCTACAAATTCGTGCTCAGGGAAGGCCTCCGATTCCACAACGGGTCGCCGGTCACGTCGGCGGAAGTGAAATGGAGCTGGGAGCGGATGCTCGATCCGGCGACCGGCTTTCGCTGCAGAAGCTGGTATGACGGCACGGTCGAAGCCGGGTTCGGATCGAAGATCGTCAGCATCGACACGCCCGACAGCCGGACAGCCATCTTCACCCTCGACCGGACGAACAGCTCGTTCCTCGACCAGATGGCAAGCCTTCAATGCATCACCGCGATCCTTCATCCGGCGTCGGTCGCGCCTGACGGAACCTGGATCGAGCCGGTCGGCACGGGCCCCTATCGGATCAGCGAGTGGCGCCGCGGCGAATATGTCGATCTGGTCCGGTTCGGCGGATATGTGCCGAGGGCCGAGCCACGCGACGGTTATGCCGGTGGCCGAATCGCCGAAGCCGAGCATGTCCGATTCGTCATCGTGCCCGAAGTCTCGGTCGGCATGTCCGCGCTCGAGGCGGGCGATATCGACATCCTGCCGCGAGTGCCGCCGTCGCTCACCGCCCACGTCGATCTGCAAAGCAGCGGCATCCAGGTGGCGGCGAGCGATCAGCTCTACTGGAACGTGTTGCTCGTCCAGACCCGCGACCCGCTTCTTCGCGACATTCGAATGCGCCGAGCGATCGCGGCCGCCATCAACCTCGGCCAGGTGGCTGCGATCGCAAGCTACGGCGCGGCCCCTGCCAATCCTTCCGCCGTGCCGCGGGTCAGCCCGTTCCATTCGGCGAGACACGATGCCTGGTGGCCCTACGATCCCGCCGCCGCGCGCCGGCTGCTCGCCGCTTCCAACTATCGCGACCAGCCGATCCTCATCCAGACCAATCGAAAGATCCCGTTCGCGTTCGACAATGCCGTCGCCATCCAGGCGATGCTCAACGCCGCCGGGATCAACGCTCAGCTCGAGGTGCTCGACTGGGCGACCCAGCTGTCCAATTATTTCGACGGCAGGTTTCAGCTTTCGGTGTTCGGCTATTCCGCGCGTGCCCACCCGGTGCTGAGCTATGCGGCTTTCGTCGGATCGAAGGACCGCAACCCGGCGGTTCAGTGGCCGGCGCCGGAAGCGCGACGCCTGCTGCGCGCCGCGACCGAGGCCGAGACCCCCGCAGAACAGCAGGCGATCTTCGACAGGATGCACGCCTTGATGGTGAGGGATATCCCGATCATCGGCCTCTACAACGAGCCGTCGAGCGACCTCGTCGATTCCCGGATCCGGGGCTATCGCAACTGGCCTGGCGGCCATCCACGCCTTTGGGGCGTGTCGCGGGCGGGGCGCTGAGGCGATGCGCTACGCGCTTCTCAAGCTCCTGCTCAGCATCCCCACCATGCTGATCGTCGCGATCGTCATCTTCGTGCTGATGCGGCTCGTCCCGGGCGATCCCGCCATGATCCTGGTGGGCGACCCGGAAAATGTCGAGGCGCTCGAGGAGGCACGGCGCTCGCTCGGACTCGACCAGTCCTATCTGACTCAATTCGCGATCTGGCTGTCGAACGTCGTCAGCGGCGATCTCGGCGTCTCGCTGATGACCGGCGAGCCTGTGCTGGCCGCGATCGGCCGCCGTTTCGAAGTCACCGCGCAGGTCGTGGTGCTGGCGATGCTGTTCGCCGCCGCGATCGCCATTCCCTTCGGCACCTACGCCGCCTCGCGCCAGAACCGGAAGGGCGATTTCGCGGTGGTGCTCGCCGCCAACATCCTGATCTCGGTGCCGAGCTTCTGGGTCGGACTCATGCTCATTCTCGTCTTCGGCGCGACCCTGGGATGGCTCCCGACCGTCGGCTATGTTTCGGTCAGCGACGATGTCGGCGCCGGGCTGCGCTATCTGATCCTGCCGGTGATCGCCTTGCTCTTCGTCGAGATCGCCACCCTTACCCGGATGGTTCGGGCAAGCACGCTCGAAGTCCTTCGCCAGGACTATGTCGTCAATGCCCGCTCGAAAGGGCTTCCGGAGGGAGCGGTGATCCGTCGGCACGTCGTGAAGAATGCCTTCGCCCCGACGATGACCCTGATGGGCCTGATCCTGGGATCGCTGCTTGGCGGAGTAGCGGTGATCGAGACGGTTTTCACGCTCCCCGGGCTCGGCCGCTTCCTCGTCGACGGCATCTATGCGCGCGACTATGCCGTCGTTCAGGGCGTCCTTCTGTTCGTCGCCTTCGTCCACATCGTGGTGAACCTGATCGTGGACCTGCTCTATCCTGTGGTCGATCCGCGGGTGCGGTTCTGATGGCGATGAAGACCTCCTCTGCCAATCGCGCGATGTTCAGGCGCGCTAATGCGAGCATCGGCGCCCTCCTCATCGGACTAGCGCTCGTCGCCGCGCTGATCGGCCAGATCGGCACGCCCTATGATCCGATCGCGCTCGATTTCAACGCGCGCCTCGTCCCGCCGTCATGGGAGCACTGGCTCGGCACCGATCAGTTCGGGCGTGACGTGCTCAGCCGCCTGCTGTCGGCGGCATCGATCAGCGTCACCGTGAGCGTGCTGACGGTCGCGCTCGCCATGGCGATCGGGGTCAGCGTGGGCGCCGTTTCCGGCTATTTCGGCGGGTGGCTCGACCGGGTGGTGATGACCATCGTCGATGCCTTCATGGCGCTGCCCGGTTTGCTGCTCGCTTTGGCCCTGATGGCCGCGATCGGACAGAGCCAATGGGGCGTCATCCTCGCCCTCGGCCTGGCTTATTCGCCGAGCGTCACGCGGGTCGTGCGCGGGATCGCGCTGTCGCTTCGCGAAAAGGAATATGTCGAGGCCTCGCGGGCGATGGGCAATTCCGACCTGTTCACGATCCTTCGCCACATCATCCCCAATTGCATCGGCCCGCTGACGGTTCTGGCCACCGCCTTTTTCGCTCTCGCCATCCTTGCGGAAAGCGCGCTGAGCTTCCTCGGCCTGGGCGTCCCGCCGCCTTATCCCAGCTGGGGCGGAATGCTCGCCGACGCCCGCTCCTATTTCACCTTCGCGCCGTGGCTCGCCATCTTCCCGGGGCTCGCCATCTCGATAGCGGTGCTCGGCGTTAACCTGTTCGGAGACGCGCTTCGCGACCGGTTCGATCCACGGATGGCGCTGTCGTGACCGGCGAACCGATCCTCAGCGTCAACGAGATCAGCATCGCCTTCGACGAGCGCGCCGTCGTCGAGCAACTGTCGTTCGAGATCGGCCGGGGCGAGATCCTTGCCCTGGTCGGAGAGTCCGGATCGGGAAAGACGATCGCGGCGAGGAGCCTTCTGGGCCTTCTGCCCTACGGCGCTCGAGTGACCGGCGGGCGCGCTTTGTATCGGGGATCGGACCTGTTCCGGCTCGACGAACCGGCGCTTCGCGCCGTCCGCGGAGTCGGAATCGCAATGGTCTTCCAGGAGCCGATGACCAGCCTCGACCCGTCGATGAAGATCGGCCGCCAGATGGCGGAGGCTCTGAAATTTCATGAACAGCTCGACGATTCGGCCTGCCGCGAACGGATGATCGAGATGCTGACCCGAGTGCGGATCGCCGATCCCTCGGCCGCGCTCGACAGCTACCCTCATCAATTCTCCGGGGGCATGCGCCAGCGCATCAGCGTCGCTTCGGCAATGCTCCTGCGGCCGACCTTGCTGATCGCCGACGAGCCGACCACCGCGCTCGACGTCATCGTCCAGAAGGACGTGCTCGATCTTCTCGTCGAGCTCGTCCGGGAGACGGGGACGAGCGTCCTTCTGATCACTCACGATCTCGGCCTGGTCGCCGAATATTCCGACCAGATCGTGGTCATGCAGAAGGGCCGACTGGTCGAAGCCGGATCGACCGAAAAGGTGCTTCGGGCACCGACCCAGGACTATACGCGGACGCTGCTCGCCGCCTCGCCGCGCCGCGAAGCCCGCCTGTCCAGTTCGGCGCCCCGCGAAAAGCTGCTGGAGATCGATCGCCTCAACGTGAGCTTCGCCGGCCCACGCAAATGGCCCTGGCTGAAGTCCGAACCCGTCCGGCCGGTGAACGACATCAGCCTCGGTCTCCGGCGAGGAGAGACGATGGCGATCGTCGGTGAATCGGGCAGCGGCAAGACCACGCTCGCTCGGGCGATCCTCGGGCTGGTGCCGATCGAGTCGGGGAATATCCTGTTCGACGGCGCCGACGTCACTTCGCTCGACAGGCAAGGCCTTGCGGATTTCCGGAGGCGCGCCGCGATCGTCTTTCAGGATCCCTTTTCGGCTCTGGATCCCCGCCAGCGGGTCGGCGCCTCGATCGGCGAAGGCCTTCGCCACGAGCCGGGCCTCGGCCGGGCCGAGCGGCTCCAACGCATTGGCGCGAGCCTGGCGGAGGTCGGGCTCGATGAAAGCTTCATCGATCGTTTTCCCCACCAGCTTTCCGGCGGGCAGCGACAGCGGGTCAATATTGCCCGGGCGCTCATCTCCGACCCGGAGCTCGTCATCGCCGACGAGCCGGTCTCGGCGCTCGATGTCACCGTCCAGGCGGAGATATTGAAGCTGTTCGACGCGCTGCAGAAGGCGCGCGGCTTTGCCTGCCTGTTCGTCTCGCACGGCCTCGGCGTCGTCGAGCAGATCGCCGACCGGGTGACGGTGATCTATCGCGGCCGGATCGTCGAGGAGGGGACCCGCGACGAGGTCTTCGACTCGCCTCGGCATCCTTATACCTGCGCCCTGCTGCGCGCGGCGCCGAGGATACAGAGCGACGGCCAAAACGGTTATAGGCTTTCACCTTATGCCGCCGATGTTCGACCGCCGCCGGACGGCCGCGACTATCTCCCCTGGGGCGGCAGCGGCGGGGTCGACGCCGAAACCGAGCTCGTGCCGGTCACCGGCAGCCACCGGGTCGCCTGTCTTTCTCAAGCGAAGGTCCAGTCATGAAAATCACGCTCGTCCAGACCAATTCGCGCGACGACAAGCCGACCAACCTGCGCGAGACCGAGACGCTGCTCCGCGCCGCCATCGAGGATGGCCGGCCCGATCTCGTCGCGCTCCCGGAATTGATCACCTACCTGGGCGGAACGGTCGACGGCGCGCGCGCATCGGCGGAAACGCTGCCCGGCGGGCCGGCCTATCGGATGCTTCAGCAGATCGCGCGCGAATATCGCGTTCACGTCCATGGCGGCAGCCTCAACGAGGCCGAGGGCGACCGCCTGTTCAATACGACCGTGGTGTTCGATCCGGATGGCCAGCAGATAGCTCGCTATCGCAAGATTCACATGTTCGACGTCGTGACGCCCGACGGGAAGGTGTATCGGGAATCGGCGACCTACACGCCCGGGGCGGAGATCGTCACCTACCAGATCGGGCCGATCCGGGTCGGCTGCACCATCTGCTACGACGTCCGGTTCGCCGAATTGTTCGTCGCGCTGGCGCGGGCCGGCGCCGACATCATTGTCGTCCCCGCCGCCTTCACGATGATGACCGGCAAGGATCATTGGGAAGTGCTTCTTCGGGCGCGCGCGATCGAGACCCAGGCCTATGTCCTCGCGCCGGGCCAGACGGGCAATTATATCGAGGAGGGGATCGACCGGACCAATTACGGCAATTCGCTTGTCGCCGACCCGTGGGGCACGGTCATTGCCCGCGCCCAGGATCGGGTCGGATGGGTCAATGCGACTCTCGACTTCGACTATCTGCGCAAGATCCGATCGGATCTGCCGTCCAACAAGAATCGCGTCCTCGGCCTGGAGGAGCGCCCGTGACGGCGATCTTCGCCAACCCGAGGGTCGACCGGCTGTCCGAACCGGAGAGCCTGCGCGACTGGATCGGCGAGACCCTCTTCAGCCTCGACGATTGCGCCAAGGCCCGCGACGTCATCCAGAGCTGGCCCGGTCATGCGCCGACCCCGCTCCGCCGGCTGGGCGAGCTCGCCGCCGCGACCGGCGTTGCCGAGATCCTGTACAAGGACGAAAGCGGGCGCTTCGGTCTCGGCAGCTTCAAGGCGCTCGGCGGCGCCTTTGCGGTCTACACCTTGCTCGCCGATGCCATCGAGGCACGAACCGGCGAGCGGCCGACGAGCGATCATCTGGCCCGCGGCGAATATTCGGACATCACCGGCGCCTTCACGGTGGCGTCGGCGACCGCCGGCAATCACGGCCGATCGGTCGCCTGGGGCGCCCGGATGTTCGGTTGCCCTGCCGTCATCTACGTTCACCAGGGTGTGGGCGCCACCAGGATCGACGCCATTGAGCGCTTCGGCGCCAAGGTCGTGCGCGTCGACGGCGATTATGACGAATCGGTCCGGGTGGCGGCGGCGGACGCTGCCGATCGCGGCTGGACGATCGTTTCCGACACGTCCTATCCCGGCTATTCGGACATCCCGCGCCGGGTGATGTGCGGCTATACCGTCCTCGTCGCCGAGATCCTCGACGAACTCGCTCCGGCCCGCTTGCCGACCCATGTCCTCCTTCCTGCCGGAGTCGGCGGCCTCGCCGCCTCCGTCGCCGCTTATCTGGCGCTCCGGCTGGGCCATGACCGACCCCATGTCCTGGTGGTCGAGCCCGAGCTCGCCGACTGTCTCTACCAGAGCGCGCGCCTCGGACGTCCGGCGCCCGCATCGGGGGGCCTGGGGTCGTTCATGCTCGGCCTCGACTGCGCCGAGGTGTCGCTCGTCGCCTGGGAGATACTCGACCGTCTCGCCGACGATTTCGTCCTCATCTCGGAGGCCGAGGCGCTCGCGAGCATGCGCCAGCTGAACCAGCCGGACCTGGTCGCCGGCGAATGCGCCGGAGCGGGCCTGGCGGTGCTCGACGCCGCCGCTCGCGGGGCCGATCTTCGAGCTTCGATCGGGCTGGACTCCACCAGCCGCGTGCTTCTGATCGGAACCGAAGGCGCGACCGATCCGGAGGCTCACAGACGATTGCTGAGCGGAATGTGAGGGATAGAGGCAGCTTGGCCTATTTGGTACCGTAATCCTTATTGGTACCGTTATAGGCTATTGGACGCATTCGGCGATCGTCGCACGTCTCCAGGCATCGACGGCGCCGGACAATAGCTGCGCCAGGTCGAAACTGGCCTTTTGCGGCACAGCGACCAAGGCCCTCACCCTCTTCCAGAGCCAATGGTATTTACTTGACCTATAGTACCAGTCTCTCTAGCCATGGATGCGGATCGGGAGCGCGATTCCGCTAAAGGGAAGGTTCGGTTCATGGCATTGGTGACCAGGCAGTTGCAGGAGCTGGATCGACGGCATCATCTCCACCCGTTCACCGACAGCAAATCCCTGCACGAGGTCGGCACGCGGGTGATCACCAAGGGCCAGGGCGTCTATATCTGGGATAATGACGGGAAGCGCCTTCTCGACGGCATGTCGGGGCTGTGGTGCGTCAATCTCGGCTATGGCCGTTCCGAGCTCGTCGAGGCCGCGACCGAGCAGATGCGCGAGCTCGCTTATTACAATTCCTTCTTCAACTGCTCGACTCCGGCCGCCATCCACCTGAGCGCCTTCCTCGCCGACATCGCTCCGCCGGGCCTCGACCATGTCTTCTTCAACAATTCCGGATCCGAGGCGAACGAGACGGCGATCAAGGCCGCGCGCTTCTACTGGAGCCTGAAGGGCAAGCCCTCGAAGAAGCTCATCCTGGCGCGCGAATATGGCTATCATGGCGTGACGATGGCCACCGCAAGCCTGTCGGGCCTTACCGACATGCATCCCCAGGCCGGACTGCCCCTGCCCCAGCTCGTGGAACGGGTGGACGGCGCCTATTGGTATCGCGAAAGCGGCGGCCTTTCCCCGGAAGCCTATAGCCAGCATCTGATCGAACGGCTGGAGCGGCGGATCCTGGAGATCGGCGCCGACAATATCGCCGCCTTCATCGGCGAACCCGTTTACGGCGCCGGCGGGGTGATGACTCCTCCGCCGGGCTACTGGCCCGAAGTCCGCCGCCTCTGCAGCAAGCACGAGATATTGCTGATCGCCGACGAGGTCGTCTGCGGCTATGGGCGAACGGGACACTGGTTCGGCTCGCAGCTCTACGGGATCGAGCCCGACATCATCTCGAGCGCCAAGGGCCTGACCTCCGGCTATCTGCCGATGTCGGCGACCATCCTCCACGAAGCGATCGCCAGGGTCCTGATCGCGAACGGCGGCGAATGGGTGCACGGCTTCACCTATTCCGGTCACCCGGTCAGCGCCGCCGTGGCGCTCCGCAACCTTGAGCTGATCCGGGACGAAAACATCCTCGAATCGGTGCGCGATCGAATCGGCCCCTATTTCCAGGCGCGGCTGGGCGAGCTTGCCGACCATCCGATGGTGGGCGAAGTCCGCGGAGTCGGGATGGTGGCCGCGCTCGAGCTCGTCCAGGACAAGCCGACGCGCACGCTTTACCCGGCCGAGGCCACGGTGGCGGTGCGGGTCCGCGAGACCTGCTTCCGCAACGGCCTGATCATCCGCGCCGCCCGCAATTGCATGATGATGGCCCCACCGCTGGTGATGAGCGAGGCGGAGGCCGACACGATGGTGGGGATCATTCGCCAAGCGCTCGACGAGGTCCATGCCCAGCTTGCGCCGGCCGAAGCGGCCGCGAAATGACGACGCTGGCGTCGGGCCTCGGCCTGTGGCTTTCCTCGCCGAACCTGATGCTGCTGGAGGTTGCCGCGACCCAGGGCGTCGACTCCGTCGTGATCGACATCGAGCACGGAACCTTCGACCTGGCAGCCCTCGACACGGTGCTGCTGCTGGCGAACGCGCTCCGGCTGCCGGTCCTTGCCAAGGCCGCCGCGCCTGAACGGGCGGCGATCCAGCAGCCGCTCGATTTCGGAGCGGCGGGAGTCGTCATTCCCCATATCGGCGGAATCGCGCATGCGGCGGCCGTCACCGCCTTTGCGAAGTTCCCGCCCGGCGGTTCGCGAAGCTTCGCCGGCGGCCGCACCGTCCGCTACGGCGTCCCCGGCGATAATTTCTTCGCAGGCGAGGACGCGCGGACCCTGTGCCTGCCGATGATCGAGACGGCGGAAGCCCTGGACGACGTGGAAGCGATTGCCCGCCTCGACACCGTCGACGGACTTTTCGTCGGCCCGTCCGATCTGTCGCTTCGCCGCGGCCGCGGCCGCTATCGGCGAACGGAAGCGGACCGGGAGGATCTCGTCCGAATCGCCGCTGCGGCGGCGGCCGCCGGGAAGCCCTGGATCATGCCCGCCTGGACCGCCGAGGAGCAGCAATGGGCGCAGGGGC
>CAMPIH010000026.1 GCA_946886275.1 uncultured Sphingosinicella sp.
TCGACCATGCCGCACTCTGTCATAGCCGCGGAAATGTCCGCAACGGCTTATACGCGGCTAGCGGGTGATGTGCGGCCTCAGGAAATCGGCCACCGCGGTGTCGGGCAGCGATGCGTAGGCGTCGACCACCTCCGAATCGTCGTCGAAATTCATGAACATCGGGCAGTCGGAATCACTCGCCTCGACCGACGTCTCCGCCAGCACCCTGCCCGTCCGGGCCTCCCTGACCGACAGATCGTAGGTGGCGGTATGCCAGCGGACCTTGTTCTGGGTTTCGCGGCCGTCATTCTGATAGCCGTCGCAGACCTTCACCTCGCGCGCCGCCGTGCGCCTCGCGCAGGCGACCAGATCGACGGCCCGCAACGCGTCGCCCTCGGGCGAGAATCGCACCGTCCAGTCGCCCGGCAGCGAGTGCGAGCGATCGGTCAGATCGTCTTCGTGAGTCGCGAAGAACAGGGCCTTGTGAGCCGTGGCGGCCGAGTCATAGGCCGTCGCCGTCGAGACCGAAGCGCCGGAACAGACGCCCTTGAAATTGTCCGGGAAGAGCGGGCTCGCTTCGGCGGTCTCGGTGCCCGCCCCGCTCTTGGAATTCCCTTCGGCACTGGCGCCCTCGTCTCCCCCGCAGGAGGCAAGGGCGACGAACGCCAGTAATGCCGGAAACGCGATGACCGCCCTGAATGTCCTTGCCACGCCGAGTCCCCCTTGCCGTAGCCGATGGCTCATCAAATGCCCGGCTCGAGCGCTTGTCAATGGAGTGGGGTTTTTCAGAGACGCGACGAACTTCGACGCGAACGGCTGAAGATCGGCCATTGAATGAAATTCCGGACGTCGGGTCCGACGCGGCTTCGGCGCGGGACGACTGCGATTTGGCATCCGCCCCTTCATGGATTTTTCACTGAGCCGCTCCATTGTGAATTCGGGAGCAGGCGGGCCGGGAGGGGGGCAATGTTCAGCGGTTCGGAGGCATGGGCCTGGAAAATCCAGATGAGCCTGGGAAGTCTCCTCATGGTCACTTTCGCCGGATGCCTGCTGACGCGTTGAGCTGCGCGAAGCGACCAGTTCCCGCGGCCGTCTCGTGCTTCTCCCGACGGCCGGCGACCCGACGCTCGGGGCATTAGCCGAAGCCGAAGACTCCCGCCCACCAGCATGTTAGAATAAGGGGTGCGGCCCGCCTCGTATCGGCTCGGTCGGCAATGCCGTTGCAGTGCGTGAAACGCCATCTCCAGGGGGGACAGACAATGGTGAAGCCGGTGAAGTTCGCGCACGTGGTCTACATGACCCGGCGGTTCGAGGAGATGATCGCCTGGTACCGCGACGTCTTCGAAGCGGAAATCGTCTATGAAAATCCGGCTCTGGCGTTCCTCACCTATGACGACGAGCATCATCGCTTCGCGTTCGCCAATCTCGATATCCTGAAACCCGGCGGGAAATCGGCGGACGACCGCGGCGAGATCGGCGTCAACCATGTCGCCTACACTTATGCCAGCACCGGTGACCTGCTCGCGACCTATGCGCGCCTGAAGAGCGCCGGAATCGAGCCCTATTGGCCGGTCCATCACGGGACCACCATGTCGCTTTATTATGCCGATCCGGACGGCAACCGCATGGAATTCCAGGTCGATTGCGGAACCGTCCAGGAAGCGACTGCCCTGATGAGAAGCCCTGCTTATGCGGCAAATCCGGTCGGAGTCCTCTACGACCCCGATGAACTGCTCGCGCGCTACCAGGCCGGGGAGGACGAACTCAGCCTTCTGGGCCAGCCTGCCGGACCACCTTCGCCGATACCGGCCGCCCATGGCATGACTTGAAGAGGATAGTCCTCCGCGTTCGAAGGCCCAATGTCCTCATGGCGCGGCAAGCGGATCGCGTTGCTTTATCCGGAAGAGCCCCTCTGGAAAAGATCCCGCATGGCTAAGCTCGTGTTCGGAATGAACCAGTCGCTGGACGGCTACGTCGATCACATGGCGTTCGCGCCGGATCCCATTCTCTTCCGACACTTCATCGAGGAGGCCCGGGGACAAGCGGGCAGCGTCTACGGCCGTCAGATGTATGAAATCATGCGCTATTGGGACGAGGATCATCCGGAGTGGGGCGAAGAGGAACAGGCGTTCGCCAACGCCTGGCGAAAGCAGCCGAAATGGGTCGTCTCGCGCTCGTCATATTCCCTTGGTCCGAATGCAACACTCGTCGAGGACGATCTCGAGGGGGCGATCCGCCAGTTGAAGGCCGCGGTGGAAGGAGAGATCGAGGTTGCCGGCCCCACCTTGGCCAAAAGCCTCACCGAGCTTGGTTTGATCGATGAGTATCGGATTTACCTTCACCCGGTCGTGCTCGGGCAAGGCACACCTTATTTCGCTGGGCCTCGGCCACCGCTCCGGCTCGTCACTCATGACCGCATCGGCGAGGACGTGATCAGGCTGACCTACGTTCCTGCGTGACCGGCGCAGCGATCGATTTGGCTGCCGCGAATGCCCGCCAGGGGTCGAACGCGGCCAGCGTTTGCGAGCCTCTTTCGCGGCGGCAATATGTCGGCTAGAGGGCGTCGGCTCAACGGCGGCCGCTCCTAGCTCAACCGGATAGAGCGCCGGGCTTCGAACCCGGAGGTTGGGGGTTCGAGCCCCTCGGAGCGGGCCAGTCGCGATCGACAGATCAGAAATGCCATTGGCGGGCGCAGGAGTGCGCTCGCGAGCCTAGCCGGCCTTGGCAATCTGCTTTTCCTCGAGCAGCTGCTGGAGCTCGCCGGCCTGGAACATCTCCATCATGATGTCCGAACCGCCGACGAACTCGCCCTTCACGTAGAGCTGGGGAACGGTCGGCCAGTCGGAAAATTCCTTGATGCCCTGGCGAATCTCGGGATCCTGGAGGACGTCCACCGTCTCGAACGGCACGTCGAGATGGTCGAGGATCGCCACCGCCCGGCTCGAGAAGCCGCATTGCGGGAACAAAGCGGTGCCCTTCATGAACAGGACGATGTCATTCTTGCCGACGATGTCTTGGATCCGGGCGTTGACGTCACTCATCATTCATTTCCTTCATTCGGGGACGGCGGTGCTCAGCTTCAACGCGTGAAGCTCGTTCCCCATCCTTCCGCCCAGCGCCTCGTAGACGCGCTGGTGCTGCTTGACCCGCGGCAGGCCGCGGAAGCTTTCCGCGACCACACGCGCTTCATAATGGTCGCCGTCGCCCGCCAGATCGACGATCTCTATCCGAGCGTCGGGAATCCCTTCGCGGATCAGGGTCTCGATCTGTTCGGCGGGCATCGGCACGGCTCGATCAACCCTGCGCTTCAATGAAATAGCGCCGAGCCTCGACGGTCTTGTGATCGAGCGCCTGGCGGATCGCCGATTCCTCGATTTCCACTCCGGCCGAGGTCAGGTCGCCGAGCAGCTTGCGGATTACGTCGTCGTCGCCGGCTTCCTCGAAATCGGCCCGGATGACGTCGCGCGCATAAGCGTCGGCCTCGGCCTCGGTCAGCCCCATCTTCTTCGCGGCCCACTGGCCGAGCAGGCGGTTGCGGCGGGCGACGATCTTGAACTGCATTTCCTGATCGCGGGCATATTGGGACTCGAAAGCCCTCTCGCGGTCGTCGAACGTGGTCATGGGGTTCCTTTGCCTTGGTCTCTTGCTCGTCAGATAGGGCCGCAGCGGCGACGGCGCAATGCGAGCGAGGAGGCCAAGGCAGCGCGGAGCCCATGGCGCGCCCGAGCGTAATGAAGCGCGTGGCACGCAAACCCGGTATCTTCCCGACCTTCTTCCTGTCCGGGTTCGAATGCTCGACCTTCTGCTGGAAAGAGGTCGGCCGGCGCGACCTGTGCGAGGAGACCCAGCACCGAGTCCATGCCGACGAGGATTATGCGATGCTCCGTCCGCTCGGAATCGCCGTCGCCCGCGAAGGCATTCCCTGGCCGATGGTCGACCGCGCAGGCACGTACGACTTCTCGGCGATCGACGACTATATCGCGGCCCAGCGCCGGCACGACATCATGCCGATCTGGGATCTTTGCCATTATGGCTATCCCGACGATTGCAGCCCGTGGAACGCCGATTTCGCGGATCGCTTCGCCGCTTATGCCGGCGCCGCGGCCGAATATCTGGTGCTTCACAGCCACCGCGAGCCGATCTTCTTCACGCCGATGAACGAGATCACCTTCTTCGGCTATATGGCCGGCGAATGGGGCTGGGCCGCGCCCTTCGGCAAGGACCGCGAGACGAGGCGGCGGCTGACCCTGGCCCTCGCCACCGCGGACATCGCCGCCGCCAAGGCCATCCGGCAGGTGATTCCCGACGCGCGGATGGTCCATATCGATCCGCTGATCCACGTCGTCGCGCCGAACGACCGGCCCGACCTCGCCGAGGAAGCGCGGCGCGAGACGATCGACGACGCCTTCTTCGCCTTCGACGTCATCGCCGGCCTGAAACACCCGGAAGCGGGCGGAAGCCCCGACATCCTCGATATCGTCGGCTTCAACAATTACAGCTTCGGCCAGATGGAATATCGGCCGGAAGGCCCGCACGCCGCGCTCGAGCCCGGCGACCCGCGGATCCGGCCGCTCTGCGACATGATCGAGGACGGCTGGAAACGCTATCGCCGACCGGTCATCGTCGCCGAGACCTCGGGCCTCCATGGCGGCCGCGACGACTGGCTCAACGACGTCGTCAGGGAAAGCCTGGCGGCGGTGAATCGCGGCGTCGACCTTCACGGCATCTGCCTCTTTCCGGCGGTCGACATGCCCAACTGGCACAATGGCGAATGGCTCCACAACGGAATCGCCGATGTCGAGCGCCTTCCTTCCGGAGCGTTGATGCGAAAGCCCTTCCTTCCCTATGTCGAGGCGCTCCACGACTGGCAGCGCCGTCTCAACCGGGTGACCGAGCTCGACGAGGACCCGTTCGACAGCGCGGTCGATCTCGAGGATATCGTCGATGCGGCGAAGAGGCTGGCGCCCGCGGCGGACGCGGACTGGCACTGATCCCTGCCCCGTTTCCGCGGGCTTTCAGGATGAGCGGGCGCTGGCTCGTTTCGCGCGGAGGCGCGGAGTACGCGGAGGGTCCGGGGATGCGGCGCCTTTCCTGCGGAGGGTGGCCGCAAAGGGATAAGGGACAAGGCTTCTCTTCTTGATCGATCAAACTGGCCGGCGCGCTTGGACCTTTCTCCCTTCGCGCCTTCGTTCCTTCTTCGCGCCTTCGCGTGGAATCGTGGGCCTTGGTGCGCGCAGGCGCCAGTGGAAAAGGCTCAATCAATCCATCGTCACGACGAGCTTTCCGACCGCCTTTCGGGCGGCCATGTGGGCGATCGCCTCGCCGCCCTGCTCCAACGGCCAGGTGCGGCTGACCCTGGGGGCGATCCGGCCTTCCTCCCACAGCCTGAACAGGGTTTCGACATGAGCGGCATTGGCCTTCGGATCGCGCGCCGCGAAGGCGCCCCAGAAGACACCGCGGACGTCGCAGCTCTTGAGCAGGGTGAGGTTGAGCGGGAGCCGGGGAATGCCGGCGGGAAAGCCGACGACGAGCAGCCGCCCTTCCCAGGCAATCGAGCGAAGCGCCGCCTCGGTATAGTCGCCGCCGACCGGATCGTAGATGAGGTCGGCGCCCTCAGGCCCGACGGCCTCTTTGAACTGCTGCGCAAGCGCCCTGGACTGGTCCTTGTTGAACGGGCCGCGCGGATAGACGATCGCCTCGTCGGCGCCGCCGGATTTCGCCGCGTCCGATTTCTCCTCCGAGGAGACCGCGGCGACGACCCGGGCACCATAGGCCTTGCCGAGCTCGACCGCGGCGAGGCCGACGCCGCCGGCGGCGCCGAGCACGAGCAGCGTCTCGCCCGGTTTCAGCCTGCCGCGGTCGAGCAAGGCGTGGATCGTCGTCGCATAGGTCAGGATCAGCGCCGATCCTTCGTCGAAGCTTCGCCCTTCCGGGAGCGGCAGCGCCATCGCCGCCGGCACCAGCACCTTCTCGGCGAGGCCGCCATGGCCGAGCATCGCGATCACCCGATCGCCCTTGGACCAGCCGGTGACGCCTTCGCCGATCCGCTCGACGATTCCTGCAATCTCGCCGCCCGGCGCGAAGGGGCGCGGCGGCCTGAACTGATATTTGTCCTCGATGATCAGGACGTCAGGATAGTTGATGGCGCAGGCCTTCACCCGCACCAGCAGCTGCCCGGGGCCCGGCTCCGGCTCTTCCACCTCGCTCAGCCGGAGGGTCTCCGGCCCGCCCGGCGCCTCGGAAAGGAGCGCCCTCACGACTCGGTCCGCCCTCGGATCGCCCGGCGCATCAGCGCGCGGCCTGCGGGAAGGCGGGCAGCTTGGCGATGTCGGCCGGCTCGTGCTGGATAATCGTCCGGGCGCGAAGGTTGCGGGCGATTCGGTCGTAGCGGTCCATCGACGCCAATGTGTCGGCGCGGTCATGGTTGAACGGCGGGACTCCGCGATTCTCGACCTGCTCGGTGAAATGGTAGAGATCGCCGGACAGGAGAACCGGCCCGGAGGCGAGGCGGACGAGAAGGGCATAATGGCCGGGCGTGTGGCCCGGCAGATCGAGCATCACGACCCGGCCGTCGCCGAACACGTCATGATCGCCGTCGATCGGTTCGAGCCGGCCGGTGCCGGTCAGCCAGTGAGCCATGGCGCGAACCGAATCCGGGTCAACCGGCGGAGTCCGGCGGAGCAGCTCGATATCGCCGCGCCCCATCAATAAACGGGCCTGGGGAAACCGCCCCGCCTGGCCGGTATGGTCGAAATGCCAGTGGCTGATCCCGATCGTTCCGATGTCGGCGGGCCTCACGTTGATCTGGGCGAGCTGGTCCACCAGGCTTCGGCGGACGGTGAGGGTCTGGGTCTCGTTGTCGAAGGGCCGGCCGACCAGCTCGTCGGTCAGGCCGGTGTCCCACAGCATGTAGCGGTCGCCATGTTTGATCAGGTAGCAGCTGCCGACGATGTTCTTCGGCCCCCTTGGATATTGGAAGGTGTCGGAGAAGAAGGCGCCATATTGCTTGATGACGAACTGGCCGCAGTCGAGCCGCCACAAGGACAGCTCCGCGGCGGGCGCCGGCGCCGGCGGCGCCTGCATTCCGGCCAGAGCCAGCCAGCCCAACATCGCTCCCGCCAGCCGCTTCAGCATCGTGCTTCTCCCTGTCGTTCCTTGGGCGAAACATAGGAGGGATCGTGGGCGAAGGGCAATTGCCCGCCGCTTTCGAGCGCCCGGAGAACAGCCGCGAAGTCGGTTCGGCAGCGAAAGCCGAGGCGCTGCTCGGCCAGCGCGCTGTCATAGACCCGATCGATATGGTCCGGGAGCGTCCACCCCGCCTCCGCGTAGAGGTCCGCCGCCTCCGGGAAGAGCCGGGCGATCACGGACGGCGCGTCGTGGAGCAGCGCCTCGCAATCGGCCACGACGAAAGGCGTCGGCGCCGAGATGATGAAAATGCCGAAGCCGAGTTCCGGCGCCCTTTCGAGCGCCGCGACATGGGCCTCGGCCGCGTCCTCGACGGTGAGGCGCCGGTTGAGGAATTCGTTCGCCTTTACGTTCGGTCCGGACAGGCTGCGATATGTGTCGTCCTCCTCCGGAAAGAAGCGGCCGGTGCGAAGGACGATGACCGGAAGGCCCTGCTCGCGATGGACGAGGGCGCAGAGCTGCTCCGCCGCCCGCTTGGTCACGCCGTAGATGTTGCGCGGCTCGAGTGGGCCCGATCCTTCCGTCAGCCAGGCCGCCTGCTCCGCGCCGCCCGATCTGCCGGCGCGGATCGATTCCGAGATCATCAGCGACGTCGTCGAGGTGAAGACGAAGCGGTCATTGCCGGCGGCGACGGCGGCCTCGAGCAGGTTGAGCGTGCCGGTGACGTTGACGTCGACGAACTCTTGCTTGGGATAACGGACGATATCCGGCTTGTGGAGCGCTCCGGCGTGGACCACCGCCTCGATGCCGTGATCGCGGAAGATCCGGTCGACGAGCGCCTTGTCGGCGACCGACCCGATGATGGCGGTGTCGACGCCCGGGGCGACGTCGAGGCCGATCACCTCATGCCCTTCCCGGCGCAGGCGAGGCGCCAGGAACCGGCCGAGCCAGCCGGATGAGCCGGTCAGAAGGATCCGCATCGCCACCGGCCCAGAGCTATGTTACGGCCATGGAACATAAAAGGGGGTTCGCCATGAAGATCCGTTCTTTGGTTGTCGCGGCCATTCTCGGCGCCGCCTTCGTCCAGACTCAGGCGCTCGCCGACGGAACTATCGCGATCGCCCAGACCTCGGATGATAGAGGCATGTCGATCGGCGTCAGCTATAACTTCGACAGCCGAGCCGAAGCGGACGCCGAGGCCATCCGCCAGTGCCGGCAGTCCGAGAACAGCTATCCCCTGGGCCAGCGCGCCCGGTGCGAGGTCGTCGCCAGTTATGACAATCAGTGCATGGCGCTGGCCAAGGACCCGAGCGACGACGGCACCGCCTGGGGCTGGGGGAGCAACGACTATCAGGCCGATGCCGACTCGCGGGCGCTCAGCGAATGCCGGGCCAATGCCGGCGGACGCGCCAATCGCTGCCGGATCACGATGCGCCATTGCGACGGAAGCGCCGCCAGCGGCAAATAAAGGGCCGAAGGCTCCAGCTCAGGATTCGTAGGCCGCGGTCGTCTTCGCGGCGACCTCTTCGGCAGTGACGTCGGGCGCCAGCTCGATCAGCCGGAACGGGCTTTCATGGTCCGGCCGCTGGAACACGCACAGATCGGTGACGATCATGTCGACGACATTCTTTCCGGTCAGCGGCAGAGTGCATTCGGGGATGAACTTCGGTTCGCCGTTCTTCGAGACGTGCTCCATGACGACGATGATCTTCTTGACCCCGGCGACGAGGTCCATCGCCCCGCCCATTCCCTTGATCATCTTGCCGGGGATCATCCAGTTGGCGATGTCGCCACCTTGTGAAACCTCCATCGCGCCGAGCACGGTGAGGTCGATATGGCCGCCCCGGATCATCGCGAAACTGTCCGACGAGGAGAAGAAGGAGGAAGACGGAAGCTGCGAGATGGTCTGCTTGCCGGCGTTGATGAGGTCGGCATCGACCTCGTCGTCATAGGGAAAGGGGCCGATCCCGAGCATCCCGTTCTCCGACTGCAGGGTCACCTCCATCCCGGCCGGGATATTGTTGGCGACCAAAGTCGGAATGCCGATGCCGAGATTGACGTAATAGCCGTCGCGAAGCTCCCTGGCGGCGCGCGCGGCGATCTGGTTGCGGTCCCAGGGCATCAGGCGGCCTCCCTCTGGCGAGTCGTTCTGAACTCGATCTTCTTTTCGTATGGGGCGCCGAGGATCATTCGCTTCACGTAGATGCTCGGCAAATGGACGCAGTCGGGCTCGAGGCTCCCGACCGGTACGATCTCCTCGACCTCGGCGACGCAGATCCGGCCCGCGGTCGCCATCGGCTGGTTGAAGTTGCGGGCGGTCTTGCGGAAGACGAGGTTGCCGCTTTCGTCGGCCTTCCAGCCCTTGATGATGGCGAGATCGGCCCTGATCCCGCGCTCGAGGATGTAGGTCTCGCCGTCGAAATCCTTATGCTCCTTGCCTTCGGCGACGACGGTGCCGACCCCAGTCTTCGTGTAGAAGCCGGGGATCCCGGCGCCTCCGGCCCGGCAGCGCTCGGCGAGGGTGCCCTGGGGACAGAATTCCACCTCGAGCTCGCCGGCGAGGAATTGCCGCTCGAACTCCTTGTTCTCGCCGACATAGGAAGAGATCATCTTCTTCACCTGGCGCGATCGGAGCAGCTTGCCGAGGCCCTCATTGTCGATCCCGGCATTGTTCGAGGCGATGGTGAGGTCCTTCACCCCGCTCGCCTGGATCGCGTCGATCAGCCGCTCCGGGATTCCGCACAGGCCGAAGCCGCCGGCGCAGATCGTCATGCCGTCGAACAAAAGGCCGTCGAGCGCCGCCGCGGCGTCGGGATAGATCTTCTTCATGAGCCGCTCCCTTGGATGACGACGCGATTAGTCGCGCCCGACCGGCAAGGTCAAGCCAAGTTGAACCGACTTTCAACTTTGTGGCCGGTGGGCCGCCTTGGCTTCGGCCGGAGGGCCGGCGAGGCTATGGCTTGATCTTCGCCAGAACGCCCTGGAGCTGCATCGCGTTCGACATGTCGCCTTCGACGCGGAGCTTGCCCTGCATGAAGGCGGTCATCCCGTCGAGCGAACCGTCGGCCATCGCCTTCCAGTCCTCCCAGGCGACCTTGATCGTCGTGTCGGCGGGCCCGTCTTCCTCGGTCACCGCCTGGGCGTTGCCGTCGAGCATCACCACGCCCTCTTCGCCGAAATCGATCTTCACGCGCTTGCCGGGCAGAAAGGCCTGGGCCTCGTTCAAACGGGTGGCCATTTCGGTCTTGTTCATCTCGATCTCCTGTGTGGCGACGCTTCAACCCGTACGTTTCGCGAGCCGATAGTCAAGCCGACATCAATGTCAGTAGCGGCCGCCTTCCCTTCGTCGCGGAAGCTGGCTAGTCGCCGGACATGGACGCTGCAGAGGCCATTCACGAGAAGTTCGTCGCCAAGGTGAAGGACGGCCGGCTGCCTCCTCGCCTCGTGTCGGTCCAGCCGGACGAGGTCGGCCTTTCCCCCGAGGCGCTGGTCGAGCTGTTCTACAGCCAGGTCACGAGCCGGCAGATGGACCGGCTCTCACGCCGGCTCCAGGCGCGCGGCGAAGGCTTCTACACGATCGGAAGCTCCGGCCACGAGAACAATGCCGCCGTCGCCGAGGCTTTCCGGGCCGACGATCTCGCCTTCCTCCATTACCGTTCCAACGCGTTCCAGATTCACCGATCGAAGAAGCTGCCCGGGCAGACCCCGGCCTGGGACATGCTGCTGAGCTTCGCCGCCTCGGCAGAGGATCCGATTTCCGGCGGCCGCCACAAGGTGATCGGATCGAAGCCGCTGGCGATCCCGCCGCAGACGAGCACCATCGCCTCGCATCTGCCGAAGGCAGTCGGCGCCGCCTTCGGCCTCGGGATCGCCCGGACCCTGAAACTGGCCGACAGCCCGGTGCCGCGCGATTCCATCATCCTGTGCAGCTTTGGCGACGCCTCGGCCAATCATTCCACCGCCCAGGGTGCGTTCAACGCCGCGCAGTGGGCCGCCTATCAGGGCACGCCGATGCCGCTCGTCTTCCTTTGCGAGGACAATGGCATCGGCATATCGACCCGGACTCCACCGGGCTGGATCGAAGCGGCGTTCCAGGACCGGCCGTCGCTCCGCTACATTCATTGCAGCGGCCTCGACCTCGTCGATTCCTATCGCGGCGCGCTCGAGGCGAGCCGCCACGCCCGAAGCCGGCGGCAGCCCGTCTTCCTCCACATGGACTGCGTCCGGCTCTACGGCCATGCCGGATCGGACGTCCAGGCGACCTATCTCAGCAAGGCGCAGATCGAACAGGACGAGGAACGCGATCCGCTCGTCTACAGCGCCGCCTTGCTCGTCGAGCAGGACCTGTTGTCCCCCGCCCAGATCCTCGAAATCTACCGGGAGACCGAAGCCACCTTGGACCGGGTCGCGGAGCAGGCGATTCGGCGGCCGAAGCTGACGAGCAGCGCGGCGGTGATGGCGAGCCTCGTGCCGCCGAAGCGGGAGGCGGTGCGGGCCAACAGCCCGGCGCCCGAGCAGCGCCGGGCGCTGTTCGCCCGCGACTCCAACATGATGGACAAGCCCCAGCACATGGCGCGGCTGCTGAGCTGGGCGCTCGCCGATCTGATGCTTGCCCACCCCAACATCATCGTCGCCGGCGAGGATGTCGGCCCGAAGGGGGGCGTCTACAACGTCACCGCCAAGCTTCACGAACGGTTCGGCTCGGCGCGGGTGATCAACACCTTGCTCGACGAGCAGAGCATCCTCGGCCTCGGCATCGGCAGCGCCCATGTCGGCCTTCTGCCGATCACCGAGATCCAGTTCCTCGCCTACGTCCACAATGCCGAGGACCAGATCCGCGGCGAAGCGGCGACCCTGAGCTTCTTCTCGAACGGTCAATATGCCAATCCGATGGTGATCCGGATCGCCGGCCTGGGCTATCAGAAGGGCTTTGGCGGCCATTTCCACAACGACAACAGCCTTGCCGTCTTCCGCGACATTCCGGGGCTCGTCCTCGCCTGCCCGAGCAACGGCGCCGACGCGGTCGAGATGCTTCGCGAATGCGTCCGGCTCGCCGCCGAGGAGCAGAGACTGGTCGTCTTCGTCGAGCCGATCGCCCTCTACATGACCCGCGACCTTCACGAGGAAGGCGATTCGCTGTGGACCGCCAGCTATGCCGCGCCGGGCGAATCCACGCCGATCCGAATCGGCGAGATCGGCGTTCACGGCGACGGCGACGAGCTCGCCATCATTTCCTATGCCAACGGCTATTATCTCTCCCGCCAGGCCGGCCGGATCCTCGAGGAGAGGCACGACCTGAAGCTCCGGGTGATCGATCTGCGCTGGCTGGCGCCGCTCAACGAGGAGGCCCTGGTCGAGGCGACCCGAGGCTGCGGGCGAGTGCTGATCGTCGACGAATGCCGCCGGACCGGGTCGCAGAGCGAGGCGCTGATGGCGCTGTTCGCCGAGCGCGCGCCGGAGCTACCCTGCCGTCGGATCACCGCCGAAGACAGCTTCATCCCGCTCGGCCGGGCGGCGACCCTGACTCTGCCGAGCCGCGATTCGATCGTCGAGGCGGCGCTGGAGCTGGTCCGTGGCTGACAGGCTCTCCGCCCTTGTCGTCTGTCCGGGCCGTGGCACCTACGGCAAGAACGAGCTCGGCTATCTCGGCCGCCATCATAACCGGCATCGGGACCTGATCGAGAGGTTCGACTCGATCCGCGCCGAGCGCGGCCAGCCGACCTTGTCCGAACTGGACGGCGCCGCCCGGTTCAGCGTCGCCACCCACACGCGGGGCGACATCGCCTCGCCGCTCATCTTCGCCGCCTCCTATGCCGATTTCCTCAGCCTCGACCGGGACAGGATCGACGTCGCCGCCGTGACCGGCAATTCGATGGGCTGGTACACCGCTCTGGCCTGCGGCGGCGCCGTCGGCGCCGAGGACGGCTTCAGGATCGTCGACGCGATGGGGGAGAACAGCCAGGCCGGCGAACCGGGCGGCCAGGTCCTTCTCGGCGTGGTCGACGAGGATTGGCGGGAGATTCCCGGCCGGCGCACCGAGCTGATCGCTCTGGCCGAGGCGATCGGCGAGCGCGACGGCGCGGCGCTCCATTTATCGATCGATCTCGGCGGGATGCTCGTCTTCGCCGGCAACGAAGCGGGGCTCGAGGCATTGCTCGCCGAGGCGCCGCTCAATCCGGCACGCGAGCCGATGCGGCTGGTCAATCACGGCCCCTTCCACACGCCGTTGATGAAGGGTTCGTCGGAGCGGGCTTTCCAGTTGCCGTCCGAATGGATCGGACGCCCCGACCGGCCGATGATCGACGGCCGCGGCCATGTCTGGCGGCCCCACGCCTCCAGCCCCGAGGCGCTTCGCGACTATACGTTCGGGACCCAGATCCTCGAGACCTATGATTTCACCCGGGCGATCCAGGTCGCGGTTCGCGAGCATGCCCCGGACCGGATCATCCTGCTCGGCCCCGGCGACACGCTCGGCGGCGCCATCGCCCAGGCCCTGATCGCGATCGGCTGGCGGGGCCTCACCTCGAAAGGCGATTTCCAGGACATGCAGTCGAGCGACCCCTTCCTCGTCGCCATGGGCCGCGACGACCAGCGGGCGCTGGTGACTGGCTGATCCGCCCGGCTCGGATTCCCCCGTCAAAGCCCGAACGGATAGGTGTCGTCTTCGCCGGAGCGGGTCTCGCCGGGGAGCGGCGTGACCGCCTCGGTCTCGTCGAACCAGATCCAGGCATCGAACTGCCTGGGAAGGATCGCCTCGGCATAATGGCTCCAGCGCTCGGTTTCCGGGCGGTAGATGACTCCGATGAACCGCTCGAGCCGCGGCTCCATCAGTGCCTCGCGGAGCGCGTCGTCCCGGCCCTCGCGAAGGTCGATGAGGAAGCGCGGCAGGCCGGTGTCGTGCGAGAGGCGCTCCTGGCTCCCCGGGAGCGACGGTCGAACCGCCTTGACCTCCATCTCGCCGTCCCAGTCGGTCGCCGCCGCGACCGTTCCGCGATCGGTACCGAAGCCGATGAGCCGCGCTTGGTCGCCGAACCTCTCCTTGCAGAGCTGGCCGATATTGAGCTCCTCGCGCTCCTGGCCCATCTCTGTGAAGGCGGCATTGCCGATATGGCTGTTATGGGCCCAGACGATCGCCTTGGCGCCGGGCCCCTTCGCCTCGAGCAGCTGGCAGAGCGTCTCGAACATGTGGGTGTCGCGCAGATTCCAGCTGTCGGCGGCGCCGTAATACATGGCGCGATAATAAGCCTCGGCATTCTTGACGAGGCGGGCATTGGCCGCCGCGTCGAGCCATTCGTCGCCGTCCGCGGCGGCGTAAGCGAGCCGCTTCGAATGGAGCTCCTTCAGCATCTGGACGACCGGCTGCTCGCAGCGGGCATAGCCTTCGGTGATCGCCAGCCGGCCGTAGAGCTGCGGATCTCGGCTATAAGGCTGGAGGCAGCCATAGCGCTCGCGCGCCAGCTTCGCGGCGTCGGGATCGACATCGTCCAGATAGTCGATCACGGCCCGGATCGAGCCGCCGAGATTGTAGAGATCGAGCCCGTAGAAGCCGGCCATCGTTTCCGGCTCAAGCGCCATATTATGGCCGCGGAGCCAGCGGATGAAATCGTCGACGTCGGTGTTTCGCCACATCCAGGTCGGGAAGCGCTGGAACGGCGAATCCGCATCGGCGCCCTCACCTTCACGCTTCGCCCGGTGACGGACAAAGCGGTCGACGCTGGCCGCGTCCGGCCAGTCCGCTTCGACCGCGACGATGGTGAATCCGTGCTTCTCGATGAGGCGGCGGCTGATCGCCGCCCGCGCCTGGTAGAACTCGCTCGTACCATGACTCGCTTCGCCGAGCAGGACGATCCGGGCGTCGGCGAAGCGGTCGAACAGGTCGGGGAAGTCGGGATCGTCGATCTCGGGGAGGATCTCAGCTGCTTCGCCGAGCCGCTCGGCGAGTGACCGCGCCGACGGCGAGGGCGGAGCGCTTTTGCCATTGCCGCCGCCCCAGCCATGAGTGCCGATCAAAGGCACGAAACGGACCGGCCCGAGATCTTCCTGCTCGAATTCCTCCTCTCCGGTCCGGGTCACCTTGACCAGCTTCTGGATCTGGTTGGGCTCGCCGATCGGCATCACCAGCGTGCCGTGGAGGGAGAGCTGGTGAAGCAGGATCTCCGGCACGTGGCTTCCGCTCGCCGCCGCCAGGATCGCCTCGAACGGCGCCTCCTCAGGCAGTCCATGGGTGCCGTCGCCGTGGATGATGGAGACATTGTCATAGCCCAGTCGGTCCATCCGCTCGCGGGCCAGCCGGGCAAGCTCGTCATGGCGCTCGATCGCGATCACCTCGTCGGCGATCCGTCCCATCACCGCCGCCGCGTAGCCAGAGCCGGCACCGATCTCGAGCACCTTGTCGCCCGGAGCCACCTCCGCAGCGTCGATCATCATCGCGACGATATAGGGTTGCGAGATGGTCTGGTCCGCCTCGATCGGAAGCGGCGAATCCTCATAGGCATGGTCGGCGAGATCGTCGGGAACGAACGCTTCGCGCGGAACCTCGCGCATCGCCGCGAGCAGGTGGCGATTGTCGATTCCGCGGCCGGCGATCTGCCTTGCGACCATCTCGTCGCGGGCGCGTGTGAAATCCGGCATGGCTGGCCTCCCGTGCCGGAGCCATCAACCGAGACGGGGGCCACCTGTTCCTCGCAAAAGGCCTCGAGCAGGCTCTAAATAAGTCCTGCGAGCGGGCTCGAAGGGTCGGCATAGCGACGCTGGCCCATCCGGCCGGCCAGATAAGCGAGGCGGCCGCTTTCCACCGCAAGCTTCATCGCCCGAGCCATCGTCACCGGATCCTTGGCTTCGGCGATCGCCGTGTTCATCAGCACGCCGTCGCAGCCCAGCTCCATCGCGACGCTGGCGTCCGACGCCGTGCCGACGCCCGCATCGACCAGGACCGGCACTCCGGCGCCCTCGACGATGAGCCGGATCGTCACCCGGTTCTGGATCCCGAGCCCGGAGCCGATCGGCGCGCCCAGCGGCATGATCGCCACCGCACCGGCTTCCTCGAGCTGCTTCGCGGCGATCGGATCGTCGACGCAATAGACCATCGGCTTGAACCCTTCGGCGACGAGGGTCTCGGTCGCCTTCAGAGTCTCGCGCATGTCAGGATAGAGAGTCTTCGCCTCGCCCAGGACCTCAAGCTTCACCAGGTCCCAGCCGCCGGCCTCGCGCGCCAGCCGAAGGGTGCGGACCGCCTCGTCCGCGGTGAAGCAGCCGGCAGTGTTGGGAAGATAGGTGAAGCGCTTCGGATCGATGAAGTCGGTGAGCAAGGGCTGGCTTCGATCGGAGATGTTGACCCGGCGCACGGCGACGGTGACGATCTCGGCGCCCGAGGCCTCGAGCGCCGCCGCGTTCTGGGCGAAATCCTTATATTTGCCGGTGCCGACGATGAGCCGCGATCTGAAGGTCCGGCCGGCGACGCTCCAGCCGTCGTCGTTCTGATGGTTACCGGAATGGAGGCGGCTTTCGGCGTTCACTTGCACGGTCCTTTGGCTTCACGCATTGCCCGCGCGATATAGACGCTGAGGCCATGGGTAACACCCCATCTTTGTCGGATGTGGTGACCGACCGCCTCCACCGACGGCTCGAGCGGGGAGGCTCCGGCCTTGTCAACACCTTGGCGTCTCACTAACCCCCGAGATCTGTAGCCGACGGGCACCTGATTCCCGCGGACACCCCGTCGAAGACCTCTTGCTCCGCTTAATCTCCGTACCCGCGTCTCGCTCCGCCGAGCGGCTCCGCACCGGGGCCGGCCCTCGCTCGCTCGCCATCGGCCTGGCCGTCCTGATCGAAGGGCTCCTGCTCCTCGTCATGCTTTCCCTGGGAGTTGGGCAGCCGCCGGGAAAAGAGCAGGACCGAATGACCGTCGTGAATGTTGCGCCCGATATTTCGGAGCCCTTGGCCGATCCCGTTCCGCCCGAACGGCAGCGCGCCGCCGAGAATCCGCCTCAGCCGGAACCGGAGCGAGCGGCGGAGCCGGTCCCGCAGCCGGTCGAACCCGCGCCGCTTCCACCGCCTCGACCGACCTTGTCGACGCCGATCCAAAGGCCGCCGTCCACCAACATCCCCCGTCGCCCGGCGCGACCAGCCGGGCCTCTCTACGGGCCACCCGATAGGGGCCGCCCCGCTTTTCTGCGGGACACCGAACGCGTGGGAACGGCGCCCAACGGCCAGCCGCTTTATGCGGCGGCCTGGTATCGCGAGCCCAGAGAGGAGATGCTTCGGGATTATCTCTCCACCGCTCAAGGACCCGGCTGGGGCCTCATCGCATGCCGGACGGCTCCCGATTATCGGGTCGAAGATTGCATCGGGCTCGCGGAATATCCGGAAGGTTCGCAGATCAATCGCGCGATTCTCGCGGCGGCCTGGGAGTTCAAGGTTCGCCCCCCGCGCCTCGGCGGCCAAACGCTGGTGGGCAGTTGGGTCAGGATCAGGATCGACTGGCAACGACGCTGAATGGAGGGTCAGCCGCCGCCGACGAAGGTCACGATCTCGAAATCGTCGCCATCCTCGACCGGCACCTGCGCCAGGGTCGATCTGGCGACGATCTCCAGGTTCCGCTCGACCGCTACCTTGGCCGGCTCGAGCCCCAGCTCAAGCGCCAGATCGGCGATGTTCATCCCCTCGCGAACCCGCCGGTGCTCGCCATTCACCCGGATCGAGACGGTTCCGTCCTGATTCATTCTCATCCTGCCTTTGCGCTGCGAGTGCGCGCGTCATATAGGAGCGCGCCATGGCCGCGCCACCTATGATCTTCGTCCTCAACGGCCCCAATCTCAACCTTCTGGGCATCCGCGAGCCCGAGACTTACGGCCACGACACGCTCGACGACATTGCCGGCCGGCTCGAGGATCGGGCCCAGGCGCTCGGCTTCACCGTGGACGTCCGCCAATCCAATCATGAGGGCCATCTGATCGACTGGCTCCACGAAGCCGCCGCGTCTGGAGCGAAAGCGGTGATCCTCAATCCGGGCGGCTTCAGCCATACGTCGGTGGCGATCCACGACGCGATCAAGTCGATCGCGGTGCCGGTGATCGAAGTGCATCTGTCCAATCCGCAGGCGCGCGAGGGATTCCGGCGTCGGGGCCTGACCGCGGCGGCCGCCCGCGGAACAATCGCCGGGTTCGGCGCGCTCGGCTACGAGCTTGCTCTGGACGCGGCCGCGCGTCTCTGATTAGGCGCGGGGAAAAGGGGAAAGAGGTTCAAATGAGCGAAGAAAAAGGGTCCGACGGCGCCATGCGGGTCGATACGGACCTGATCCGCCAACTGGCCGAGATGCTCAGCGAGAATGCGCTGAGCGAGATCGAAGTCGAGGACGGCGACCGCCGGATCGTCGTCAAGCGCAAGCTTTCCGCGCCCGCGGCCCGCTATGCGCCGGCCGCGGCGCCGGCCGCTCCGGCGGCTTCGGCTCAGCCCGCCGCTTCCACGCCCGCCGCCGAGGCCCCCGCCGGCGACCATCCGGGCGCGGTCAAGTCGCCGATGGTCGGCACCGTCTACCTTGCCGGCGAGCCGGGCGCGAAGCCGTTCGTGGCGCCCGGAACCAAGGTGGCCGCCGGCGATACTCTGGTGATCATCGAGGCGATGAAGGTGATGAACCCGATCACCGCGCCCAAGGCCGGGACGGTCGGCCAGATCCTCGTCCAGGACGCCCAGCCGGTCGAATTCGATCAGCCGCTGGTGATCATCGACTGATGCCGTTCGAAAAGGTCCTGATCGCCAATCGCGGCGAGATCGCGCTTCGAATCCATCGTGCCTGTCACGAGATGGGGATCAAGACCGTCGCGGTCCATTCCACCGCCGATGCCGACGCGATGCACGTCCGACTCGCCGACGAGGCGATCTGCATCGGCCCGCCGCCGGCCGGCGACTCCTATCTCAACATCCCGAACATCATCTCGGCGGCCGAGATCAGCCATGCCGACGCGATCCATCCCGGCTACGGCTTCCTGTCCGAAAATGCCCGCTTCGCCGAGATCGTCGAGCTCCACAACATCGTCTGGATCGGCCCCAAGCCGGAGCATATCCGGATCATGGGCGACAAGGTGGAGGCGAAGCGAACCGCCGCCCGCCTGGGTCTCCCGCTCGTGCCCGGATCGGACGGTCCGGTCGACGGTATCGAGGAAGCCAAAGCGGTCGCGGCAGAGACCGGCTATCCCCTGATCGTCAAGGCCGCGTCGGGCGGCGGCGGCCGCGGCATGAAGGTGGTCCGGTCCGCCGACGAGCTCGAAGCGCAGATGATGCAGGCCCGGACCGAGGCCAAGAACGCGTTCGGCGACGACACCGTCTATATCGAGAAATATCTGGGCGACCCGAGGCATATCGAGTTCCAGGTGTTCGGCGACGGCAACGGCAAGGCCGTCCATCTCGGCGAACGCGACTGCTCGCTTCAGCGGCGCCACCAGAAGGTGCTCGAGGAAGCCCCCTCGCCGGTGATCAGCGCCGCCCAGCGCGAGCAGATGGGGCAGATCGTCGTCAAGGCGATGGCCGACATGGGCTATCGCGGCGCCGGAACGATCGAATTCCTCTACGAGAATGACGAATTCTACTTCATCGAGATGAACACCCGGCTCCAGG
>CAMPIH010000027.1 GCA_946886275.1 uncultured Sphingosinicella sp.
GCAGCCGCTTCCCACAGTCCGTCATGGGCGGGCAGAGCGCCGTAGCGCGACCCCAGGGATCGAAGCCGCCGGTCGAGCAGGGCAAAATGGATCGCCTCGTCGGCGCCGACACCGATCCAGTCGTCGACGAATCGGCGGGGAAAGGAAGCGCCGAACCGGCCCGCCATGTCGAAGGCGAGGTCGATCGCCCCGAATTCGATATGGGCAAGGGCGTGAAGCATCGCGATCCGGCTCCGTTCCGATCCTGCCTTGCCGCGCTTCGGCATGCGCGACGGCGACATCAGCACCGGCTCGGCCGGCCGCTCGGGCCGCTCGGGCATGGCAATGTCGAAAGCCCAACCAAGATCGCCGCGGCGCCACGCCCTCGCCGTCGCCCGAGCAGCCTTGACCTTGTCTGCCGGCGCGGCGGTCATGAGCACCGCACGGCAAGCTTCAGCGATCGATCTCATTCCTCTTTCCTCTCCGTCGGCGCGGCTGTACCGCCCCCGGCCATGAGTTTCATCGCCAAAATCCTCCTGCTCGGATCGGGCGAGCTCGGCCGGGAATTCACCATCTCGGCGAAGCGGCTCGGTGCCCAGGTCGTCGCCTGCGATTCCTATGGCGGAGCGCCGGCGATGCAGGTGGCCGACGGTCAGGAGGTCTTCTCCATGCTCGACGGCGCCGCGCTGAGAGCTGCCGTCGAAAAGCATCGGCCGGACCTGGTGGTGCCTGAAATCGAGGCGATCCGGACCTCGGAGCTGGTGGCTTTGGAGAGCGAGCGCTGGCGGATCGTGCCTTCGGCTCGGGCGGCGGCGATGACCATGAACCGGGACGCGATCCGATCGCTTGCGGCCGAGGAGCTGAAGCTTCGCACGTCCCTCTATGCCTTTGCCGAGAGCCTGGCCGAAGTGCGTTCAGGCGCTCGCCACACCGGCTTTCCCTGCGTCATCAAGCCGGTCATGTCGTCGTCGGGAAAGGGCCAGACCCTGGTTCGAAGCGAGGCGGAGGTGGAATCCGCCTGGACCTATGCCGTGACCAACATGCGCGGCGACCGTCCGCGGGTGATCGTCGAGGAGTTTATCGACTTCGACTATGAGATCACCCTGCTCACCGTCAGCACCCGGGACGGGATCCTGTTCTGCCCGCCGATCGGTCATCGCCAGGAACGGGGCGATTATCAGGAAAGCTGGCAGCCGATGCCGATGTCGCCGAGCGCGCTCGAAGCCGCTCAGGCGATGGCTCGGGCGGTTGTCGAAAATCTCGGCGGCCATGGCATTTTCGGCGTGGAATTCTTCATCCGCGGCGACGAGGCGATCTTCTCAGAGCTGAGCCCGCGGCCGCACGACACCGGCCTCGTCACCCTCATCTCCCAGAACCTGTCCGAGTTCGACCTGCACGCGCGCGCCGTGCTCGGACTGCCGATCCCGGCGATCCGGGTCGGGCGCGCTTCGGCCTCGGCCGTCATCCTCGCCGATCGGGATTCGGACAGCTTTTCGTTCGATGGATTGGCCGACGCGCTCGCGCTCGGCTCCGACGAGGAGGAGGTCGACGTCCGAATCTTCGGCAAGCCCGTCACCCGCCCGAACCGGCGAATGGGCGTCGCTCTCGCCACCGGAGCGGATGTGGAACAGGCTCGGCGCCGGGCCATGGAGGCGGCCGGCAAGGTGCGAATCCTTTATTCCTCTTCGGCCCAATAAGCGGCTTCGCTCGCCTCTTCCGCCTCGAGGTCTTTGCCCTCCGCTTCCGCCTCGATCTGATAATAAGCGTAGCGGGCGACGCGTTCCTTCAGCTCGAGATCGAAATCGCGCACATCCTCCTCGGGCCCGCCGATGCCGGCCTCCGACCCTCCGGCGAGGACCGGCTCTTCCCATTCATGGTCGAGACCGCGGTAGATCGACACCGCCGGCTGATAGGTTTCGACATAGAAGTCGCGCGCGTCGAGGGCGGCACAGGCACCGCAATCCTCGAGCCGGGCGGTCTGGCCCTCGTCCCATCCATAGAGCGAGGCGAAGCTCGGCTCGCGCGGGTCGAGGCGGGTCTCGTCGATCGCTGCGCCGCGATCCCGGGGGTGGATGGCGGGGCCCTGGAAGTGGATCGGGTCGATCAGCCCGACTGTGCTTTCGCCGAGCTGGATGCCGCCGCCAACCGCCAGCAGGAGCGAAGCGCCGATCGCCGGCAGGGTGTAGAAACTGGCCATGGGCACAGAACGAAAGCGGGCAAAGGCCGTTCCCGGTTTTCGAGCGCGGATTTCGGCCCCGATCAGGGAAGCTCGCGAGCCGCCTTCAGCACTTCCTCGGCATGGCCGGGCACCTTCACCTTGCGCCAGATCCGGGCGATTGTCCCGTCCCGGTCGACAAGGAAGGTCGCCCGGTCGATGCCCATATATTTGCGGCCGTACATGCTCTTTTCGACCCAGGTCCCGAACGCCTCGCAGACCGATCCGTCGGGATCGGTCGCAAGCTTGACCTTCAGCCCATATTTGTCGGCGAACTTGCGGTGCTTCTCCGGGCTGTCCTTCGACACGCCGAGGATCCAGGTGCTCTCCTTGCTGAATTCCTCGGCCAGCGCGGTAAAGTCCTGGGCTTCGCGGGTGCAGCCGGAGGTGTCGTCCTTCGGATAGAAATAGAGGACGAGCTTGTTGCCGCGGAAATCGGCGGGGTTCACCGCCTCCCCATCCATTCCCTGAAGCCTCACGTCCGGAATGCGATCACCTTCAGCCAGCATTTCAACCTCCAGAGCCCGCCGCCACATCGCGCCACAAGGCCGAGATCCTCTGCCGCGCTTGGTCGTGCGCTGCAAGCAAAGCCTTCCAGTCGGCGAGGCCACAGGCCTGGGCGACGAGCGGTCGGGTCGCCTCGGGCGGCTCGCCGGATGAAGGCGCCACCAGCCGGAACATCACCAGCATCCGGGTCAACAGGCGCAGGGCCGGGTCGATCGCCTCGGAGACGAGACCCGCGTCGGCGAGCGCCTCCAGAGCCACTTCGAGATGGGGATCGAGGCCGATCCGATGGCGCAGCTGAAGGGCATGAACCGCGAATTCGAGATCGACCAGGCCGCCCGGCCCGAGCTTGATGTCGAACGGTCCCGCCGGCGGCTTGTGAAGAGCGATGTCGGACCGCATCCTGACGACGTCTGCAGTGACCTTGTCCGGATCGCGCGGCTCGGAAAGGATCGCCAGGATCACGTCAGCAAGAGCGGCCTTGCCGGCGGCCGAACCATGAACGGGCCGGCCGCGGAGAAGCGCCATATGCTCCCAGGTCCAGGCTTTCTCGCGCTGATAATGTTCGAAGCTCTCCATCGAGACGGCGAGCATGCCGTCCGACCCGGACGGGCGAAGGCGCGTGTCGACGTCGTAAAGTGGCCCGGCCGCGGTCGGGACGCTGAGGGCGGCGGTCACTCGCGGCGCCAGCCGGTTGAAATAATCGGTCGCGCGCAACGGCCTGTCGCCGTCCGATTCCGCTTCGTGGGTGCCGCTGAACAGGTAGACGATGTCGAGGTCGGAGGCGAAGGTCAGGGCTTCCCCGCCGAGCCTTCCGAGCCCGAGGATGAGCAGCTCGGAGCCCTCCACCTGGCCATGCCGCTCCTCGAACTCCACCGTCGCCGCCCTGGCCAGAACGTTGATCGCTGCCTCGGCGATCCGTGAATAGCCTTCGGCGATCTCGATCGGATCGCGATGGGCGACGATCAGCTGGACCCCGAGCGCGAACCGGCGCTCGTTCACCCGGCGTCGGACCCGGTCGAGAATCTGCTGATAATCCTCGCCGGCGCGATCGCTTCGGCTGAACTGGTCGATCAGGTCGCCCACCGCGGCGGTGCGGGCGAACGCCGTCTCGTCGATCAGGCCGTCGAGCAGCTCGGGACGACGACCGAGCTGCTCGGCGAGAACCGGGGCATGGCTGAGGATCGTCGCGAGATGGCTGGTCAGGTTGGGGCGGGCGCTCAGCAGCCGGAAGAAATTCACGCCGGTGGGCAGGCCGCAGATGAGATCGTCGAACCGGTTCATCGCGCGCATCGGTTCGGGCGCCTTGCCGAAGGCCTCGATCACACCCGGAAGCATCGCCTCGAAGGCTTCGCCGGCGGCCGCGCTTCGAAGCGATCGGGATTTGCCGCCGCGCCAGCCCTCGATGCGGATCCGCGCGCTCACCGGATCGTCGAAGCCGGCCGCCTCGAGCTGACGCTCGAGATCGGCGACATGGACCGGAAGCCTGGCTTCTCCTTCTCCGGCCAGGGAATCGTAGAGCGCCGCCACTCCGGCGACATGAGGCTCGAGCAAGGCGAGCAGCTCCGGGACTCCAGTCAGCCCATGAAGCCGTGCCACTCCGGCGAGCGCGTCGGGATCGGATGGCAGCGTGTGGGTCTGACGATCGTCGACCATCTGCAACCGGTGCTCGATCGTTCGAAGGAAGCGATAGGCGGAAGCGACGGTCTCGGCCGCCTCGTCGGTGATCCGCCCGGCCTGGCGAAGCGCCTCGACCGCCGGGAGCGTCGCCGCGCCCCTCAGCGCCGGTTCGCGGCCGCCATGGATGAGCTGATGGATCTGGGCGAAGAATTCCGCCTCGCGGATGCCGCCGCGGCCGCGCTTGATGTCGAAACCCGGGCCGAACCTCTGCCCCTGGCTGTAATGGCTTCGGATCCTTCGGCTGATCGACTGGATCTCGCCGATCGCTCCGAAATCGACGCTTCGCCGCCACACGAACGGGTGGATCGCATCGAGGAAGTAACGGCCGAGCCCTTCGTCGCCCGCCGAGTGGCGGGCGCGGATGAAAGCGGCGCGCTCCCACGGCAAGGCCGAGGATTCGTAATAGCTGATCGCCGCGTCCACCGGCAGGGCGATCGGGGTGACCTCGGGCGACGGACGAAGCCTGAGATCGACTCTGAAGGCATAGCCTTCCTCGGTCCGCTTCTGGATCAGCTCCACCACCCGCTGGGCGATCCGAAGCGCGGCCTGGCCGCTCTCCTCGCGCGGTCGGCGCGGCAGGGTTTGGGGATCGTAGAGGAAGATAAGGTCGACATCCGACGAATAGTTGAGCTCATGGCCGCCGAGCTTGCCGAGAGCGATCGCCGCGAATCCGCGCGGTTCCTCGTCCGGGGTCCGTTCGCCGATGGCGGCGTCGATCGCCCGCTGAAGCGAGCGGTCGGCGAGATCCGAAAGGTCAGCGGTCACCTGCTCGAGCGACAGCGAACCCGCCAGGTCACCGATTCCAAGGGCGACGGAAAAGGCGCTGCGTTCCCGCCGAAGCGAGGCCGACACCTCGCCTGTTTCGCCTTTGCGACGAGCCAGTTCGAGGGCGGCGGCAAGGTCGCCGAACGCGAGCGCCTCGGCCATTTCGGGGAATCGCTCGAGCTGCTGGCGGAGAAAAGGCGAATAAGCCCGCGCCCGCTCGAGCGCGTCCTTCAATCCCCGTTCGCCTTGTGTCTCATCCATACAACAGCAGCGCCCGCTTCCGTTGGTTCTGCGCAACATTTGCAACCGGGCGTGTCAACATACGTTAGTCACGCGTGGAAAATGTGAATTCGAGCAAGGAGGCGATGGCCGAATATGCGTCCCGGCGCTTCGTGAAGGTCGCTCCGCCGACCGTTCATGCGGGCATTGGCGACGCCCTTCGTCACGCTTATGCGATGAACCGGGACGTCCGCTCGCTCGAGCCTTTTGCGGACCTGCTCGCCCGGCTCGATTGAGCCGGCAAGTCAGTCGGGCTTTCCCTCGTCGGTGGGATCGCGGTCGCGGCTGAGCTCGTCCACCTCGTTCATGATCGTGTGAAGTGGCGACCGTTCGTCGGCGGGATGCTCGCGCCGTGACGGCAGCTTGCCCTCGGACATGAGGTTTTCCAGGGCCACCCGCCCACGCGCCACCCGGCTCTTGATCGTGCCGACGGCGCAGCCGCAGATTTCGGCTGCTTCTTCGTAGGCGAAGCCGCCGGCGCCGACCAGGATCAACGCCTCGCGCTGAGGCTGAGGGAGATGGAGAAGGGCCCGCTGCATGTCGGAAAGCTCGATGTGGCGATCCTGGCTCGCAGGGGCCGCGAGCAGGCGCGATGCGGTCAGTTCATCCCATTCGCCCTTGAATCGGGCGCGGCGCATCTGGGAGAGGAAAAGGTTCCTCAGGATGATGAAGGTCCAGGCGCGCATGTTGGTGCCGGCCTGGAACCGTTTGCGGGCAGCCCAGGCCTTCAGCAAGGTTTCCTGGACGAGATCGTCGGCAAGATCGCGGCTGCCGGAGAGCGAACGGCCGAAGGCGCGCAGATGCGGAATGACCTGCGCCAGCTGATCCTTGAATTCGGAGTCGGGCAGCGGAACCGTTTCCGCTCGCTCTTCCCGCTCCTCAACCTCCGCCATCTTCTGGCCCGACATCAAGTTTTCCCTAATTTACGCGACTCGAGTAGGCGGCGAGCGGGACCGGCGGTTCCGCCCTGCCCATTGAGATAAGGCTCAAAGCCAGACAAGCAACAGGATGAGGAAAATCGCGATGACCAAAGCGAGCCCCCAGGCGAGCACGTACCGAGTCATGTGCGGCGTCGTCCCTGCCCGAGCCTTGGTGGTGCTGATATGTTCGGGCTCGTCGTTCATCCGCTCGCTCTTCTCGAAGTTCCATTCGTTACCGCCCGGCAACGCCCGCTGGGCGCAGCCGGTTCCCGCGGTCAGGCGGGAACGGTAGCGGTATCGAAGAATAAGGCCTGGGCGATCGCCGCCTTCACGGTCGAGCGCTGGAAGGGCTTGGTGATGAGGAAAGTCGGTTCCGGCCGCTCCCCGGTGAGAAGCCGTTCCGGGAAGGCGGTGATGAAGATCACCGGCACGGTAAACTCCTGGAGGATGTCCCTCACCGCGTCGATTCCGGAGCTGTCGTCGGCAAGCTGAATATCGGCGAGCACGAGGCCGGGGCGCCGAGCCATTGCCTGCTGAACCGCCTCGTCGCGAGTCACGGCCACTCCGGTGACGGTGTGGCCAAGGTCACGGACGATCGTTTCGATGTCCATCGCGATGATCGGCTCGTCCTCGATGATCAGCACCTCGGCACGAGTCTGACGCTCGATCTCCGCAAGCGCCTCGGCAACGAGGCTCTCGACTTCATCCGGCGCCGCCCCGATCAGATAGCCGGCATCCTCCGGGGTGAAGCCTTCCATCGCCGTGAGAAGCAAGGCCTGGCGCGACAAGGGCGTGATCCTTGCCAGCCGCGCCTGGGCGATTCCTTCCGGTTCGCGGGTGCTGGAATGTCCCGGCTCTTCCTCGATATTGGCGGAGGACCAGATGGCGTGGAACGTCCGGTAAAGACCCAGACGAGGATCGACGTCCCGCGGGAAATCATCGGGTGCCGCGACGATCGCCTCGAGCGTGGCCCGGACGAAGGCGTCGCCATGGCCCTGGCTGCCGGTAAGGGCACGCGCGTAGCGACGAAGAAAGGGAAGATGGGGCGCGAGTTCCTGGCCAAGCGACATTCGTTGCGACTCCTTCTGTTCCGCGGGCTATGGGGTGGGAGCTTGCCGGATTGCAAGCCACGAACCCCTCCCGGCGCGCGAGGAGCGCACGCCAAAAGAGCCCCGGCCCCGTCCTCGCACCATACTGGAACAATCGTCGGAGTTTTTTGTTTCCATCCGCGCGCCGGCCCTTTATTCGGGCCGCCGAAATAATTGGGCCTTGGGCAGCGGGGACGGCTGCGCTGGAGCTGCTCAGACATTTGGTCCGCTGCGGGCGGCTTCGAGCCGTGAGGGGTGAGAGACTTTGAGCTTTCAAGACGAAAAAGAAGGCGAACGCCGGCGCAAGCCCTCATCTGAAATGCCAGAAACCCAGTCACCTCGCCCGAAAAAGCGTCGAGCGCCGGTCAGTGAGATCGGCGATGCGCTGAAATCCGTCTATCAGCGGACGATCAACGAGGACATCCCGCCCGAGATGCTCGATCTGCTGGGGAAGCTCGGCTAATCCCCGGCTCCGCCATGAAGGCGAGCGCGACGTGAATCCCGAATCAAGCAACTGGCTCGGCTCGCGCTGGGAGCGGATGTCGAGCGGGCTCAAGATGTTCCTCATCATGAGCCTCGGGCTTCTCCCGCTGGGAATCGTCGCCGTTGCGGCCTCGATCTACAGCGCGACCGAGAATAGCGAACAGCGGGCCGAACAGACGCTCGCCCGGCTCGACGTCAAGGCCCAGCGGCTCAACGAATTGCTGGCCCGGAGCAGCGGCACCGTCCGGGCGGCAGCGGCCGCGATCGGGGCCGCGCCGGCCCAGAGCCAGGTCTGCGCGCGAATTCTTCAGCGTCTTCTTACCGCGCAGCTCGGACCGAGCCGATACGCCTTTTACGGGCCCAGCGGGAATTTGCGGTGCGCCACGCCGGGTTTCGGTCCGGTACCGCTTCCCGGAGAGAACGGGACCGCCGAGGATCTGACCATCTCCCCGGGAGGAGAAACGCTCCGGCTGAGCCTTTTCGACGAACGCGGAGCCGCCGAGGCGATCGTCGAATTCGACCGCGAGACGCTCAGCCGAGTGACCGACGTCACCGGAACGAGCGCGAATTTCAACCTGGCGCTGGTCGGCCCCGGGCGACGGATGCTGCTTCGCGACGAATATCGGCCGGTGCCCTTCGGGGAGCCGCTTTCCGACGATCAGGCGATCGGCGACGGGCGCTATCGGCTGCACATCGAGCTCGCCTCGATACCGATCCGCCCGCTCGACGTTTTCGTGATCATCCTGCCGGTGCTGATGTGGCTTGCGGCGGCGATCATCGGCTGGCTCCTGATCAACCGGCTCGTGCTCGAGCCGCTGGGCCGGATGCACCGGGTCGTCGCCGAATATCAGCCGGGCGACATGCCGCTCGCTTTGCCCAGGGTTCGAAGCCCGGCCCGGGAGATTGCCGCCCTCGGCGACGCCTTCGACGGCGCCACTCGAACCGTCGCCCGGCACGAGGCGGAGCTGGGCGCGGCGGTCGAGCGCCAGACCCGCCTGGTCCGCGAAGTCCACCACCGGGTGAAGAACAACCTGCAGGTGGTCGCGTCGCTTCTGAACCTCCATTCGCGCGGCGCCACCAACGAGGACGTCGCCGCAGCCTATGCCTCGATCCAGCGGCGGGTCGACGCCCTCGCCGTCGTCCACCGCAACCATTATGCCGAGCTCGAGGAGAATCGCGGAGTCGCCCTGAAGCCGCTCATCTCCGAGCTCGCCGCCAATTTGCGGGCAACGGCGCCGGCGAGCGCTTCGGGCATGCAGATCCGACTCGACGTCACGCCCGTCCATGCAAGCCAGGATGCCGCCGTCTCGGTCGCCTTTCTGGTGACGGAAATCGTCGAGTTCGGGATGCTTGCGGGAGCGAACCTGGTGTCGATCGTCATGGAACCGGCGGAACCCGGCTTTGCCCGACTGTCGATCGAGGTCGACAGCCTTGCCGAAGCAGTCGAGCGGGACGGACGTCTGTTCGACCGCTTCGACCGGATCATCACCGGCCTCGCCCGCCAACTCCGCTCAACCCTCGAGCGCGAGCCCGAGAAGGGCCGTTACGCCGTCCTCGTCGCGGTGACCGATCGGCAGGCCTGATCCGGGTCCTCCCTGCGCCTCACGCCACGACGCTTCCCTCAGCGCGACCGGTCGTCCCTCCCCTTGTCGGTAGAATGACGAGGCTTCGCGGCCGCTTCCTTTCGCGCCAGCTCGAGATCCCCGCTGTCCTGGCCCGATTCGATCGCGGCGTCGGTGTTGGGAGCGGCATCTTCGTCGACTCCGTCAATATCGGAGCTGGGCGGCGTTTTCGGCGGCTTCGGCACATCTCTTCTCCTTCGCCGCACCAACCGCCCGCCGCAGCTTCCGGTGCCGCGCAATGGCGGTGCCTGGAAATTTTTTTCGAAACTGGCGGAACCCAGCCTTAACTAGCCCGTTGAGCAGTCCGGATAGTGACCTTTTGCCCCCCCGCTCTCGCTATCCAGAACATGAGCCCGGACGCGCTAACCTCCCCCCCCCGGTGGCGCTTCCGGGCTCAACTTCGTCTGGGGCCCATCCACTTTTCTGGCCGAACGCGCTCCGACGCATGCCGCCGTCCGGCCGACGCGATTCCGGAACCGAAACCTTGCCAGGGGCTTTTAACGACATCGAACCTTGGCGCTTTGTGCTGCCCAAGGTCGGGTTCAGGAGACGGATAATGAAGAAGTTTCTGATGATGCTGGCTTTGTCCGGCGGTCTGGTCCTTTCGGCCTGCAACACGCTGCATGGCGCCGCCAATGACGTTGAATCGACCACCGACTGCGTCGACGGCGTCGACAACAACTGCTGAGTCGAATCTCCCACGAAATGAGAGGCGCCGCCTTCGGGCGGCGCCTTTTCTATGAGTCCGATCGAGCCGCTTCACGGGCCCGCTTGCGCTCTGTGAACCAGATCGCGACCAGCGAGACCTCGTAGAGGAGCACCAGCGGGACGGCGAGCAGCAGCTGGGAGATGACGTCCGGCGGAGTGAGCACGGCGGCGATCACGAAGGCGACGACGATGGCGTAGCGCCGGCCGGATTTGAGCTGGGCTCGGGTGACCAGTCCGGCGCGCTCGAGCAGCATCAGCAGCACCGGAAGCAGGAAGGCGACTCCGAAGCCGAAGATGAAGCGGGTGACGAAGGACAGGTAATTGCCGACGCCGGGCAGCGCTTCCTGCTGGACTCCGGCGATATTGCCTTCGTAGCCCAGGAGAAAATGGAGGGCGACCGGCATCGCCACATAATAAGCCAGAGCCGCTCCGCCGAGGAACAGGAACGGCGTCAGCAGCAGGAACGGAGCGAAGGCCCTTTTCTCCTTGGCATAGAGACCGGGCGCGACGAACTGCCACAATTGGTTGGCGATGAACGGAAAGGACAGCATCAGCGCCGCGAAGAAGGCGACCTTGATCTCGACGAAGAAGGCTTCGAAAACAGCCGTGTAGATGAGCCGGTCCTGCCCGGCCGCGAGCAGCGGCTGGACGAGGAAGCCGAAGATCGGCCGGGCAAAATAGAGGCACAAGGCGAAGGACAAGGCGACCGCCGCGAAGCTCCACAGGAGCCGCCGGCGAAGCTCGATGAGATGGTCGAGCAGAGGCGCTTTGCTCGAATCAAGCTCATCGGGGACGGTCGTGCGATCGATGTCGGTCACGGCGCCTCCCCTGCATTGGGGGCCGGCGGCGCCTTTCGCACCGGAGCCGCGGCTCCGGCCGGCCGTGGCGGCGCCTTGGGCCTGGGCCGCTGCGCCTCGGGCGGCGCCTCGACCTCGTCTGGAGCCTTGCCCCATTCGCTTTCCGCCGCCGGCGCGGGGGTTGTCGCGGTCATTGTCGCGGTCGGCGGGAGCAGCGGATGCTCGCGCATGATCCGCTCATTGTCGGCCCGCCACTTCTTTTCCATCTCCTCGAGCTCGGCCTCACGCATCATCGTGTCGAGACCGGAACGGAAATGCTTGGCCATGCCGCGCGCCTTGCCGACGAAATTGCCGATCGTCCGCATCACGCGTGGGAGGTCCTTCGGGCCGATGACCACGAGGGCCACGACCGCGATGATCAATATCTCGCCGGAATCGATACCGAACATCGAAACTGACGCTGCCGGAGCGCCGGCTTAGTGCCGGTCGGCTTCGGAAGCCGAGCCACGTTCCGCGGGCGCTGCCTCGGCCGGTGCGGCCGGGGCGGCCGGCGCAGGCGGCGGCGTGGAATCGAGGCTTCGCTCGGCGCTCAATCGGCGCTGCTCGACCTCCTCGTCCTCGCTCATGCCTTTCTTGAAGCTTTTCAGGCCCTTCGCAACGTCGCCCATCATGTCCGAAAAGCGGCCCTTTCCGAACAGCAGAAGGATGACGAGGCCGACGATGAGCCAATGCCAGAGGCTGAAACCACCCATTGAAAATCTCCCGATATCGCTGGTTACCTAGGCGTCTTCGCCGTCGGTTTCCAGTTCGACCTCGTCGCTGCCTTCCATCCCGAGCCGCTCGAGCGCGGTATCGACAGGGTCGAGCAGGCCCGCTGCCTTCAGGTCGTCGATCCCGGGCAGGTCGCGTCGGCTCTTCAGTCCGAAATGGGTGAGGAATTCCTGGGTCGTGGCGAAAGTGAGCGGCCGCCCCGGCACTTCCCGGCGGCCGGCGGGCCGAACCCAGCCCGCTTCCATCAGGACGTCGAGTGTCCCTTTGGAAATCTGGACGCCGCGGATCGCCTCGATCTCGGCCCGGCTGACCGGCTCGTGATAGGCGATGATCGCCAGGGTCTCGACTGCGGCACGGCTCAGCTTCCGGCTCTCCTCGCGCTCGCGGCGGAGGATGTGGGCAAGATCGGCAGCCGTCTGGAAATGCCAGCGCCTGCCCCTTTCGACGAGCTCGATCCCGCGCCCCGCATAAAGGGCCTGGAGCTCCTCGAGGGCGGCCTTGACGTCGACGCCTTCGCCGACATGATCGACGATGTCCTGGACGGCCAGCGGCTCGTCGGAGGCGAACAGGCAGGCCTCCACGGCGCGGAGCCCGTCGGCATATTCCTTCATGCGGCCCTCACGTACAGCGGCTCGAAAATGCCTTTCTGATCGATCTCGATGCGGCCGAGCCTGGCGAGCTCGAGGGTGGCGACGAAGCTCGAGGCGAGCGCCGACTTGCGGAATTCCGGATCCGGGGTCTCCGGAAGAAAGGAGTCGAGACTGGTCCATTCCAGCCGAGTGCCGATCATCCGCTCGAGCCGATGGATGGCCTCGTCGAGAGTCATGACCGGGCGCCTGGAGACGATGTGGACGGCCGGTTCGGTCCGCGCCCTGACGATTCCGTAGGCGGAGATGAGATCATAAAGGTCGGTGGTCCAGGCAGCCCTGCGGACGACCTTCAGCCCTTCCGGAGCGGCCCGAAGGAAGACGTCCCGGCCGACCCGGTCGCCGCCGATCAGGCGGGCACCGGCCTCGCGCATCGCATGGAGGCGCTGGAGCCGGAGCTGAAGCCGCATCGCCAGTTCCTCCGGCGATGGATCGACATTCGGGTCCTTCGGCAAGAGCAGGCAGGACTTCAGATAGGCCAGCCACGCCGCCATCACGAGATAATCGGCGGCGATCTCGAGGCGAAGCTTCTTGGCGTCTGAAATGAAGGCGAGATATTGCTCGACGAGGGCGAGGATCGAGATCCTGGCCAGATCCACCTTCTGAGCGCGGGCGAGGGTCAGAAGGAGATCGAGCGGCCCCTCCCAGCCGTCGAGGTCGAGAGTCAGCCGATCGGCATCTCGCGCCGGCGCCTCGTCAGTGAAGAGTTCGTCTTCGGTCACGGTCGGAAATTAGGGTGTTCGCCGATCCTTGTCGAAGCCGAATTGCATCTTTTCCACAGCTTCGCCCGGTCGCGCCCGAGCGGAAAGACAGCTCCATTATTACGCAACGTCACGGGCCCGATGGAATAGTTGGACTTGTATCGGGCGGCGGGGGCACGTTAGTGCTATATACATGCCCGTTAGGTCGCGAGAATGATCCGAATCCTGCTGGCCGACGACCACCCGATCATCTTTTCCGGAGTCGAAGCCCTGTTGCGGGGCACCGACTACCGGATCGTCCGCTATGTCCGCGACGGCGCCGAGGTGATGGCGGCGATCAAGGCCGAGGACCCCGATATCGTCATCCTCGACGAGCGGCTGCCCAACCGCCACGGCCTCGACCTTTTCCTCGAGCTTCGAGCAAAAGGCGACCGGCGACCGGTCATCATCCTTACCGGCAGCATGTCCGATCGCCGTGCGGCGGAAGCGATCGACGCCGGAGTGAACGGGCTGGTCCTCAAGCATGCCGCCCCGGACAGCCTCATGACCTGTCTGGAGGAAGTCCGCGGTGGCGGCCGCTGGATCGAGCAGAAGCTGCTCCAGCGGGCTCTCGATCGCGCCACCGGCCGCGAGCTCGACGGAAGCCCCTTCGCCAAGCTCACTCCGCGCGAGCAGGCCATCGTCCGGCTCGCCGCCGACAATCTGCGCAACCAGGAGATTGGCACCCGGCTGGGAATCTCGGAAGGGACGGTCAAGGTGCACCTCCACAACGTCTACGAGAAGCTTGGCCTGACCAATCGTATCGACCTGTTGATGCTGATCAGGGACAGCGGAATCAGCGGCTAGGCCGGGTCAATTTCGCTTGTCGAAGCGCATTCCGGGATGGCTGCAAAGCCGCTGCGCCCTCTCTCGTCCACCTGCCGCGATGTTCGGTTAATACCGAATTAGCCACCTCCGTTCGCCAGATGAAAGGGGCTGTTCCGCCAAAAGCGTCGCTCGAATGGGAGCGAATGCGTGGAACCTGCATCCATTGGTCTGGGATTGCGACGGCGGCTTCGGGCGATCGCTGGTCTGGTTTCGATCAGCATGGCATCGACTCAGGCCATCGCCACGCAATGGGATCTTCCGCCTCCCAAGGTCAGCGGCGTCGCCGTGTTCCATGGTGAAGGTGCGCTGGTCCGCACCCTCGCGTCCCAGGGGATCGCCTCGGGGCCGGCACTGACGGCCGAGCCGGCGCGGCTCGCCTTTTCGCCGGCGCCGGCCGTTCCGTTCCGAATGGCCCCGTTCAGCCATGACGGATCGCATGCCCCACGCGGCTTCCACCTCGCCAAACCCGCAATACGGGAACAAGGTCGCTCGGCATCGGGCGGACCCGACGTTTTCGGCTCGGTCGCCCTGCCGATCGGGAACACCCCTTATGATTCGATGTGGCGTCGGGCGAGCGCGGCGAATTCGCCGGCACTCGGTGGCTGGGCCGGCTCCTTCACCGCCTTGCGACAGGGCGAATCGGAGCGGCTGCTCCGCGCGGTCAACGCCTGGGTCAACGGACGCATCGATTTCGTCGAGGACAATGTGGGCGGTGTGCCCGCCGAAATCTGGCAGACGGCCACCGACTCGCTTGGTTCGGGTCGCGGCGACTGCGAGGATTATGCTCTCGCCAAGCTGGCCCTTCTCGCCGCTTTGGGCTTCGATCGGAACGACCTCTATCTGGTCATCGCGCGAGACCTCATCACGCGCAACAACCATGCCGTCCTCGCCGTTCGATCGGGAGACCGGCTCGTGATCCTCGACAATTCGACCGACGAGCTGATCGAGGGCGACCGGGTCAACGATTATCGCCCGATCTTCAGCTATTCCGCGGCTGGCCGCTGGATCCACGGTTATTCGGGCCATCCCTCACAGCCGCCGATCCAGATCGCTTCGGCGGCGACCGCGATCGTCGCACCCTAGGCCTCGATCCTTCCAGGCTCATCCAGCCAGGAAGTGATTCAAGTCGGTCTCAGCTTCTGAAGAGAGCCGGATTCAGGCATTCAGCGGAGGCGCGTGGCGCCTCCTGTTTCAGCGACCAGGCTCGAGATTCTCAGCGCTCGCGAAGCGCTTCGTTGCTGGCCCGCCAGACGGGGCGGAGGAGATAGTCGAGGATCGACTTGCGGCCGGTGATGATCTCGACGTCGCACATCATGCCCGGCGTGATCGGCAATCGGCGATTTCCCGATTGGAGGAAGGAACGGTCGGTCTCGACGATCACGGTGAAATAGGCCTCGCGGGTCTGCTCGTCATAGGTCGAATCGGCAGCCACCTGGACGACCCGGCCCTCGATCCCGCCATAAGTGGCGAAGTCGTAGGCGCTGACCTTGACGAGGGCGCGATGGTCGACCCTGATGAAGGCGATATCGCTGGGGCGCACCCGGGTTTCGACCAGAAGCCGGTCCCCCAGGGGCACCACTTCCATGATCTTCTGTCCGGCATTCACGAAACCGCCGAGCGTGTTTACCTGAACATCGTTGACGACGCCGTCCGCAGGCGCCCGGATTTCGCTTCGCCGAAGCCGTCCCGCGGCGCCTCGCGCCGATTCGGTGTTGACCGCGATTCGGGTGGAGATCTGGCTTCGCTCGTTCAGCGCCTCCTGACGAAACTGGAGTCCCGCTTCCGCCGCCTGGGCCTGAGCCTCGCGCACTCCGGCGGCCGTCCTGGAAATCGCTTCGTTGGCCGCTGCCAGGCGACCCTGAAGGTCGACCAGCTCGCGCCTGGCCTGGAGTAGATCGGTCTGAGGGATGATGTTGCGGGCAGCCGACGGCTCGAGCATGTCGACATTGCGCTGCGCAAGGGTGACGCTGTTGCGAAGCGAGGCGGCGGTGGCCTGAGCCTCGCCGAGATCCCGCCGCCGTTGTTCGACCGCCGCATTGAGCGCGGCGATACGGCTCTGAAGCGCCGACGCCCTCACCTGGCGAAGGGCCCGTTCGTCGGCACAGGCCGAAGAGATGCTTCCGTCAGGTCCGGGCGCGCAGGCCGGGCCGCCGCCCGTGCCTTCGGCACCGAGCCTTGCCGCGCGGGCCTGAAGCGCCTCGTTCTCGGCCTCGATCTGCGCGAGCGCGGCCGAGCTTTCGGTGTCGTCGAGTCTGACCAGCAATTCCCCTTGGCGAACCATCTGTCCGGAGCGCACCAATATTTCGCGGATCGTCGCCGGATCGGAGCTCTGGATCACCTGGACGCGGCTCGAAGGAATCACCTGGCCCTGTCCGCGCGTGACCTCGTCGACCTGAGCGAGAGCCGCCCAGACCAGGAACAGGAGGAAGCCGAAGGCGCTGATCAGGATGACCAGGCGAGGGCCTCGAAAGGTCGCAAGGCGGCGGATCATCGAGGGCGGGCCGGGATTGGCCGAGCGGGCAAAGTCGGTCATCGCGTTTCACTCATATTCGAAGAAGCGGGGCCAGCGCCTGACTGGCGGTCAATGGCTGCCGCATAGGTGCCGCGGGTTTCGTCGGGCGCCGGGATCGAAAGGGTCCAGCCCTTGGTAACGTCGAGGCGGCCGCCGACGTCCTGGGGCGCACGGCGGTCGGTCGGGTCCACCGCCACCGCCAGCCCGGCTTCCTCTGTCCCGGCCGGCGAACCTCCGTCGGCGAGGGCAAGCGAAGCGGCCATCGACTCGACACCGGAGTAACGGCTGGAGAAGGCGGCGGTCCGGCCCCAGCCACCGGGCCAGCGATAGAAGATATGGGCGCCGATCTGGCGCAACTTGGTCAGCCGCGGCGCCCAATAAGGGGAGACATAATTGGCATGATAATGGGTCGCGGTGCCCACCGCTGCCGAGACATGGCCCTGGAGCGCTTCGCGGGCGATCCGCTGCGCCTCGGCCCAGGCGCCTTGCTCGGGCAGCCGGCGAAGCGATCCGTCGCAGGTGAAGCTGAACTGGCAGACCGGCAACGACGCGCCGTCATAGACGACCCCGCAGACGCTATTGGGGAAGGCCGGGTGACGGACCCGGTTCAGCACCACCTGGGCGACCGCTCGACGGCCCTCGACCGGTTCATAGGCGGCTTCGTAATAGATCGCCTGGGTCAGGCAATGGAGCGCCCGCGACATGTCCGATGTCGATGCGCCGGCAAGACTGAAGCGGCGGGCCGCCTCGATCTGTTCCGGCGAAAAAGGCAGAGCCGCGTTGACCTGCTCGGCGGCCTGTCCCTCGATCTGCTTCGCGGCGCTTTCTCCGCGCGTCGCTTCGACCAGGTCGAACGGCAGCGGGTCGGCCAGGGCGATCTCGAGTGGCTCCCCGTCGCCATTGCTGGTCAGCCAGCCGGCCAGGCTCATCGTCCCGTCGGTGCCGAAACCCGAAATCGTCGTCGCCGCCGCAAGAGGCGCCGCCAGGCTGATCAAAGCGAGCGAGATCAGCCGCCAGCCGCGCAAGGGCCCGAGCGTCCAGCCGAGGCTGCTCACGAGGATTTCTCCTGGAGTCCGGAAAGGATGTCGAGCACCTTTTCCTTGGGACCGTCGGCGATCACCCGCCCGCCATCGAGCACGATCAGCCGGTCGACGATGGCGAGCATCGCGTTGCGGTGAGTGGAGACGATCAGGGTCTGGGCCGGCTGGACCGCGGCCGCGAGGCGGTCGATGAACAATTGCTCGGTCTGGGTGTCCATCGCCCCGGTGGGCTCGTCCAGATAGAGCAATTTGCAAGGCTCGACGAGGGCGCGGGCAAGGACGAGGAAGCTTCGCTGGCCACCGGACAGTGAAGCTCCGCGCTCCCCGACAAGCAGGTCGAAACCCGCCGAATCGCGCGCGAGGAAACTGTCGGCGCCGGATCGGCGCACCGCGTCGAGCAGCTTTTCGTCGCTTACATCGCGCGCGGCGAGGGCGAGATTGTCTCGGATCGTTCCGCGGAACAGTTCGGCGTCCTGGCCGACGTAACGAAAGGCCTCGCGGATCTGATGGGGATGATGCTGGCGGCTGTCGATTCCGTCGATCAGATAGGCCCCGTCCGTCGGCGCGTAGAGGCCGCACAGCAGCCGGCCCAGGGTCGACTTGCCCGACGCGACGCGGCCGATCACGGCGATCTTCTCGCCCGGGTGGATCGTGAGATTGAGCTCCGACAGGGAGTCGAGCGATGCGCCCGGGTAGCGGAAAGCGGCGCTTTCGAGCCTGATCTCGCCTCGGTTGATCGTCGGCAGCAAGGATCGGCCGCCGAACCGTTCATCGGGCAGCGCGTTGAGCGACTGAAGCGAGTCCATGACGGTGAAGGCATGGCGGGCGCGAGTCATCAGGAAGGCGAATTGGCCGACCGGCGCCGTGGCGCGGCCGGACAGCATGACGATCGCGATGATCGCGCCCATCGTGATCGAGCCGGCGTTGAACAGATAGAAGCCGCCGATGATCAGGCCCACGCTCATCAGCTGCTGGCACAAGGTGGCAAGGTTGATGCTCACGGCGGTCAAGGCGCGAAGGCGCTCCTGCGTCGCCGCGTTCATGTCGGCGTAGCGCCGCCAGCGACCGACCATGCGCCCCTCGGCGCCGGCGGCCTTGAGCGTCTCCTGCCCACCGATCGCTTCGACCAGCACGCTATGCTGGAGACTCGAATCCGCTTGAGCATCGATGGAGGCCGGAGCCATTCGCCGCTGGAGCGTCATCCCGGCCACCGCCATCAGGATGATCCCGACCAGCGGCACCATCACCAGCCAGCCGGCAAGCAAGGTGATGACGATGAGGAAGATGAACAGGAACATCATGTCGACGACCAGCACGACCGTCGTCGATGCGAAGAATTCGCGCACCGTCTCATAGTCGGCGACCCGCCGGGCGAGCGCGCCCGTGCTGCCTTCGCGAGAGGCGAGCGGCACGTTCATCACCTTCTCGAACAGCCGCTGCGACAGCCTTGCGTCGACGCTCCTGCCGACCTCGTCGACGACCCGCGCGCGGGCGATCCTCAGCGAGAATTCCAGTCCGAGGGCCAGCAGGACGCCGATCGCCAGCACCCAAAGGCTCACCGCCGACTTGTTCGGGATGATCCGATCGTAGACGTTCATCGTGAACAGCGGCAGCGCCAGCGCCAGCATGTTGATGATCGCGGCGGCGAGAGCGACGAAGCCGAAGGTCCGGCGAACCCGCCACATCTCGCCCCAGAACCAGTGAGCGCGCGCCTTTCGCTGCCAGGGACGCTCGCCCTCGCGTTCCCGCGCCGGATCGGGTTCGACGAGGATGGCGCGGCCGGTAAAGCGATCGGCAAACATGTTCCGATCGGTCCAGACCGGCTCGGCGTTTCCGGGCCACCAGGCGAGGAATTGCCCCTGCTGAACTTCGAGCAGCACGGCGGCGTCGCCCTCGCCCAGCTCGATCAGCGCCGGCAAGTGCCTCGGCTTGAGGCGGGACAGCTTGCCCTCCCAGGGCTCGGCCCTGAGGCCGACCTGGTCGAGGGCGCTTTCCGCCTGGTGGAAAGGCAGACGTCCTTCGGAGTCGAGCGCAAGGCCCGCCCTCAGGATGACCGGCGAAGAGGGCCGATCATGACGCAGCGCCAGAAAGGAAAGGCAAG
>CAMPIH010000028.1 GCA_946886275.1 uncultured Sphingosinicella sp.
GCGCTCACGCGCACCGGACCGCTCAATTCCTCACCCGCCTGGATGCCGAGCCTGAAACCGTCGGCCGCCGCCTCCATCGCCTGCGCTTCCGCGAAGGCACGCTCGCCCGTCGCCGTCATCACATAGCCGCTTCGACGTCTTTCGAAGAGCGGTGGGGACCCGGTCCGGCGTTCGAGATTGATCAGCCGGCGGGACACCGTGGCGTGATTGATTCCGAGCCTGCGCGCCGCCGCGGACAAGGATCCCTCTCTTGCCACCGCGAGGAAGACGCGGACGTCGTCCCAGTCCAGCGTTGTGCGTTTTTGATCAGCCATTGTGCGATCATCGCTAATTCACACACAGGCGGCAAGCCGGCTTTTCCGCTCGGGACCGAAGTGCTTCGACGAGAGGATCGGACATGAGGATGCGCTGCGCCTATTACGAGCGCAAAGGACCGGCTGACGACGTGCTTCAGCTTGGGCTCCGGCCGCGACCCGTTCCCGGCGCCGGCGAAGTGCTGGTGGCGATCAGGGCGTCCGGAATCAATCCGTCGGACACCAAAGGCAGGGCTGGCGCTCGCGGCAATAACGTCATGCCCTTCCCCCTGATCATTCCCCATCAGGATGGCGCAGGCGTCATCGAGGCGGTCGGCCCCCGTGTCTCCACGAGCCGGATCGGGCAGCGCGTCTGGGTCTACGAGGCTCAGCTTGGCCGCCCCTTCGGCACGGCCGCGGAATATGTCGCGGTTCCCGAGCGCAACGCCGTCGCCATGCCGGACGGACTGAGCTTCGCGGAAGGCGCGGCGCTCGGAGTCCCCGCCCTGACCGCTCATCGCTGCGTCTTTGCCGACGGGCCCGTCGCCGGAAAGACCGTGCTGGTGACCGGCGGCGCCGGAGCGGTCGGCTTCTACGCGATCCAGTTCGCCCGCCATGGCGGCGCCCGAGTCATCGCCAGTGTCGGAGACGGGACGCAGGCTGAAATTGCCCGACGCGCCGGTGCCCATCTCGTCATCGACCGGCGCGGTCAGGACGTCGTCGCCGAAGCCGCTTTGTTCGCCGGAGGCGAGCAGAGCGTCGACCGGATCGTCGAGGTCGCTTTCGGCGCCAATCTCGATGCCTCGCTTCGAATGCTGAAACCGAACGGAGTCATCGCCGCGTATTCGTCCGATTCAGAGCCGGAGCCGAGCCTGCCCTTCTGGCCGCTCGTCCGGCTCGACGCGACCATTCGCTTCGTCCTTGTCTACGCGATGAGCCGCGAGGCGCATGATGAGGCTGTCGCTTATATCAACCAGGCCGCGTCCGAAGGATGGCTCAAGCACAATATCGGCAAGCTTTTCCCACTCGAGCGGATCGCCGAGGCCCATCCGCTTGTCGAGAACGGCCCCGCACGCGGCAGGATCGTCCTGGACATCCGCTAATAGCCGAACCCCTCCGTCAGATGGAGAAAGTCATGAGCGAGCAGATCATTTTCCAACCGCGCGAGGTCGCCGACATCGGCATCATCGGCACCGGCCGGATGGGCTCACGCCTGGCGGCGATGTTCGCGCGCGCCGGCCGCAAGGTCGTACTGGGTTCGCGCGACGAAGCGCGGGCCGCGGAGGCGGCGCGCAGCCTGGGCATCCCCGGAATCGTCCCCGGTCTCTATTCGGACGCCGTTGAGGCGCGGGCGGTGCTTCCGGCGGCGTTCATCCGCGACGGCTTGTTCGACATCCTCGACGAGCATCGCGACAGCCTCCGCGACAAGCTGCTGATCGACATCAGCAACCCGTTCAACGAGGATTATTCCGATTTCATCACGCCATGGGACGATAGCGGCGCGGAAGAGCTGAAGCGGCGCTTTCCGGAGGCGAACATCGTCGGCGCCTTCAAGAACGTCTTCTGGGCGGTCTTTGACGAGCCGATGTTCGCCGGCACGCCGAGTGACGTGCTGGTCATCGGCGACGATCAGGCGGCCAAGGAAGAATTCTTCGCGCTGAGCGAAGGCACGCCCTTCCGCTACCTCGACGCCGGGCCGCTGATCCATGCCCGCGCGATCGAGCGGATGACCATGATCACCGGCGCGCTCGGTCGTCAGCTCGGCACCTATCCCCGAATGAACTGGCGCCTGATGGGCTGAACCGCCTGGGGGATCCTTGTCGTCGCCGGCCGGCGATCGCCGACGACAGGGAATGTATCGGAAGTGCAACCAAATCGGTTTATCGCCGCTTTGCAGTTCATGATTGCGATCGTCGACAAGGCCAGCGTGACGACCCTGACGAGGAGCATGCGGCCACTCCGAACAGGTCCGGCGAAGGCGCCTTTGCCGGGCCGCGCTTGGGCCGAAGCCCCCGGAGCTCTCGGCGCGATGCTCCTGGCGCTGATGTTCCTGCTCGCCGGCTGTGAGAGCAGCCCGGGTCCCGACCTGAAGGCCGCGGCGAGCGTCGTGGTCCAGGAGCCGCGCTGGCGATCCGCTGCATCGCCCGGGGATATCGCGCGGATCGATCGGCTGGCGGGGGTCTGGACGGAGGCTCTGGCAAGCGCCCGAAGCGCCGGCTTCGAGAGACAGATAGCGGCGGAAGGCGCGCTTCTGGAGCCGGATGCAGCCTTGCCGAGGCCGGCACCGACGCCGGGCAATTATATGTGCCGCTGGATCAGGTTCGGATCGGGTGACGGGCGGCCGCGAGAGTTCACTGTCTATCAGCCCTTCTTCTGTCACGTCGGCGCCACCGACGATTCGATTTCGCTGACCAAGCAGACCGGATCCGATCGGCCCAGCGGCTATTTGTTCGAGGATTCGAACGTTCGGCGGATGATCTTCCTCGGCTCGTTGGCGCTCGGCAACGAAACCGATCCGCTGGCCTATGGCGAGGATTCGGAGCGCGACATGGCCGGAATCTTCGAACGTGTGGGGCCGCTGCGATTCCGGCTCGTCGTCCCCCGCCCGCAAACGGGATCGATCCTCGAGGTGCTGGAGCTGACGCCGGCGCCGGTCCAGTCGGAAGAATGAACCGCAGACCGGCATCTCCCCGCGGCGATTGCGCCGAGTGGCCGCCACCCCTATCTGCTCTCCAGCCATTTTTCAGGAGCAAACCATGACCAATCCTGCCGCCGGAATGCCTTGCCCCGTCTGCAAGGTCCCGCTCGTGATGAGCGATCGCCAGGGGGTCGAGATCGACTATTGCCCGCAATGCCGTGGCGTCTGGCTCGACCGCGGCGAGCTCGACAAGATCATCGAGCGAAGCGCCCAGGATCTGGCCCCGGCCGCACCGGCGGCGCCGCAGCGCCCCGCGCCTGCCCCTCAGCCGCAATATTCCGATCGCGGCTATCAGGAAGGCTATGGCCATGGCGGCCACCGCCACCCGAAGCGCCGCAAGTCCTTCCTCGAGGAATTGTTCGACTAAGCGAGGCCGGAACGGGGCGATTCAGGCGCGTGTCGGATTGCCCCGCGCTCGCGGTTTCGAGCCATGATCCTCGAATCCTTGCTTAACACGCTCTTGCCTACACGCGGTGAAACGACCCGGTGCAGCGGCAGACCGCGTCGAAACCGGCCCGGTGAAGTAACAATCTTCAGCCAAACCGCATATCGTGCCGCGATTGTAGGCGTTCCCCATTCGGGATGAGGTCGCCCACGCTGATCCTTTGGTGAGGGGTTCCGCATGCGGCTCGTTTTCGTTCTTTCCTGGCTTCTGGCGCTCGTCGCTCAACCGGCGTGGGCCCAGGTCCTTTCGCCCCAGCAGCTCGAATCGCTCGAGCGTCGGCTGACCGCTCTCACGACCGAGAATCCCGGCGAATATGGAATCGCCGCAATGGATCTCGAGACCGGTGCCCTCGTCAGCATCAACGGCGACGAGCCATTCCCGATGGCGAGCACGATGAAGATCGCCGTCGCCGCCGCCTATCTGTCCCAGGTCGATTCCGGCAGGAGAAGCCTGAACGACCGGGTCGGCAGCTCGACGGCGCTTGAGCTGATGGACGTCATGATCACCCGGAGCAGCAACTCGGCGACCGACCAGCTCATCGCCACCCTCGGGGGCCCGGACGCGATCGACGCCTGGTTGCGCAACCACCAGCTCAGCGGGATCCGGGTCGATCGCAATATTGCCGGGCTCCTCCACGCGCGCCGGGACCTTCACGACATCCGCGATTCCAGCACGCCCGAGGCGATGCTCGGCCTGCTCAGGCTGATCGATCGCGGTAATGCGCTCAGCGCCCGCAGCCGGGCGCTGCTCCTCGACATGATGAGGCGCTGCCGGACCGGATCGAACCGGATCCGCGGCCTTCTCCCGCCGGGCATCACCGTCGAGAACAAGACCGGCACCCTCAACGGCTATACCGGCGACGTCGGCTTCCTCACGATGCCGGACGGCCGCCGGATCGCCGTCGCCTTCTTCGCGCGCGGCGGATCGAACCGGCCCGGAGTCATCTCGACCGCAGCCAGGGCGATCGCCGACACGTTCCGCCGGCCCCAAGGTCCGGGGCTTCAGCCATTCGTTCCCTCCGGGCCGCAGGTTACGTCCGTGCCGCCGCGCGTCCCGACCGCTCCCGCTTTCCGCCCCAATGCCGGTCTGCAGACGGTGACCGGGCCGGTGCCCTCGCGGCCGCTGGCGGCAGCGCCTGCGCCCGACCGCCCCTCGGCGACGGCGACTGCCAGAAGCCGTCCGGTGACGTCCGCGGCCAACTCGGCCCAATCGAACGCGCCGGTTTGCACCACCGCGATTCGCGCCCGATCCGACGTCTGCTGAAGCGGTTCGACTCGAATCGGGTCATCGGGTCGACACCGCCTTTGGCGATTCAAGGCTGGCGCCGGCGCCATAACTCGCGCTCCGCTTCACGCTCGGCCACGCGTTCGGCCAGGTCGGCGAGGACTTGCTGTCTCGACGCCATCCACCTGATGCGCGCGGCAGGGCATAGCTTCATGTCGTCAGCCAGCTCGCCAGAACGCTCGGCCCAGAACCGGTCCACCGCCGCGGCGACGGCGCGGCCAGCGGCACGCACCCGGACGTAGCGCAGCACCTGCTCGGCCAGGGCATGGTTGGCGATCGCCCAGCGCACCGGCGGAGTCCGTTCGCTGCGCTCGAAGCTGACGAGCCGCGGATAATCGCTCTGACGGCGGGCACCGAGAAAGAGCCACGCCTCGGCCAGCGTTTTTGCTTCGATTTGCTCGCGAAGGAAGGCGGCGAAGCGGGTCCGGAACTCCGCATTGCATGGCGCCCCGAAGGAAAATTCCTCGTCGATCCTTGCCAGATAACCGATGTCGTCTGGATCGGCTTCGGCGAGCGGCGAACCGGCGACCACGTCCAGAAACAAGGTTCGCCACGTTTCCCGACCGGCCCCGGGATCCGGCTCGCCCATCAGTCCGCAGCTCGTCTCGACCACGAAGACAGGCCGGACGTTCGGCACGAGCCACTCCGCCAGCTCGGCGGCGACATCGACCTCGCCAGCCAGCAGACGCCTCTGTCCCTCGGCCGTCAGCCGTCGCACGCCTTCCTCCGCCCATCGCCGCTCCTGGACGAGCCGCTGGCGTGGTGTCGGGTGACATTCCGAACGGCTGCCGGTGCAGAGGGGAGTCGTGTAGAAGCAGGCCTGAGCGGCCGAGCCGCCGCCAAGGACGGCGAATCCCGCGATGAGCCCGTAGAGAAAGGTCTTCCGGCCGTTCATTCGCCCGCTTGTTCTCACGCTCTCTTGGCCGAGGAGGCTAAGCCTTTGCCAGCAGGGACACAATCCCCGTGATGGATGATCGCTTGACGGCCTGCGTCAGGGCGATATTTTAAGCCTAAAGCAATGGAGGCGCGGATGCGGATCGCGTGCCTGGGCGGCGGCCCCGCCGGGCTCTACTTCGCGATATCGATGAAGCTGCGCGACGCGCGGCACGACATCCACGTCTTCGAACGGAACCGCGCCGACGACACGTTCGGCTGGGGCGTCGTCTTCTCCGACCAGACGGTCGAGAATCTCATGGCCAACGATCCCGTCAGCGGCGCCGTCATCCGCGACGAATTCGCCCATTGGGACGATATCGACGTCCACGTCCACGGCGCCTGCATCCGCTCCTCGGGCCATGGCTTCATCGGGATTGGCAGAAAGCGCCTGCTCAACATCCTCCAGGACCGCGCTCGGGCGCTCGGAGTCGAGCTCCATTTCGAGCATGAGGCCAGCGCGGATCTCGACGACTGGGGCGACTATGATGTCGTCATCGCCGCCGACGGCGCCAACAGCCGGATCCGGACCCGCTACGAGGAGCATTTCGGGGTCGATATCCAGGTTCGCCGGAACAAGTTCTTCTGGTTCGGCACCGACAAGGCGTTCGACGCCTTCACCTTCGCCTTCGAGAAGACCGAAGCGGGCTGGGTCTGGGCCCACGCCTATCGCTTCGAGGGCGGATCCGGTGCGGGCGAGGCCGGCTTTTCCACCTTCATCGTCGAGATGGACCCCGATACCTGGGCCGGCCTCGGCCTCGACGATATGGACCAGCCGGAGGCGATCGCGCTCTGCGAGTCGATCTTCGCCGATTATCTTGACGGCCACCGGCTCCAGTCCAACGCGCTTCACCTGCCCGGCCCCCAGGCCTGGCTCAACTTCCGCCGGATCGTGTGCAGCCGCTGGTCGCACCGCAACCTCATCCTGCTCGGCGACGCCGCCCACACCGCCCATTTCTCGATCGGGTCGGGGACCAAGCTGGCCCTGGAGGACGCGATCAAGCTCGCCGAAGTGCTCAACCGGCCCGGTCTCGGCCGGGAGCAGGCGCTCGAGGAATATCAGGCGGAGCGCAATCTCGAGGTCCTCAAGCTCCAGAACAGCGCCCGGAACTCGACCGAATGGTTCGAGACCCTTCACCGCTATCTCGATTTCGAGCCGATCCAGTTCGCTTATTCGCTGCTCACCCGATCGCAGCGAGTCAGCCACGAAAATCTGCGGCTGCGCGACCGGGCATGGCTCGAAGGGGTCGAACGCTGGTTCCAGTCGCGGGCGCGCGGAGAGCCGGTGAACGAAGCGGCGCCGCCCATGTTCGCCCCTTTCGCCCTTCGCGACATGAACCTCGCCAACCGGGTCGTCGTCTCGCCGATGGCGATGTATTCGGCGCAGGACGGCACGCCGGGCGATTTCCACCTCGTCCACTATGGCGAGCGCGCCAAGGGCGGCGCCGGCCTTCTCTACACCGAGATGATCTGCGTTTCGCCGGAAGGCCGGATCACGCCAGGCTGCGCCGGGCTCTACGCGCCGGAGCATGTCGAGGCGTGGCGGCGGATCGTCGATTTCGTCCACGCCTTCAGCACCGCCAAATTCTGCCTTCAGCTCGGCCATTCCGGTCCCAAGGGCAGCACCCGCGTGGGCTGGGAAGGCTATGACGTTCCGCTGGAGTCCGGCAATTGGCCGGTCATGGCGGCCTCTGACGTGCCGTGGAGCCCGGACAACCAGGTGCCTCGGCCGATGGACCGCGACGACATGGACGAGGTCGTGGCCCAATTCGTCGCCGCGACCCGCCGCGGCGAAGAAGCGGGTTTCGACATGGTCGAGATTCACGCCGCCCACGGCTATCTTCTCTCCAGCTTCATCACCCCGCTGACCAACCGGCGCGCCGACGAATATGGCGGAAGCCTCGAGAACCGCCTCCGATTCCCGCTCGAAGTCTTCCGGGCGATGCGCGCCGCCTGGCCGGCCGACCGGCCGATGTCGGTTCGGATCTCGGCCAATGACTGGATGGGCGACCAGGGCGTCACGCCGGACGAAGCTGTGGCGATCGGCCGCGCCTTCGCCCACGCGGGCGCCGACCTGATCGACGTCTCGGCAGGCCAGACCTGGGCCGATTGCCAGCCCGTCTACGGACGGATGTTCCAGACGCCCTTCGCCGACCAGATCCGAAACGAAGGGCAGGTTCGAACCATGGCCGTCGGCAACATCTACGAGCCCGATCACGTCAATTCGATCCTCGCCGCCGGCCGCGCCGATCTCGTCGCGCTCGCCCGCCCCCATCTGATCGATCCGATGTGGACGCTTCGCGCCGCCGCCCTGCACGATTACCGGCAGGTCCACGTGCCGCCGCAATATCTGGGCGGCATGGCCCAGCTCGCCCGCAATCTCGCCCGCGAAGCTGAGCTCAAGGCATGAAGCGGCTCGAAGGCCAGCATGCGCTCGTCACCGGCGGCGGCACCGGGATCGGCGCCTGCATCGCCCGCGCGCTGGCGGCGGAAGGCGCGAAACTCACCCTGGTCGGGCGGCGGCGCGAGAAGCTCGAGGAGGTCGGATCGGGCGATTTCGACGCGCTGGTCGCGCCCGCCGACGTCACCAGCCGGGAAGAGGTGGACCGGGTGTTCGCGATAGCGCGCGAAGCCCAGGGACCGGTCACGATCCTCGTCAACAATGCCGGCGCCGCCGACAGCGCTCCTTTCGAGCGGATCACGGACGATTTGTGGCGGCGGATGATGGCCGTCAATCTCGACGCCCTGCTCCATTGCTGTCAGGCCGCGCTTCCGGACCTGCGCGCCGCGGCTGCCGGCCGGATCGTCACCATCGCCTCGACTGCCGGGCTCAGAGGCTATGCCTATACGGTGGCCTATGCCGCGGCGAAGCACGGCGCCATCGGCCTCACCCGCGCGCTCGCGGTCGAGCTCGCCGGCAGCGCGGTCACGGTCAATGCCGTCTGCCCGGGATTCACCGACACCGATCTGACGGCCGACGCAACCACCCGGATCCGCGAGAAAACGGGGCGGAGCGAAGCGGAAGCGCGCGCCGATCTCGCCCGATTCAATCCCCAGGGCCGGCTCGTGACTCCGGAGGAGGTGGCGAGCGCGGTCCTCTGGCTGTGCCTTCCCGAAAGCGCGTCGATCACCGGCCAGGCGATCGCCGTGGCCGGCGGGGAAGTGATGTGAGCCAGGCGGCACAGATCCGCGAGAAGCATGACGGCGCGCTCGGCGACCGCTCGAGCGTCCGGGTCTGGCTCCGGCTGCTGAGCTGCACCTTGGCGATCGAGAAGGAGGTGCAGCGCCGGTTCGCCGATCAGGACATGACCCTGCCGCGGTTCGACATCCTGGCAGCGCTCGATCGCAAGCCGGAAGGCCTCCCGATGGGTGCCCTGTCGCGCGCCTTGCTCGTCTCCAACGGCAATGTCACCCAGCTCGTCCAGAAGCTGGTCAGGGACGGCCTTGTCGAGATGAGTCCCCTGCCCTCGGACCGGAGATCCTCGATCGTCCGGCTCACCGGCGAGGGCCAGGAGCGGTTCCAGAAGCTCGCCCGGCTTCATCACGACTGGATCGACGGGATGCTCGCCGGGCTGGATTTCACCCAGCGCGAACGGCTCTACGTCGCCCTCGGAGTGCTCAAGATGTCGATCGCGCGCGCGACTCAGGAAGGGAAAGACAGGTGAATTCCAGGGACTTCCACCCCGACACGTTCGAGCCCGAGCATTTCCACTGGGACTTTTCGGACGGCGTCGCAACGATCACCCTCGATCGGCCCGAGCGGAAGAACCCGCTCACCTTCGACTCCTATGCCGAGCTTCGCGACCTGTTCCGGCTCCTCGTCTACGTCCGCGACGTCAAGGCGGTGATCGTCGCCGGCGCCGGCGGCAATTTCAGCTCCGGCGGCGACGTCCACGAGATCATCGGCCCGCTGACCGAAATGGACATGCCTGGGCTGCTCGAATTCACCCGGATGACCGGCGACCTCGTCAAGGCGATGCGCGCCTGCCCGCAGCCGATCGTCGCGGCGCTCGACGGGGTCTGCGTCGGCGCCGGCGCCATCCTCGCCATGGCCTCCGACATTCGCCTCGCCACGCCGGAGACGAAGACCGCCTTCCTGTTCACCCGAGTCGGCCTCGCCGGCTGCGACATGGGCGCCTGCGCGATCCTTCCGCGGATCATCGGCCAGGGCCGCGCCTCCGAACTGCTGTTCACCGGCCGGGTGATGAATGCTGCCGAGGGCGAACATTGGGGCTTCCACAACCGGCTCGTTCCCTCCGGCCAGTTGCTGGACGAAGCCCGGTCGCTCGCCCGCAGCCTGGCGGGCGGCCCGACCTTCGCCCACGGCATCACCAAGACCCAGCTCAACACCGAATGGGCGGTGAGCATCGACGTCGCCATCGAAATGGAGGCGCAGGCGCAGGCGATCTGCATGGCGACCAACGACTTCCGCCGCGCCTTCCAGGCCTTCGCCGCGAAGGAGAAGCCGGAGTTCAAGGGTGATTGAACGCCCTCACCCTCCCGGCTCGCTTCGCCAGCTTCCTCTCCCTCCAGGGAAGAGGGCAACATGAGCGACCGCTTGTTTCTCGACTGGCCGTTCTTCGACGACAGCCACCGCCGGCTCGCCGAAGCGCTTGAGGCCTGGTGCTCGGCCGAACTGGCGGCGCCCCATGGCGAGGACGTCGACGCCGAGTGCCGCGACCTCGTCCGAAGGCTCGGCTCGGCCGGCTGGCTCCGTTATTGCGTTCCGGCCGCCCATGGCGGACTCCACGATTCGCTCGACGTCCGCTCGCTGGCGCTGATCCGCGAGACCCTCGCCCGCCATTCCGGACTCGCCGATTTCGCCTTCGCGATGCAGGGACTCGGATCGGGCGCGATCAGCCTGTTCGGAAGCGAGGCGCAGAAAGCGTCCTACCTTCCGGCCGTCGCCGCAGGCGAAAAGATCGCCGCCTTCGCCCTCACCGAGCCCAATTCCGGTTCCGACGTCGCGGCGATCGAAACTTCGGCGCGCGAGGACGGCGTGGGCTTCGTCGTCGACGGCGCCAAGACCTATATCTCCAACGGCGGGATCGCCGATTTCTACGTCCTGTTCGCTCGCACCGGCGAGGCGCCGGGCGCCAAGGGCCTTTCCGCCTTCATCGTCGATCGCGGCACGCCTGGGCTGGACGACAGCGAGCGGATCCGGGTGATCGCGCCCCACCCGCTGGCGACGCTTCGGTTCGACGCGATGCGATTGCCGCAATCCGCCTTGCTCGGCGAACGGGGGCGAGGCTTCGCTCAGGCGATGGCCACGCTCGACGTCTTCCGGACCACCGTCGGTGCCGCCGCTCTGGGCTTTGCCCGAAGAGCGCTCGACGAGGCGACGTCCCGGGCCCTCGACCGCCGGCTCGGGCAGGCCCGACTAGCCGACAATGCCATCGTCCAGTCGCTGCTGGCTGAAATGGTCGTCGACGTCGAGACGTCCGCCTTGCTCGTCTATCGCGCCGCCTGGCTTCGCGACGTCAGGGCCCAGCGCAACAGCAAGGAGGCGGCGATCGCCAAGCTCCACGCCACCGATCGCGCACAGCAGGTGATCGACAAGGCCGTCCAGATCTTCGGCGGTCTCGGAGTCACGGTCGGCGTACCCGTCGAAAGCCTTTATCGGGAGATCAGGGCGTTGCGGATCTACGAAGGCGCTTCGGAAGTGCAGAAAATCGTCATCGCCCGAAATCATCTCGCGGAACATGTCGGGGAGCGCCGATCGTGAAGACCCTTCTCCCGCCCGGATGGCCGAGGCCGAGAGGCTATGCCAACGGCGTCTCGGCGAGCGGCCGGACCATCGTCACCGCCGGAGTCGTCGGCTGGACCGCCGAGGAAAAATTCGAAGCCGCCGACCTCGCCGGCCAGTTCCGCCAGGCGCTCGCCAACATCATCGCCATCCTCGCCGAGGACGGCGCCGGCCCCGAGCATATCGTCCGGATGACCTGCTACGTCACCGACATCGACGAATATCGGTCCAGCCTCGCCGGCATCGGCGACGCCTGGCGAGACATGATCGGCCGCCATTTCCCGGCGATGGCGATGGTCGCCGTCACCGCCTTGGTCGAGCCCGAAGCGAAGATCGAAATCGAAGCCACAGCGATCGTGCCCGAACCATGAACAGCGCCCATGTCGACACCTTCATACGCGACCGCCTGCCTCCCGCGGCGCTTCAGCCGGAATTCCTCTTCACCCTTCCGGAGCTCCAATATCCGGAGAGCCTCAATTCCGCCGTCGAGCTGATCGACCGCCACGAGCGCGACCGGCTTGCGCTGATCAACGATGTCGGTCGCTGGACCTATGGCGAGATGGCCGACCTTTCCGACCGGATCGCCCGCCTCCTCGCCGAGGAGGAGGGACTCGTGCCCGGCAACCGCGTGCTTCTTCGCGGGCCCAACAATGCGATGCTGTTCGCCTGCTGGCTCGGGATCCTCAAGGCCGGTGGGGTCGTCGTCGCGACGATGCCGATCCTCCGCGGCGGCGAGGTCGCGACGATCCTCGAGCGGGCTCAGGTCAGCCACGCCATCGTCGATTCCCGGACGCTGGACGATTATTCCGCCGGCGCCGACCAGGCCCGAACCGTGCGGTCGCTGCTCACCTATGACGGCGACTCGGGCAGCGGCGAGCTCGAGCGGCGCCTGATGAACGTCGCGCCGGGCTTCGAAGCGGTCGCCACCCAACGCGACGACGTCGCCCTGATCGCCTTCACCTCCGGCACGACCGGCCGGCCGAAGGGCTGCGTCCATTATCATCGCGACGTGCTCGCCAGCGCCGACAGCTTCGCCCGCCACGTGCTGAAGCCGGGACCGGACGACCGCTGGGCCTGCTCCGCTCCGATCGCCTTCACCTTCGGCCTCGGAATGCTCCTGACCTTCCCGTGGCGCTTCGGTGGAGCGGCGGTCACGATCGAGACGCCCGGCCCGAAGCCCCTCCTTGAGGCGATCGCGAAGCACCGGGTCACGACGCTCGCCACCGCGCCGACCGCCTACAAAGCGATGCGCTCGATGCTGACCGGTCATGACGTGGCTTCGCTCCGAACCTGCGTGTCGGCCGGCGAGCATCTGCCGGCCTCGACCTGGCACGCCTGGAAGGAGTCGACCGGACTCGCCATCGTCGACGGGATCGGCGCCACCGAGATGATGCATATCTTCATCTCCGCGAGCGGCGACGAGATCCGCCCGGGCGCGACCGGCAAGGCGGTTCCGGGCTATGTCGCGACGATCCTCGACGAAGCGGGCGTTGCGCTCGACAGCGGGACTGGCCGGCTGGCCGTGAAAGGGCCCACCGGCTGCCGCTATTTCGACGACGAGCGCCAGCGCGATTATGTCCAGAACGGCTGGAACGTCACCGGCGATACCTACCGGAAGGACGAGGAAGGCTATTTCTGGTACCTCGCCCGCTCCGACGACATGATCGTCTCGTCGGGCTACAACATCGCCGCGCCGGAAGTGGAAAACGCCCTGCTCGCTCACGACTCGGTCGAGGAATGCGCGGTCGTCGGAATCCCCTGCGAGGAAAGGGGGCAGAAGGTGAAGGCCTTCGTCGTCCTGGCGCCCGGCTACGCACCCGACGCCGAAGCGGTCACCCTGCTCCAGGACCATGTCAAGGCGAGCATCGCACCGTACAAATATCCCCGTGAGATCGCCTTCGTCGATGCTTTGCCGAAAACCGTCACCGGCAAGCTGCAACGCTTTGCGTTGCGTCATCGAAACGGATAAGCCTTCGTAATCGCGTCCTTAATCGCCGTGGGGGCGGGCGCGTATCGGGGGGATGACGACATGAAGAAATTGACGATCGCGGCCGTCCTGGCGGCTCAAATGCTGACGGCGGCTCAGCCGGCCCTGGCGGCGGATCTGACCGACACCCGGGCGCAGCGCACCGGCGCCTTCGCCGGTTTCCGGCTCCGTCTTCCGCTCGACGGCGAAGCGGGGCGGCAGCCGATCCGCGCCGGCCTGACCCTCGCGCCTACCTTCCAGACGGAGAGCCGGAGCGGCGAGGTCCGCACCCGCTTCGGGGAAGGCCTCGAGCTCGGAATTTCCGGCGACCGGCCCGTTCGCCTGTCCTTCGCCGGAACGCCGGTGTCCCGGCTCGCTCAGGGACCGGCCGGACCGGACGGCCAGCGCGCCGGCGTGTCGACGATCGGCTGGGTCGCGATCGGGGTCGGCGTCGTCGCGGTGACGCTCTTCGCCTTGTACGGCCTGTGCGGAAGCGGCGAGATCTGCAGCACCGACGACGAATAAGCCCTCGAGGAAAGGATAGAGCAATGAGGAAAGTTGCCATTTCGACACTGATCGCCGCCCAGATCCTGGCCGCCCAGCCGGCGCTGGCAGCCGATCTCGCCAACAGCCAGACCCACGATAGCGGGTTCTTTGCCGGTTTCAGGGTTCGACTTGCGCTCGACGGCGAGGCCGGCCGCCAGCCGGTCCGAGCCGGCCTCGCGCTGGCGCCGACTCTTCGGTCGCAATCGTCCAGCGGCGAAGTGCGAACCCGCTTCGGCGAAGGTCTCGAGCTCGGCGTCAGCGGACGCGAGCCGCTCCGGCTGTCGATCGCCGGCACGCCGGTCTCGCGTCTCGTCCAGGGGCGATCGGGGCCGGAGGGCGAAAAGGCGGGGGTCTCGACCCTCGGCTGGGTGGCGATCGGAGTCGGCGCTCTCGTCACCGTCGTTCTCGTCGCAAGCGCCATCTGCCTCAGCGACAGCGATTGCATCCCGAGCGAATAGGAATCACATCGGGATGTAGCCGGGCTCGGCGGCCACGTCGCCGAGCCAGCGGCCGATCGCGGGATAGGCATGGAGGTCGAACCCGCCCTCCTCGGCGACATGGGTGTAGGCATAGAGCACGACGTCGGCGAGGCTGAGCCGATCGGCGACGAAGAAGCGCCGCTGCTTGAGATGCTCGTCCATCAGCTTCAGGGCCGAATCGCCGGTCGACCTTTTGACCGGAATCTGCGCTCGCTGGGCCTCGGTCAGGGAATCGGCGCCGATATAGTGAAGCCAGAAGCGAAGGGTCGCGACATTGGGCTCGTGACTATATTGCTCCCAGAACATCCACCGAAGCATGTCGGCTCGATCGAAGCGGTCTTCCGGGATCAGCCGCGAGCCTTCGGCGAGAAAGACGCAGGCGGCGTTGCTCTCGGGCAGGAATCGGTCGCCGATCTGGAGCACGGGGATCCGGCCGTTCGCATTGACGTCGGCGAGGAATTCGGGCGTCCGCGTTTCGCCGCGCAAGATGTCGTAGCTTCGGCGCTCGATTGGCAGGCCGACCAGAGCGGCGGTCAGTGCGACCTTGTAGCAATTGCTGGATTTCGGATCCTCGTGAAGAACCAGCCGCTCGTTCATTCGCCTCGCTCGCTTTCCTCGGCCAGGGCCTTGGCCCGTCTGATCTCGACACTGGAGAGGATCTGCCAGAGCGCAAGCCCAAGGACGATCAGCCAGCCCCACAAGTGCCGGTACCAGCCGAAGGCATAGCCGGCAGCGGGATCCCGGCCGGTCACCTCCTCGATCAGCGCCCGTCCCTCCTCATCGAGAAGAGCAAGCCTGGTGCCGCCGCGCATCTCCAGGAACGCGGCGAAGCCGGATTCGGCATAAGCAGCGAACGGCATTCCGAGAATGTTCCATTCGCGGTAGGTCCAGCCGAATTTCAGCTTTGGCGGCGATCGCGTCGCCTCGGCCTGCGCCCTTGCCGACATGTAGGGATAAAGGGAATCGCCCCACTGGATATCGCGGCGAAGCTGAGCCAGCCGCGGATCGTCCGGCAGGACTGCGATCTCGTCTATTCGCGGGCTGCTCGTGAGTCCCCAGGGGCGGTCGCTCAGGATCAGGATCGCGGCCATTGCCGCGGCAAGAATGAGAAGGACGGTTCGGGACGACATGATCTCGGCTCAGGCGGTGAGCACGATCTTGCCGACATGCTCTCCCGATTCCATCAGCGCGTGGGCGCGGGCGGCATCGGCAAGAGAGAAGGTGGCGTGGATCAGCGGTTTCAGCTGCCCCTGTTCAACGAGCGGCCAGACCGACTTCGCCAGATCGTCGGCGATCATCGCCTTATAGTCGACCGGCCTCGGCCGCAGCGTCGAGCCGGTCAGCATCAGCCGCCTCTGCATCATCTTGCCGAGATTGAGCTCGGCGACGGCGCCGCCCTGGACGGCGATCGAGACGTGGCGGCCTTCCTCGGCAAGGCAATCGAGGTTCCGGGGGAGATAGTCGCCGCCGACCATATCGAGCACGATGTCGACCCCGCGCCCTTTTGTCGCTTTCTTCACCTCGGCGACGAAGTCCTGGTCGCGATAATTGATGGCGAGCTCGGCGCCGAGGGCTTCCGCGCGCCGGCATTTCTCGTCGCTTCCGCAGGTGACGATGATCTCGAGGCCGAACAGCCGGCCGAGCGCGATCGCCATCGTGCCGATGCCGCTGGTGCCGCCATGGACGAGGGCGGTTTCGCCGTCGCGCGCATAAGCGCGGTGGAACAGGTTGGTCCACACGGTGAAGAGAGTCTCGGGCATCGCCGCCGCTTCGACCATCGAAATCGCCTCCGGCACCGGCAGGCAGAGGTCCGCATGGGCGACGGCATATTCGGCATAGCCGCCGCCGGCGACGAGAGCGCAGACGGCCTGGCCGTGAAGTTCGCGGGCGACGCCCTCGCCGGTGGCGACGATCGTGCCGGCAATCTCGAGCCCGGGAATATTCGGCGCTCCCGGCGGTGGCGGGTAAAGGCCTCGGCGCTGAAGCAGATCGGGGCGGTTCACCCCCGCTGCCGCCACCCTGATCAGGACATGGTTCGGGCCCGGCTCGGGCACCGGCCGGCGCACCGGCACGAGCACCTCCGGCCCGCCGGTAGTGGCCGGATCGATCGCCAGCATCTCCTGCGGGATCGCTCCCATCGCACGCCCCCCAAAGCCCCTCGCTATTCTATTGACTCGGCGACGACCCGGGTCAACTTTGCGGTCGCTCGGCCGCGCTTTCGGAGGTCGATGAAAGGGGGATCCAATGCGCAGGATCGTCGTGGCCGCGACCGTCGCCGCCCAACTCGCCGCGGCGCCCGCCGCCGCCGCCGCGGACCTGGTCGATGATCGCAACATCGTTGCCCAGCAGGCGGGTTCCTTCTCCGGAGCACGGATCCGGATCGCCCTCGGCGGAGGCGAGCGCGAGGGCCAGGTCCGGGCCGGCCTGGTGATGGCGCCGACCCTGAGAAGCGAGGCCGCCGACCGACGCGGCTCACTTCGCTTCGGTGAAGGGATCGAGCTTGGCTTCGCTCAGGACCGGCCTTTTGCCTTGTCGATCGCGGGACGGCCGCTCACCGGCGAGCAGGCGCGGCGGACGTCCGGCCCCCGCGCCGGCGTCTCCACCCTCGCCTGGGTGGCGATCGGTACCGGGATCGTCCTCGTCGCCGGCACGCTTCTATTCATCGATGCGATGAACGACGCCTCGGAATAGAAGGCTCTGGTTGACAAGCCGCGGCCCCGGGCGGATTCTCGGCCCATGGACCTGGACGAGCTGTTCCCCGACAAGCCGGACGACCCGATCGTGCTTCTCGGCAAGCAGGACCTCGACCCGCTCTCGGTCGAGGAGCTCGAAGCGCGCATCGCTCTGCTCGAAGAGGAGATCGCCCGGGTCAAGGCGAAGCTGGAATTCGCGGTTCACTTTCGGTCAACCGCCGACGAGCTATTCCGAAAGTGAAAGAGCGGGAACTTCGGCGCCCCGTGCCGTTTTCCCCAGATGTTTCGGTCCTGCGCTTGATCGGGGCAAAGGCACGAACGACATACAGGGTGATGGGCCCGTGACATCTCGCGCGGGCCGGTAGGAGTAAAAGATGCCGTCCTTTGCCCGCGAGCTGGAACAGACGCTCCACAACGCCCTCGCCGAAGCGAGCGGCCGCAGGCACGAATATGCCACCCTCGAACATCTCCTCCTCGCCTTGATCGAGGACGTCCATGCCGGGCGCGTGATGGAAGCGTGCGGAGTGAATACCGGCGAGCTTCGCGACGCCGTTCGGCACTATCTCGACAACGAGCTCGAGACCCTGAAGGTCGAGGCGGAAACCGATCCCTCTCCCACCAGCGGCTTCCAGCGGGTCGTCCAGCGCGCCATCCTTCACGTCCAGTCGTCCGGCCGCGACGAGGTGACCGGCGCCAACGTTCTCGTCGCTCTCTTCTCCGAGCGCGAGAGCTATGCGGTCTACTTCCTTCAGCAGCAGGACATGAGCCGCCTGGATGCGGTCACCTATATCAGCCACGGCGTCGGCAAGGGCGAAGCCAGCATCCCTGCCCCCGAGGTCAAGGGCGCCGAGGAAGCGAAGCCCGAGGAAGGCAAGAAGAAGCCGGAATCGGCGCTCAAGCAGTTCACCGTCAATTTGAACGAAAAGGCCGAGGAAGGCCGGGTCGATCCGCTGATCGGGCGCGGACCCGAGGTCGACCGGACCGTCCAGATCCTCTGCCGCCGCTCGAAGAACAACCCGCTCTATGTCGGCGATCCGGGGGTCGGCAAGACCGCCATCGCCGAGGGCCTGGCGCGCAAGATCGTCGAGGGCGACGTTCCCGACGTGCTGAGGCCGGCGGTGATCTATTCGCTCGACATGGGCGCCTTGCTCGCCGGGACGCGCTATCGCGGCGATTTCGAGGAGCGGCTGAAGGCGGTCGTCAACGAGCTCGAGAAGCTTCCCGACGCGATCCTGTTCATCGACGAGATCCATACCGTGATCGGCGCCGGCGCGACATCAGGCGGGGCGATGGACGCGTCGAACCTGCTGAAGCCGGCGCTCTCGAACGGCGCGATCCGATGCATCGGATCGACGACCTACAAGGAGTTCCGGAACCATTTCGAGAAGGATCGGGCGCTTCTTCGCCGGTTCCAGAAGATCGACGTCAACGAGCCGACGATCGAGGATACGGTGAAGATCCTCGCCGGCCTTCGGACCGCGTTCGAGGAGCATCACGGCGTCAAGTACACGCCGGATGCGATCAAGTCGGCGGTCGAGCTGTCGGCGCGCTACATCAACGACCGCAAGCTGCCGGACAAGGCGATCGACGTGATCGACGAGGTCGGCGCGATGCAGATGCTGGTGCCGCCGACGCGCCGCAAGAAGACGATCACCGTCAAGGAGATCGAAGCGGTGATCTCGACCATCGCCCGGATCCCGGCGAAGAGCGTGTCGAGCGACGACAAGAAGGCGCTCGAGCATCTCGATCGCGATCTCAAGCGGGTCGTGTTCGGCCAGGACGAGGCGATCGACCGGCTCTCCTCGGCGATCAAGCTCAGCCGCGCCGGGCTTCGCGATCCCGACAAGCCGATCGGCTCCTATCTGTTCAGCGGCCCGACCGGAGTCGGCAAGACCGAGGTCGCGCGCCAGCTCGCCTCGATCATGGGAATCCCGCTGCAGCGCTTCGACATGTCGGAATATATGGAGCGTCACAGCGTCAGCCGTCTGATCGGCGCGCCTCCGGGCTATGTCGGCTACGACCAGGGCGGCCTCCTGACCGACGCGGTCGACCAGCATCCGCACAGCGTGCTCCTGCTCGACGAGATCGAGAAGGCGCATCCGGACCTGTTCAACATCCTTCTCCAGGTGATGGACAACGGCAAGCTCACCGATCACCACGGCAAGACGGTGGATTTCAGGAACGTCATCCTGATCATGACCACCAATGCCGGCGCCGCCGACATGGCGAGCGAAGGGATCGGCTTCGGCAACATCTCGCGCGAGGATGCTTCGGACGAGGCGGTGAAGCGGATGTTCACCCCGGAATTCCGCAACCGCCTCGATGCGATCGTGCCGTTCGGCTATCTGCCGACCGACGTCGTCGCCCGGGTGGTCGACAAGTTCATCCTTCAGCTCGAGCTTCAGCTGGCGGAGCGCAACGTCCATATCGAGCTCGACGAGGAAGCCCGCAAATGGCTCACCGAGCGCGGCTATGACAAGCTCTACGGCGCCCGTCCGATGGGCCGGCTCGTCCAGGAGAAGATCAAGCAGCCGCT
>CAMPIH010000029.1 GCA_946886275.1 uncultured Sphingosinicella sp.
CGCGAGGGCGGCTATCCCAAGGTGAAAGTCGGCCATGGCGGCACGCTCGATCCGCTTGCCAGCGGCGTCCTGCCGGTGGCGCTCGGCGAGGCGACGAAGCTGAGCGGGCGGATGCTCGATGCCGACAAGATCTACGACTTCACGATCCGCCTTGGCGAGGAAACCGACACGCTCGATGCCGAGGGCGAGGTCGTCGCCACTTCGGACAATCGGCCGAGCGCCGCGGAGATGGAGGAGGTGCTGCCTCGCTTTACCGGAACGATCGATCAGGTGCCTCCCGCTTATTCCGCGTTGAAGGTCGGAGGGAAGCGCGCTTACGACCTCGCCCGTTCGGGCGATGAGGTCCAACTGGAGAGTCGGAGAATTTCGGTTCATCGCCTTTCCCTTCGTCACCCCGGCGAAGGCGGGGGTGAAGAAGCAGACGAAGTGACCCTCACCGCCCACGTCTCCAAGGGCACCTATATCCGCTCCCTCGCCCGCGACATCGCCCGGGCTCTGGGCAGCGTCGGCCACGTCACCATGTTGCGTCGGACCAAGGCGGGTCCGTTCACCCTCGATCAGGCGATTTCGCTGGACAAATTGGGCGAACTCGCTAAGGCCCGCCAGCTTGAACAGGCACTCTTGCCGATGACGGCGGGGCTGGACGACATCCCGGCTCTTTCCGTCACCCCCGACCAGGCAAGGGCGCTCCGACAGGGGCGCAGATTGGCCGGGATCGCCGCAAAGCCAGGGCTTCACCTTGCGACCGAATTGTCTGTTCCGGTTGCGCTCGTGGAGCTTTCCGAAGGTGAACTTCGGGTGGTGCGCGGCTTCAACTTCTAGTGATTGAAAGGAATTGACGATGTCGGTTACCGCCGAGCGCAAGCAGAAACTGATCGACGAAAATGCCCGTGGTTCGGGCGACACCGGTTCGCCCGAAGTGCAGGTCGCGATCCTGACCGAGCGGATCACCAATCTCACCGAGCATTTCAAGACCCACGCCAAGGACAATCATAGCCGGCGCGGACTCCTGATGCTCGTCAACAAGCGCCGGTCGCTGCTCGATTATCTCAAGGGCAAGGACCAGGAGCGCTACAACGCACTGATCGCGAAGCTCGGCCTTCGCAAGTGAATGAAACGGCCCCGTCGGGGCCGTTTCGCATATCTGGCGCCTGCAATTCGGCGGGCGGTGGGTAGGGTCATTCGGACCCGACGCAGGCGACAAGCCTGAAGAGGCCCCCGCGGCATCCGGCTGCGGGCGTTGAAGGAAAACCAATGTTCGACACGAAGAAAGTACAGATCGAGTGGGGCGGCAAGACGCTGACCCTCGAAACGGGCCGGATTGCCCGCCAGGCCGACGGCGCGGTTCTCGCGACCCTCGGCGAAACCGTCGTCCTGTGCGCGGTCACCGCCGCCAAGTCGGTCAAGGAGGGGCAGGACTTCTTCCCGCTGACCGTCCACTATCAGGAAAAATTCTCGTCGGCCGGGCGAATCCCGGGCGGCTTCTTCAAGCGCGAGCGCGGCGCCACCGAGAAGGAGACTCTCACGAGCCGACTGATCGACCGGCCGATCCGCCCGCTCTTCCCTGAAGGCTTCTACAACGAGGTCCTCGTGATCGCCCATGTCATGTCCTATGACGGCGAGAACGAGCCGGACATGCTGGCGATGATCGCCGCTTCGGCCGCGCTCACCCTCTCCGGCGTTCCCTTCATGGGGCCGGTCGGCGCTGCCCGGGTCGGCTACATTGACGGCGAATATATCCTCAATCCGTCGCTCGACCAGGTGAAGGAAGGCGAGCTCGACCTCGTCGTCGCCGGCACCCGTGACGCCGTCCTGATGGTCGAATCGGAAGCCAAGGAGCTTTCCGAAGAGGTCATGCTGAACGCTGTCATGTTTGCTCACCGCGAGAGCCAGAAGGTGATCGACGCGATCATCAGGCTCGCCGAGCAGGCCGCCAAGGAGCCCTGGGAGCTTCCCGAGGACACGACCGGCGGCGAGATCCTCGGCAAGCTTCGCGAGCTCGCCGGCACCGGTCTCGAACAGGCCTACAAGCTGACGAAGAAGGCCGAGCGGGTCGCCGCCATCGCGGCCGCCAAGACGCCGCTCAAGGAAGCCTATGAAGGCGCCGATCCCGGCACCAAGCTGAAGGCGTCGAAGCTCGGCAAGAAGCTCGAGGCCGAGATCGTCCGTACCGCCATCCTCAAAGAAGGGCGCCGGATCGACGGCCGCGACACCAAGACGGTCCGTCCGATCGAGGCGATGGTCGGCTTCCTTCCGCGCACCCACGGCTCGGCTCTGTTCACCCGCGGCGAGACCCAGGCGATCGTCACCACGACCCTGGGCACCAAGGACAGCGAACAGATGATCGATGGCCTGACCGGCCTCAGCTACGAGCGCTTCATGCTCCACTACAACTTCCCGCCTTATTCGGTCGGTGAAGTGGGCCGCTTCGGTGCGCCCGGGCGGCGCGAAGTCGGGCACGGCAAGCTGGCGTGGCGGTCGATCCACCCGATGCTCCCGACCCACGAGGAATTCCCCTACACGATCCGGGTCCTCTCCGACATCACCGAGAGCAACGGCTCCTCGTCCATGGCCACCGTCTGCGGCGCTTCGCTGTCGCTGATGGATGCCGGCGTGCCGCTGAAGCGGCCGGTGGCGGGCATCGCCATGGGCCTGATCCTGGAAGTCGACGACAAGGGCAATCGCGATTTCGCGGTGATCAGCGACATCCTCGGTGACGAGGACCATCTCGGCGACATGGACTTCAAGGTCGCCGGAACCACCGAGGGCATCACCTCGCTCCAGATGGACATCAAGATCGCCGGAATCACCGAGGAGATCATGAAGGTCGCGCTCGACCAGGCGAAGGCCGGCCGCGCCCACATTCTCGGCGAGATGGCCAAGGCGCTCGATCATACCCGCGAGGAGCTTAGCGCTCACGCGCCGAGGATCGAGACGATGCAGATCCCGAAGGAGAAGATCCGCGACGTGATCGGCACCGGCGGCAAGATCATCCGCGAGATCGTCGCCACCACCGGCGCCAAGGTCGACATCGACGACGAAGGGGTGATCAAGATCAGCTCTTCCGACCTCGGCCAGATCGAAGCGGCCCGCAAGTGGATCGCCGGGATCGTCGAGGAGCCGGAAGTCGGCAAGGTCTATGAAGGCAAGGTCGTCAACATCGTCGATTTCGGCGCCTTCGTGAACTTCATGGGCGGCCGCGACGGCCTCGTCCACGTCTCGGAAATCCGCAACGAGCGGGTCGAGAATGTGCGCGATGCCTTGTCGGAAGGCCAGGAAGTCAAGGTCAAGGTGCTCGAGGTCGATCCGCGCGGCAAGGTCCGCCTGTCGATGCGGGTCGTCGACCAGGAGACGGGCGCCGAGCTGGAAGATAGCCGTCCTCCGCGCGAGCCGCGCGGCGAGCGCAGCGATCGTGGCCCGCGTCGTGACGGCGAAGGCCGTGGCGACCGTGGCCGCGGGCCCCGCCGTGACGGCGGCCGCGACCGTGGCCCGCGCCGCGAAGGCGGCGGCGAGCGCGGCGAGCGCGATGACCGTCCGCGCGGCGGCGAGGGTGGCGGCGAGGGCGGCGGCGATCGTCCTCCTCGCGGCGACCGCGGTCCGCGTCGCGGCGGTGGCGATGAAGGTCCCGAGCCCGAATTCGCTCCGGCCTTCCTCACCCGCGACGACGACTGAGCTCCGGCTTCGGTCAGAGCCGAATAGAAAAGGCCCCGCGATCGCTCGCGGGGCCTTTTCATTGCGCTCGACGGGCCCGCGCCGCCGAATTTTGAACCGCTAGAAACGCATCCCCAGAGCGGCGACGCCCTGGTGGCGATCCAGCTCGTCATAGGTCGAGAAGCGATATTCCGTCCCGACGTAAAGGTTGCGGCCGACCGCGATCTGGACCCCGGCACCGCCGCGAAGGCCGCCGTCGTTCGATTCGATGATCTCCGGGAAGGTCGGATTGATCAGGTCCCTGCGGATGCTCAGGTTGGTATAGCCCGCCTTGAAGTAGAGATTGACGGCGTCCGACACCGACGCCGTGACCCGAGCCCCGGCATAGAGATCGCGGCCAAGCCGGTAGCTATTGTCGTCGACTCCGGAGACGAAGCGGAATTCGGTGTTGGAATCGGTCGCCTCGAGATCGACTCCGATCGAGAGGCTGCTTCCGACCGGGAAGTCGTAGCCGACGCCCAGGCCGTAGAGGAGTCCGCTTTCCTTCGGGTCGTCCTGGTTGCCGAAGCTGTCGAGATGGGCGCGGTCGAGGCCGATCAGGGCCTCGACTCGGGCGCCGGCGGTCTCCGCCGCCGAGGCCGGCACGGCCGCGAGCGCGATCGCCGACGCGGCGAGAATGGCGAACTTGTTCATGATGATCCTTATGTGATGAAGACCGGCCGTCGATCGGCCGGACCGGCAGCTTGGTCCCACCGGGAGGCTGAACCGCAGGTGAAGTCTCGAAACGCGAGTCCGTCGTCTCTGGCCGTTTGGACGGACCGCGTATAGACGGGCCGGGTAGAGCGACAGGATCGCGGAGACGACGATGGCCAAGAAGGCGAAGTCCAAGTCCAAGTCGAAGCTCAAGCTGCCCAAGGAGGTGGCGGGCGTGAAGGTGCCGAAGGGTCTTCGCAAGCAGGCCAAGACCCTGCTCGAGATCATCGACAGCCCGGCCGGCCGGGAGCTTGCGGCTGCGGGGCTGACCCTCGCGGCCACGTCGCTCGTTGCGAAGGCGTCCGACAGCAAGGCCAAAGGCGCGGTCAAGACGCTCGCCCGTGAGGCTGTCGCCAGGCGTCGCACCGGCGAGGGCGATGCCGCCGATCTCGGCGCGGTCCTCAGCGCTGCGGTGGCGGAGGGCGCGAGACGATTCCTTCAGGGCTTCGAGGAAGGGAAGAAGGCCGCCCCGTCGCAAGAGCGGTCGGAAGAGCCATCGCAGGAGCCGCCGAAAGCGCCGGCCCCCGCCCGCCGCCGATCGCCGCGCCGGACGGCGCGAGAGCCCGCCAATCGGCGCGGATGACCTTCCGACGCCTCCGCGCGTTGACCAAGGTCATTTCCTCCGCCAGCGAGCGCCTGTCATATGAACGTCACAAAATGGGCGCCAGCTACCGATCCTGAAAAGCCATTGAGACGAGCGGACGGGCGAGACGACGTGGACGCAGCCAATGATCCCGAGACGATGGAGGCGGCTGCGCCGGCCGCCTCCGCCGATTTGTTCTTCAACCGCGAGCTCTCCTGGCTGGCCTTCAACCAGAGGGTGCTCGACGAAGCCTGCAACGGCGCCCATCCTCTGCTCGAGCGGCTACGCTTCCTCTCGATTTCCGCAAGCAATCTCGACGAATTCTTCATGGTGCGGGTCGCCGGGCTCAAGGCCCAGCAATTGCTCGGGGTCGAGGAAATCTCGCCCGACGGCCTCAATCCGGCGCAGCAGATCGCCGCCATCACCCTCGGCGTCGACCGGCTCACCGCCAGCCAGGAAGAGGTCTGGTCGGTGCTCAGCGCCCAGCTTCGCGAAGCGGGGGTGTCGGTTCTCGGCGAAGCGGAGATCCCGCCGGACCAGTTCGACTGGCTCGACCAGCACTTCCACGATCACATCTTCCCGGTCCTGACGCCTCAGGCGCTGGACCCGGCCCATCCGTTCCCGTTCATCCGCAACAAGGGCTTTTCGCTCATCTTCGACCTCAAGCGGGTGTCGGGCGGCGAGCCGATCCGCGAGCTGCTGATGGTCCCGGCGACTCTTCCGCGATTCATCCGGATGCCGGGAGAGGCGGCCCATTACGTCGCCATCGAGACCCTGATCAGGCGGCGGATCGGCGCTCTCTTCCCGGGTTACGAGGCCCTCGGCGGCGGCGCCTTCCGGGTGATCCGCGACAGCGACATCGAGATCGAGGAGGAGGCCGAGGATCTCGTCCTCTACTTCCGCAATGCCATCAAGCGCCGCCGCCGCGGGCGGGTGATCAGGGTCGAGCTCGAGGCGGGGATGCCCGCCGAGCTCGTCGCTTTGGTTCGCGCGGGGCTCGACGCCAGCGCCGCTCTCGTCTCGGAAACCTCAAGCATCCTCGGCATCGCGGATCTCGAGCAGCTCGTCCAGGAAGAGCGGCCCGATCTCAAGTTCCCGGCCTTCTCGCCGCGCTTTCCGGAGCGGATCCGCGAATATGACGGCGACTGCTTCGCTGCCATCCAGGCCAAGGACATCTTGGTCCACCACCCCTACGAGACGTTCGACGTCGTCCTCGCTTTCCTTCGCCAGGCCGCGGCCGATCCCGACGTCGTCGCGATCAAGCAGACCCTTTACCGGGCGGGCAAGCAATCGGCGGTCGTCCGCGCGCTGATCGAGGCGGCGGAAGCGGGCAAGTCGGTGACCGCGATCATCGAATTGCGGGCCCGGTTCGACGAAGAGCAGAATCTGATGTGGGCGAGCGCGCTCGAACGGGCCGGGGTCCAGGTCGTCTACGGCTTCATCGACTGGAAGACTCACGCCAAGATGTCGATGGTCGTCCGCCGGGAGGGCGCAGGATACCGGACCTACTGCCATCTCGGCACTGGCAATTACCATCCGGTGACCGCCCGCACCTATACCGACATCAGCTTCTTCACCGCCGATCCGGCCATCGGCCGGGACGTCGCCCACGTCTTCAACTATGTCACCGGCTATATCGAGCCGTCCCGGCTGGAACGGCTCGTCATGTCTCCGGCGATGCTCCGAAAGCGGCTGATCGAGCTCATCGAAACCGAGATCGCCAATGCCCGAGCTGGCCGTCGGGGAGCGGTCTGGGCCAAGCTCAACGCCCTCGTCGATCGCCACGTCATCGAACATCTCTACAAGGCGAGCCAGGCGGGCGTGGAGGTGGATCTCGTCGTCCGCGGTATCTGTTGCCTTCGTCCGGGGATCGCCGGGCTGTCGGAGAATATCAGGGTCAAATCGATCGTCGGCCGATTCCTCGAGCACAGCCGGATCTGGTGCTTCGGCAATGGCGAGGGCCTGCCCAATCCGGATGCCCTCGTCTTCGTCAGCTCAGCCGACTGGATGCCGCGCAATTTCGATCGCCGGGTCGAGGTGGCGGTGCCGATCGAGAATCCGACGGTGAAGGCCCAGCTGCTCGACCAGGTGATGGTCGCCAATCTCCTCGACAACCAGCAGAGCTGGAGCCTCCAGGCCGACGGCCGCTACGAGAGAATTCGTCCCGGGCCCGACGAGAAGATCTTCAACCTGCACCATTATTTCATGACCAACCCGTCCTTGTCGGGTCGCGGCGCCGCCCGCCGTACCGGCGCGATCCCGCGCAAGCTGCCGCTTCGGCGCGGGCGGGCCTGAACGGATGTACGCCAGCGAGCCGTTCGCCATCGTCGACATCGGGTCCAATTCGGTACGCCTCGTCGTCTATTCGGGGGCGACCCGGGCGCCATCGATCATCTTCAACGAAAAGGTTTCGGCCGGGCTCGGGCGGGGGCTGATCTCGAGCGGCGCCCTGAGCGAGGAATCTCAGGCTCGTGCGCTCCAGGGGTTGAGGCGGTTTCGACTGCTCATCTCGCAAATGGGCGCGGCACGGATCCGGGTGGTGGCGACGGCGGCGGTTCGCGAGGCGAGCAACGGTCCGGCCTTCATCGAGCAGGTTCGGGCGATCGGATTCGAGCCGGAGATCATCTCGGGCGAAGAGGAGGGACGGCTCGCCGGTCTCGGCGTCCTGTCCGCAATCCCGGACGCGGACGGCGTCGCGGGCGACCTCGGCGGCGGCAGCCTCGAGCTGGTCGAGCTTTCCGGAGGCGAGGCCGTCCGGCGGGTCTCACTGCCGCTGGGCGTACTTCGGCTCGATTCGCTCGCCGCGAACGGCACTGCCGCGTTCAGACGGGCGATCGAGTCGGCAGTGTCGGAGGCCGGCTTCGCCAAAGCCGCCGGCGGCCGGCCCTTCTACCTGGTCGGTGGAAGCTGGCGGAACCTCGCCAGGTTCGAGATGGCGCTGTCGAACCACCCGCTACCGATCACCCATCAGCATGCCTTGCTGCCGGGGCGACCGAAACAGCTCGGCCGGGCGCTTGCCGACGCCCGGCCCGAGACGCTGGCGGCGCTGGAGACGATCTCGCCCGGCCGCCGCGATACGCTGCCGCGGGCGAACGCTTTGCTCGAGGCGCTGATTCCGGCGCTCGATCCAGCCTTGCTGATCGTCTGCGCCTACGGGATTCGCGAAGGCCTGCTGTTCAACGATCTCGGTCGGGAGACTCGCCTGCTCGATCCGCTGCTCGAGCAGGCGCGGGAGGCCGGCGCCGGCCTGGGCCGTTTCGAGCAGCATGGGACCCTGCTCGACCGCTGGATCAGCCCGGTCTGCAACGATCCGCCTCAGGCGGCCCGGCTTCGCCACGCCGCCTGCCTGCTCAGCGACGTCGCCTGGAGCGCTCACCCGGATTTCCGGGCCGAGCGCGGAGTCGATCTCGCTCTTCACGGCAATTGGGTGGCGATCGACGCCGGCGAGCGGGTGATGCTCGCTTTGGCCCTGTTCACGCGCCTGGGCGGGAAGGGCGGCTTCCCGGTTCCCCAGGTGCTGTCGCTTTGCTCGGAGGAGGATGTCGCTCGCGCGACCCGCTGGGGCCTCGCCATGGCGCTCGGCCAGAGGCTGAGCGGCGGAATGGCGGCGGCGCTCGAAGGCAGCGTTCTGGAGCGATCGGGCGAGCGCCTGCAACTGAAGCTGCGCCGCGCGCTCGCTCCGCTCGCCGGCAAGCCGATCGAAGGCCGGCTGAAGGCCCTCGCGGCCAATCTCGGGCTGAAGCCGGAACTGGTCCTCCTCGACTGACCCCTCGGAGCCTCGATTCAGAGTGCCTGATTGGCCGCCATTTCATTGCCTTCGGCAGGTTCGGCGGCTTCGACGCTGTTCTCGAAGGCGTCGGCTCTGTCCTCGAGCACGTTTTCCGCCGTTCGAACCATATTCTCGCTCTTCGCCTCGAGGTCGGCCGCCGTCTTCTCGATCGCGGCCTCGGTTCGCTTGAACCTCTCCTCGACCGATTCCTCTTCCTCGGCGCCGCAGGCAGCGAGGAGGAGCGAAGCGACGGCGGCGGCGAACTTGATCATGACCATGGCTCTCCCGGATCATTGGCAGAAAGCCGGACCGGCAGGCGAAGCGCAAGAAAAAAGCCGCGCGCGAGCGGCGGCGGCTTGACCGAAAGTGGGGAGCTTTCCGTTGCCCGGTGCTCCGCCTCTTTGGGAATAAGTCGGGGGGTTCTGTTGCCCGGCCCCCCCGGGGCCGCTGGAATCCGCTTCTGTTGCCCGGTGCGGTCCAACCGCGCTTTCGTCCTTGTAACTTAGTCCGTGAGGACCTTGTTACGCGGCAATCGCGAGCGCCTCGTTATCGTTGGCACTTGTGTGATGGGCCGTTGCGGTGGTCCCATTCCGGGCGAAAACAGCGCTTTTCAGCACACGTCGATCCTAGTTCGGCCCCGTCAGAGATCCCGGCTTTCGTCGGGACATTTGGTGGAGCCGCCGGGTACTGCCCCCGGGTCCGCTGTACCTATGACACGCCGCAGTTTATCGCCATAGCCGGCCAAAGCCGGCACCTCCCCATATAGTGAGGCGGCCACTGGATGTGAAGTGAGGCGCCTTCGGCCCTGATCAGAGCGGGTTGCGGCCTCGAAGCTCGTCCCTGATCTCCCGCAGCAGCACCACTTCGGCCGCGTCGGCGGCGGCGGCCTCCTCGGCCTTCGGCCCGAGTCGACTGGCCCAGCGCACGAGAAGGAAGATGATGAAGGCGAGGATCAGGAAATTGATCAGGACGGTGACGAACTGGCCCCAGCCGAGAACCGGCGCCCCTGCCGCCTTCAACGCCTCATAATCGGTCATCGACCCGGAATAGCCGTCCGGGACCGGGCCGAGCAGGACGAAATAGCTCGAAAAATCCATGCCGCCGAAGATCGCGCCGACCACCGGCATGATGATGTCGTCGGTCAGCGAGGTGGTGATCGTAGCGAAGGCGGCGCCGATGATGACGGCGACGGCGAGATCGAGAACATTGCCGCGGGCGACGAAATCCCTGAATTCCTTCAGCATGTCTTCCTCCCTCTCGAGCTTCGGAGCCAATCTTCGGCCCAGCCGTTGCGGTCCCGTTGCGAAATGCTTACTTCCCGCGGCACTGGATTGAAAGGGAGCCCCGTTCATGAACCGAACGCGACTGATCGCCGTGCTTGCCCCGGTGCTGCTGTTCCTCTCCGCCTGCGGGGTCAATTCCATCCCCACCGCGGAGGAGAATGCGAAGGCCAAATGGGCTGACGTCCAGGCCGCCTACCAGCGCCGCGCCAATCTGATCCCGAACCTCGTCGCCACGGTTCGCGGCGCAGCGGCGTCCGAAGAACGGATCCTGACCGGAGTGACCCAGGCCCGCGCCGACGCGACCGGGATCACGGTCTCGCCCGACCAGCTTACCGACCCGGCAGCCATGGCCCGCTTCCAGGAGGCGCAGAGCCGGTTGAGCGCCGCCATCATCCCGCTCCAGCGGCTCCAGGAGGCCTATCCGAATCTCCAGAGCCAGCAGAATTTCGCGACCCTGATGAGCCAGCTCGAAGGGACCGAGAATCGGATCAACATCTCGATCCGAGACTATAACGAGGCGGTCCGTGCCTATAATACCGAGATCCGGACCTTCCCGTCGGTAATCGGCGCGAAGATCATCTACGGTTCCGATCCGATGGTACCGTTCGAGGCGACGACTCCGAACGCCGACGTCGCGCCGACGGTCGATTTCGGCAACGGCAGCTGATCTTCCGGCCTTGCGCCCTTGTTCTCCGCTCATGCACACGGGCGCCGCGCCGGCGGGCACGGTGCGGCGCCCGCCGTCCCGGCGTCGTGACATGATCCGGAGCCTCCTTCTCCTGCTCGCCTTGCTGGTCGCCGCGCCGGCGGCAGCGCAGAGCTTTCCGGAACTGAGCGGCCGGGTCGTCGACCAGGCCGGACTCCTGTCCCAGGAGCAGGAAGCGCAGCTCACCCAGAAGCTCGAGGCGCTCGAACAGGCCTCGTCACGCCAGCTGGTGATCGCGACGATCCGCAGCCTCGAGGATTATCCGATCGAGGATTATGGCTACCAGCTCGGACGGCATTGGGGGATCGGCCAGAGCGAGGCCAATAACGGCATCATCCTCATCGTCGCGCCGGCCGAGCGCAAGGTCCGGATCGAGGTCGGCTACGGACTCGAGCCGATCATGACCGACGCCTTGTCGCACCAGATCATCCAGCAGCAGATCCTGCCGCGCTTCCGCGACAATGATTATCCCGGCGGAATCGCTGCCGGCGCCGACGCGATCATCGCCCAGCTCCAGGCGCCGCCTGAGCTGGCCGAGCAAAGGGCGCTCGAGGCCGCCCGAGCCGAGCCGGGCAGCGGCAGTGACGGCGTCTCCGTCTTTCCCCTGATCGTCTGGATGATCATTCTCTTCTTCATCATCATCCCGATGATTCGAAGCGGGTTCGGCGGCCGCAAATATCGCGGCCGGCGGCGGCGCGGACTGCCGATCGTCATCTGGGGCCCCGGGCTCGGCGGCGGCTCCAGCGGCTCCTCGAGCGGCTGGGGCGGCGGCTCGTGGGGCGGCGGCGGTGGCGGCGGCTTCGGCGGCTTTTCCGGCGGCGGCGGCAGCTTCGGCGGCGGCGGCGCTTCGGGAGGTTGGTGATGACGCGGTTGAGCCCGGAAGATCATGAGATCGTTACCGCCGCGGTCGCCGCGGCTGAGGAGCGGAGCGATGGCGAGGTCGTGACGATCGTCGCCGGCCGTTCCGATTCCTATCATGACGTCGCGCTCCATTATTCGGTGCTGGCGATGCTGATCGTCCCGGCGCTCCTGGCGCTGATCCCGCAGGGGTGGATCGATTGGGCCGAAGGCCTGATGCTCGGCTGGAACGGCGAGTTCGGTCGAGCCGCGGCGATGGTCGTCCTGTTCGTCCTGCTCGTCCTGGCGTTCCTGATCGTTCGATTGGCCCTCGCCTCGATGCCGCTGCGCATGGCGCTGACTCCAGGCCGGACCAAGTCGCGGCGAGTCCATCATCGGGCGGTTCAGCTGTTCCGGTCCGGCTGCGAGCTGAAGACGAGAGGCCGAACCGGGATCCTCATCTACCTCTCGCTTGCCGAGCATCGCGCCGAGATCGTCGCCGATCAGGCGATCGCCAGCCAGGTCGAGCCCGAAACATGGGGCGAGGCGATGGAGGCCATGATCGAGCAGGTGAAAGCGGGACGGCCGGGCGAGGGCATGGCCGCCGCGGTCGAGAAGGTGTCGGAGGTGCTCGCCCGGATCCTTCCCAAGTCGAGCGACAATCCCAACGAACTGCCCGACAGGCTGATCGAATTATGAGCTCCGACGCCGAGGCGCCGGAAGAGACGGTCTGGGAGGGAAGGTTCATCGCCGCGAAGCGCCGTGGCAAGTGGGAATATGTCTCGCGCACGCGCGGCGTCAGCGCCGCCGTCATCCTTGCCGTCGACGACGGCGACGTCCTTCTCGTCGAGCAGTTCCGGGCACCGCTCCAGTCGCTCTGCCTCGAGCTTCCGGCCGGCCTGATCGGCGACGATACGCAAGGCGAGCGGGCGGAAGACGCGGCGATCCGCGAGCTCGAGGAGGAGACCGGCTACAAGGCGGAGCGGATGATCGACCTCGGCCGTTTCCATGCCTCGCCGGGAATGTCTTCCGAAGGCTTCACCCTGCTGCGGGCGGAGGGCCTGACCAGGACCGGCAACGGCGGCGGCGTGGAGTCGGAGGACATCGTCGTCCATCGCGTGCCGCTCGAGCAGGTTCCCGCCTTCGTCGATCGAAAGCGCGCCGAAGGCTGCGCGATCGACGTGAAGATGCTCATCCTGCTTGCAGAGGATATCGTGGCGGCGGCCCGGGCTGCAGAGTGAGCCGGACGCCGCGGCGCCCGTGGGGGACCGCCTGACCGGCTAGCGGAAATTGTCCGCGTAGGCCTGCAGCTTCAGCTTCGGCTGGTCGGCCGGAACGACGTGATAATCGATCCCCGAGCGCTCGGCATAGCTCTTCGCCGCCTCGAGCGTCGGAAAGGTCAGCCTGACCTGCTCCTGAGTATCGGCACCGCCCGACCAGCCGGTCAGCGGGTCGGGCCGCTTGGCGGCACGCGATTCGAACTGGAGCACCCATTCTCCGGTGCGGGCTTTGCCCGACTGCATCGCGTTGCGGTAGCGCTGGTAGAGACGTGCGGCCATCACTCACTCCTGGGGAGCCTGAATCAGGCCCCTATCCTGTCGGCGAATGCCGCCTTGCGCGCCGTTTATCAAGCGGTCAGGGCAAGGCGGCGACGCACTCGCCAAGGCTCCTGATCGCCCCCTCGGCGCCGTCGAAGCTCAGTTCGCTGATCGTCGCGTCCCGACGGGAAAGCCTGAGCCCCCTGGCGCCGGCCATGTCCTCGAGCACCGGGGTCATCGCATTGGCCGTGAAACCGAGGCTGATCACGCCGTCGACGCTGCCATCGTCATTCTCGCTCGGGAAGGTACGGGCGACGAGATCCGGCCAGCTTCCGCCATTGCCGCGAAAATCGAGGACATAGCCGGAATCGCTCATGTCCGGCAGCGCCCAGCCGCTATTTCCGACGAGCAGTCGCAACGGCGTCTCGGGCAGGTCCGGATCGATCGACAAGGTCAGGATCGTGTTGCCGTCGCCGCCGAATTCGCGGGTCATCAGGCAGGAGCTGCCGGCGCGCGCGATATGCCAGCCCTCCGTCTCGCCGAGCGCCTGGAATTCCTCCTGCACGAGGACGGCGGCAAGCAGCAACCAAGGGGACATGACCGGCCTTTCGTCTCGCGCGTCGGCGCAGGATGCGGCGGCGCGGGCGCGAGGACAACGCACTGCTCCGTGCTTTGGCTGCGATCAAGGTCTGGCGGCTGCGGCGACGACTCAATAGAGCCGGTCCAATGGCGAAAGGCGATCAGGGCAAGGGGGACGTCCGGGGCAAGGCGATCAGCCGTCGGTCCCTGCTCGTCGGCGGCGGGGTCGGCGCCGGGCTCGTCCTCGCCTGGTCGGTCTGGCCGCGAAGCTATTCGCCGAATCTGCGCGCCGCGCCGGGCGAGACCCTGTTCAACGCCTTCCTGAAGATCGGAAACGACGGCCGGGTGATCGTCGCCGTGCCGCAGGCCGAGCTCGGCCAGGGCGTCTATACGAGCCTTCCTCAGATCCTCGCCGACGAGCTGGGCGCGGACTGGCGCACGGTGTCGGTGGAGCCGGCGCCGATCAGCCCGCTCTACGCCAACACCCTGGTTGCCGGCGAAAGCGCCGGCGACAGCTTTCCCGCTCTGCTTCGCGGCGTCGGCCGCTGGACCGCGCGCGAATATGCCACCCGCGGGGCGCTCATGCTGACCGGAGGATCGACCTCGATCCGCGCCTTCGAGGCGCGCATGCAGGAGGCGGGAGCCGGAGCGCGCGCCTTGCTCAGCATGGCCGCGGCGGAGCGATGGGACGTCGATTGGCAGGAGCTGGACAGCCATGGCGGCTTCGTCTGGCGCGGCCAGGACCGGATCGCCTTCGCCGAGCTCGCCGAAGCGGCGGCCGGCCATGAATTGCCGGACGATCTGCCGATCCGCGGCGGTACCGAAAATCGGCTCGTGGGCCAGCCGCTCGACCGGCTCGACGTTCCGGCGAAGATCGACGGCTCGGCTGTCTTCGCCGGCGACGTCCGGCTGCCGGACATGGTCTATGCGGCGGTCCGAAGCGCACCTCCGGGGAGCCGCCGGGTCGGACTCGATCGCGAATCCGCCGACCGGCTTCACGGCGTGATCTCGCTGATCGAGCATCCGGACTGGGTGGCGGTGGTCGGCACCAACTGGTGGGCGGCGGCACGAGCGCTCGACGCGCTTCGCCCGCGCTGGGCGCTGCCCGGCGATCTTCCGACCAGCGCCGGCCTGTCGGCAACCCTCGCCGCCGCCCTCGACAGCGGCGATCCGGAGCGCACCTTCGAGGCCGGCGATCTCGGCGCGGTCGGCGGCGCCAGCCCGGTCACCGCCCGTTACGAGGTCGGACTCGCCCCCGGCGCCTCGCTCGAACCGCTGACCGCGACCGCCCGGGTCACCGGCGACCGGATCGAGATCTGGGCGCCGACCCAGGCGCCCGGGCTCGCCCGCGACGCCGCCGCACGCGCGCTCGGCGTCCCGGAAAGCTCGGTCACCTTGTATCCGACCCTGGTGGGCGGCGGTTATGGCCGCAAGCTCGAGATCGCGGCGATCGAGCAGGCGGCGCTCATCGCGATGAAGGTGCGTCGCCCGGTCCAGCTCACCTGGCCGCGGATCCAGGAGATCCAGCGCGACAGCTTCCGCCCGCCCGCGGCAGCGCGGATGACGGCCTGGATGCGGCAGGGGATGATCGCCGGCTGGCAGGCGCGGATCGCCGCCCCCGAAACCGGTCGCGAGGTAGCTCGCCGGATCGGCGCTTCCGAAAGCCTGTTCCGGCCCGGCGGAAGCGCCGTCGCCGGAGCCTCGCCCCCTTACGGCATCGCCAATGTCGCGATCGACCATGTGTCGGTCGAAATCGGCGTCGAGACGGGCATCTGGAGATCGGCGGCGCACAGCTACACCTGCTTCTTCACCGAATGCTTCGTCGACGAATTGGCGCGCGCGGCCGGCCACGAGCCGCTCTCGTTCCGGATGCAGATGCTCGGCACCAATCCCCGCCTCGCCCGGGTCCTCGCCACCGCCACCTCGATCGGGGGCTGGGACGGCGGCGCTCCCGGAAGCAGCATGGGAATCGCCGCTCACAGCGCTTTCGGCTCGCACGTCGCGACCCTGGTGGAGATCGAGGTCGGCGCCGACCAGAAGGTGCGGGTGCTTCGCGCGGTTTGCGCCGTCGATTGCGGCCGGATCGTCAATCCCGAGATCGTCCGCCAGCAGATCGAGGGCGGGATCGTCCATGGCATCTCGGCGGCGACGGGGGCGCCGATCGACTTTGCCGGCGGCCTTCCGACGGCCCGGATGATCGGCGACTACGACCTTCCGATCCTTCGCAATTCGCCGGACGTGACGGTCGAGCTGATCGAAAGCGACGAGGAGCCGGGCGGGATCACCGAGCTCGCCGTTCCGACCGCCGCTCCGGCGGTGGCCAACGCCTTGTTCGCGTTGACCGGCCAGAGGCTGAGGAGTCTGCCGCTCGTGATCGGAAGCCGGTGAATCCGCCCGCTGACCACCCGGACCTGCCGGCGCCGAAGATCGGCGTCCTCCTGGTCAATCTGGGCACACCCAATGCGCCGGAGCCGAAGGCGGTGAAGCTCTATCTGAAGGAATTTCTCTCCGATCCGCGGGTGGTCGAGATCCCGCAACTCGTCTGGCAGCCGATCCTGCGCGGGATCATCCTCAACACCCGCCCGAAAAAATCGGCGCACGCCTATCGCCAGGTATGGACCGCGCAAGGCTCGCCGCTGGCGGCGATCACCGCTCGCCAGGCGGCGGCCCTGAAGGACAGGTTCGGCCGCGACGTCATCGTCGATCATGCGATGCGCTACGGCAAGCCGGCGATCGCCGAGCGGCTGGACTCGCTCAAGGCGATGGGCTGCGATCGGATCCTGATCGCGCCGCTCTATCCGCAATATTGCGCGGCGACGACGGCGACCGCCAATGACGAGGCCTTCGCCCATCTGCGCCGGATGCGCTGGCAGCCGGCGATCCGGACCCTTCCGCCTTATCATGACGAGCCCGGCTATATCTCGGCCCTGAGGTCGGTGATCCAGCTCGAGCTGGCGCGGCTGGACTTCGAGCCGGAAGCGATCGTCGCGAGCTTCCACGGAATGCCGCAGCGGACGCTCGAACTGGGCGATCCCTATCACTGCCATTGCCGGAAAACCGCGCGGCTTCTCTCCAAGGCACTCGGAGTCGATCTGATCACCGCCTTCCAGTCGCGCTTCGGCCGCGCCAGATGGCTTGAACCGGCGACCGACAAGGTCCTGACCGAGCTGCCCGCCAGAGGCATGAAGAAGGTGGCGGTGGTCGCGCCGGGCTTTGCAGCGGACTGCCTGGAGACGCTCGAGGAACTGGCGATCCGCGGCCGCGACACCTTTCTCGCCGCCGGCGGCACGCATTTCGCCTATCTGCCGTGTCTCAATGACAGCGAGGCGGGGTTGGCCATGCTCCAGGCCCTCATCAGGCGCGAACTTGAAGGATGGCTGCAGCCCGAATAAGCCCCTTTTCCGAATAACAACAGGAGAGGCACATGGCACGCGTTGCAGTCGTCACCGGCGGAACCCGCGGAATAGGCGAGGCGATCAGCATCGCGCTTCGCGATTCGGGCGTGACCGTGGCCGCCAATTATGCCGGTAACGAGGAGAGAGCGCGCGAGTTCAGCGACCGCACCGGGATCAAGTCCTACAAGTGGGACGTGTCGGATCTCGACGCCTGCATCGCCGGCGTCCAGCAGATCGAGAGCGAGCTCGGGCCGGTCGACGTGCTCGTCAACAATGCCGGGATCACCCGCGACGGCACGATGAAGCGGATGGACCGCCGCGCGTGGGAGGAAGTGATCGACGTCAATCTCGGCGGCTGCTTCAACATGGCCAAGGCGGTGTGGGACGGGATGAACGCCCGCAAATATGGCCGGGTCGTCAATATCGGATCGATCAACGGCCAGGCCGGCCAATATGGCCAGGTCAATTATGCCGCCGCCAAATCCGGGATCCACGGCTTCACCAAGGCGCTGGCCCAGGAAGGCGCACGAGCCGGGATCACCGTCAACGCGATCGCCCCCGGCTATATCGACACCGACATGGTGGCGGCGGTGCCGGAGGACGTTCTCGCCAAGATCGTCGCCCGGATCCCGGTCGGCCGCCTCGGCCGAGCCGACGAGATCGCCCGCGGCGTGACTTTCCTGTGCTCCGAGGATGCCGGCTTCGTCACCGGATCGACCTTGTCGATCAACGGCGGCCAGCACATGTATTGAGCGGGTGGGCGCGGATCCGAGCCGCCATGGGTCCCGTGAAGCGATCGATCATGATCGCCGGTCACTCGACCTCGATCAGCCTTGAGCCGGTCTTCTGGGACGCTCTTCGCGAGGCCGCGGAAGCCGATAGCCTGCCGCTCAACGCCCTCGTCGCCCGGATCGACGCCGATAGAGTCGCCGCCGACGATCCGCCCAATCTCGCGAGCGCGATCAGGGTATGGCTGTTTGCGCGGGAGAGAAGCCGATGAGCGTCGAACTGAACCACACCATCGTCTGGTGTAGCGACAAGGCAAGGTCCGCTTACTTTCTCACCGAGATCCTCGGCCTGAAGTCGCCGCGTTCCTTTCTCCACTTCCTCGTCGTGGATCTCGACAACCGCGTTTCGCTCGATTTCTTCCAGAAGGACGGCTCCGTATCTCCGCAACATTATGCCTTCCTCGTCGGCGACTCGGCGTTCGACTCGGTTCTGGAGCGTCTGGAGCTTCGGGGCCTCGCTTTCTGGGCTGATCCCGCTCGCTCGCGGCCGAGCGAGATCAATCATC
>CAMPIH010000030.1 GCA_946886275.1 uncultured Sphingosinicella sp.
TGATCTTCGGCCGGGTGAAGGGCGGCTTCACCGTCGACCTCGGCGGCGCCGTGGCCTTCCTGCCGGGCTCCCAGGTGGACATCCGCCCGGTTCGAGACGTCGGTCCCCTGATGGACCTGCCGCAGCCCTTCCAGATCCTGAAGATGGACCGCCGCCGCGGCAATATCGTCGTCTCGCGCCGCGCCATCCTGGAGGAAACCCGCGCCGAGCAGCGCTCCGGCCTGATCCAGTCGCTCACCGAAGGCCAGGTCGTCGACGGTGTCGTCAAGAACATCACCGATTATGGCGCCTTCGTCGATCTCGGCGGAATCGACGGCCTCCTCCACGTCACCGACATCTCCTACAAGCGCGTCGGTCATCCGTCCGAAGTGCTGAACATCGGCGACACGGTGAAGGTTCAGATCGTCCGGATCAACCGTGAGACCCAGCGCATCAGCCTCGGCATGAAGCAGCTCGAGACCGATCCGTGGGAAGGCGCGGCGGCCAAATATCCGCTCGAGGGCGTGTTCAAGGGCCGGGTCACCAACATCACCGAATATGGCGCCTTCGTCGAGCTCGAGCCGGGCATCGAGGGTCTCGTCCACGTCTCGGAGATGAGCTGGACCAAGAAGAACGTTCACCCCGGCAAGATCGTCTCGACCTCGCAGGAAGTCGAAGTCTCGGTGCTCGAGGTCGACGAGGAGAAGCGCCGGATCTCGCTCGGCCTCAAGCAGGCCCAGGCCAATCCTTGGGCGGCCTTCGCCGACAAGCATCCGGTCGGCACCGAGGTCGAAGGGGAGGTCAAGAACTCGACCGAGTTCGGCCTGTTCGTCGGTCTCGACGGCGACGTCGACGGCATGGTCCACATGTCCGACATCGCCTGGGGCGTCTCCGGCGAGGAAGCGCTCAACCTGCATCGCAAGGGCGAGACGGTGAAGGCCGTCGTGCTCGACGTCGATGTCGAGAAGGAGCGGATCAGCCTCGGCATGAAGCAGCTCGAGCGTGGCGGAGTCGCGAAGGGCGGCACCGCCGGTGCCGGCGGCGGCGTCAACAAGGGCGAGACGGTCACCGTCAGCGTCCTCGAAGTGCGCGACGGCGGCCTCGAAGTGCAGGTCGGCGACGACGGCGCGACCGGCTTCATCAAGCGGTCCGACCTCGGCCGCGACCGCGACGAGCAGCGTCCGGAGCGTTTCCAGGTCGGCCAGAAGTTCGATGCGATGGTGACCGGTTTCGACCGCTCGAAGAAGCCGAACTTCTCGATCAAGGCGCTCCAGATCGCCGAAGAGAAGCAGGCCGTCGCGCAATATGGATCGTCCGACTCCGGCGCGAGCCTGGGCGACATCCTCGGCGAGGCTCTGAAGCAGAAGAACGGCTGATCGTGGCGAGGGGGCAGGTCGGCCATTGCCGCCTGTCCCCTTCCATGCCGCCGGCCTAAGGGCTTTCTCGGCATAGGATTGCTACCGACTAGTATATTGCTTTTGCGTCTCGGCAATGCGACTGATTTGAGTTAGCGACGTCGCGCCGGGGGAGCGCGGAGATCCGAGTCCGGCGGTTCCGGTGAATTCAAGTTGAGGAGGGGGGATACGTGATCCGTTCCGAACTCGTCCAGAAATTGTGCGACGACTATCCCGATCTGACGCTCAAGGAGGTCGAGCGGGTGGTTTCCGCCTTTTTCGATTCCATCGTTGCTCAGCTGCAAAATGGCGGCCGGGTCGAGCTTCGCGGCTTCGGCGCCTTCTCAACTCGCGGCCGCGACGCCCGCAAGGGCCGCAATCCGCGCACCGGCGAGCCGGTCGACGTCTCGGCGAAGAAAGTCCCCTATTTCAAGCCCGGCAAGGAGATGCGCGAGCGCTTGAACGTCTGACGACGTTGACGTGACGCGCCGGTCTCGCCACGTCAGCGAAGATGCGGACGTGGCGGAACCGGTAGACGCTGGAGACTTAAAATCTTCTGCCCCACGGGGCGTGCGGGTTCGAGTCCCGCCGTCCGCACCAGCCTTTCGCGGTCCGGCATGTCCGGACATCCCGCGCGACCCTCGATCGTCGTTCGCCTACCTCATCGGCGAGCAGCGACTCATCCTGTGGACGGCAGGGACGACATGCTGCATTCAGTCGAGCCGGGGGGCCCTCGATGCAGCCGAAATTCCGTAGCGAGCAGATTTACGATGCCGCCCTGGATGACGATTGCTTCGCCAATCTCCCGTCGCTGCTGAACCAGGCCTATGGCGCGCGATCCTGTACGCTGCATTGGCGCCACGACAGATATGACGCCGAGGTGATGGCGCATTCGGGCTATTTCAGCGACGCCCAACTGCAGGACTATACCGAGAACTTCACAGGCTCCGACCTGTGGTCGCTGGCAGGCCTTCACCCGGACCGTGCCAACCAGGTCTGGAACTGTGACGAGCTCGTACCCGTCTCAACATATGAGAAGACCGCCTTCTACAATGACTGGATCCGGGCAATGGGGGACGACACCTACCATTGCATCGGAATCGCCATGCAGACCCAATGGGGGTTCGGCTTCATCGGCCTTCATCGCGGCCGCACCCAGGGATCGTTCAGCGAGGAGCATGTCCGCGCACTGAAGGATGACGTCTCGCATCTGGGCCGGATGCTGATGATGCGCGGCCGGCTCACCAGTGCCGATCGAATGGCGGTCCAGCGCAAGGCGATGGTGGACGTCGTCGGCCATGCGATGATGCTGGTGTCCGACTCTGGCCACATCGTCGATTCGAACGCCGCGGCCGAAGGCCTGCTTGGCCGACGCGACGGCCTGTTCCTGCAACGAGGGATGCTTCGCGCCTGCTCGTCCGTTGCTCAATCCCGGCTCGACGCGGCGATCGGGCGGGCGACCGCCCGCTCCGGTGGCGAAGCGAGCGGAGTGACCATCCCGAGGCCTGCCGGCGGCGAACTCGCGCTGTCGGTGATAGGCGCCGCGATCGCGGGCGGGCTTCGCCAGGCCATGATCATCGCCGCTCCGGTGGACGCCGATCCAAGCCTCGAGGGGCGGCTTCGCGATCTGTTCGGGCTCTCCCGCGGCGAGGCGCTCCTCGCCGTGCGACTCTCGGAGGGAATGTCACCTGCCGACATCGCAGATGAGCGCCGGGTGGCACTCACCACCGTCCGCACGCAGATAAAATCCGTTGCGGCCAAGCTCGGCTGCGGTCGGCAATCGGAGATCGTTGCGATCGTGAAGAGCCTGCCACCGCTCTCCGCCGAGCGATGACAGCCTGTTCTCTACATTTTCAGCTTCGGATCCTCAGCTCGGTCTGCCGCGGGCGCGCGCGAGAAATGCGCTCTTCGTCCGAAACGGACAATTGGCCTCGGATCAGGCGGCCTTCTTCGCGGTCCATTCGCATTCGGTGAGGCTGATCGGATCGAGGAACATGCCGCCGACCCTGATCCCGATCTGCCAGCGCACCTGCGCGTTGACCGGCCCGATGCCGGGAACGTCGAGCGCGACGTAGCTTCCGATCAGCACCGGCTCGGCGCATTCGGCCATGAAACCACAGGTCGAGACGTCGCGGACCCTGACCTCGATCTCGTAGAGGTTGTGAGGGGACAGGCCGGTTCGTCCCTCGACGCTGTGGCGAACGCTCCGCCGAGGCTTGAAGCCCGGATGAAGTGTGTTCGTCTCGTCCGTTTTGACGCCGCTGCTGCTGTCCATGCGATACCCTAGACCTGCGATGGTGAAAGAGAGGTAAAGGCGGGGCTGCAATCCGCGGCGGACAGGGTAAAAGGCGCTCCTGACCGCCGTCGACGGGAATAGATGATCCTTCGCGCCTCAAAGCTTCTTCTTTGCGCTGCCTTCCTCGCCGTCTCGGCCGGCTGCGAGGACCCGCAGACCGGTCCGATCGAGGTGAGCGCGATCGGCCCGGCGCCGAAGATGGTGAACCCCAATCTCGAGCCGGTGCCGCCACCCACTGCCCTTCTCCTTCAGGCGACCGCCCAAGGCCTCGTCCGCTTCGATTCGGCGGGCGAGATCGAGCCTGCGCTCGCCCAGAGCTGGATCGTCTCGGACGACGGGCTTCGCTACACTTTCCGGCTGCGCCGGATCGACTGGCCGGACGGCAGCCGGGTCACCGCCGGACAGGTCTCCGCCCGGCTTCGGGCCGCCGTGAGCCGAGCCAGCCGCAATCCGCTCAAGCCCGTGCTCGGCGCGGTCACCGACATCGTCGCCATGACCGACGACGTGCTCGAAATCAGCCTTTCGGGGCCAAGACCCAATTTCCTCCAATTGCTCGCTCAGCCGCAGATGGGGATCATCCACAACGGCAGCGGCACCGGGCCCTATATTGTCTCTCATGAGGATGCGGCCGGGACCCTGCTGGTCCGGCGCTCACCCGAATCCGACGAGGAAACGGAGGAAAGCCCCGGCCCGCCAGGGCTCCTTCTGAGAGGGGAGCCGGCGGCGATGGCGATCGCCCGCTTCGTCCAGCAGGAGAGTGACTCCGTCCTCGGCGGCACCTTCGGCGATCTCCCGCTGGCGAGGGCAGCGAACGTCGCCGCCGCCCGCCTGCAGTTCGATCCGGTGTCGGGCCTGTTCGGGCTGGCTTTCGCGACCGTCGAGGGTCCACTCGGCGATCCCGAGATTCGCGCGGCACTCAGCATGGCGATCGATCGCCAGGCGCTTGCGCAGGCGATGGGCGTCGCCGGAATCGCTCCGCGGACGAGCCTGGTGCCGCCGGGTACCGTCGAGATTCCGGCGCCGAGCCAGCCGGTCTGGGCCGCGTCGCCGCTGCCGATGCGGCGCGAGCTCGCCGGCCGGCGCCTGGCCGAGCTGGAGCTGGAAGCGCCGTTGCGGCTCCGCGTCGCGATGCCGGATTCCCCCGGCTACCGGATCGTCTTCGCCCATCTCCGCCACGATTGGCGTCTGGTCGGGGTGGAGGCCGAGCGGGTCGCGCCCGGCGCCGCGGCGGAGCTTCGGCTGGTGGACCAGGTGGCGCCTTCGGTTCTGGCTGCCTGGTATCTTCGCCATTTCACCTGCGATTCCAGCCCGGTCTGCGATCCGGCGGCCGATCTCGCCCTGGAAGCGGCGCGAACGGCGCTCGCTCCGGCCGATCGACGGACCCAGCTCGCCACCGCCGACGGGATCCTCGCCGGCCTCGTGCCGTTCATCCCCTTGACGGCGCCGGTCCGCTGGTCGCTGGTGTCGCCGCGGCTGACGGGCTTCCGGACCAACCAGTTCGGCCGCCACCCGGTCGGCGAGCTCGTCGCGGAGACTGAATGATGCCGATCGATCAGCAGCAATTCGACCAGATGGCCGATCGGCTCCCGCTGGGGCGGGACCCGGCCTCGGTCCGCCGGCGCGTCGAAGCAATGGAGGGGCTGCTCGAACGCGCCTTCACCTTTCCGGGAACCCGGTTCAGGGTCGGAGTCGATTCCGTGGCCGGGCTCGTGCCCGTGCTCGGCGACGTCATCACGGCGGCGATGGGGGCGTGGCTGATCTGGGAAGCGCGCAATCTGGGCATGTCGAAATGGCATCTCGCCCGGATGACCGGCAACGTCGCCTTCGACACGGCCGTGGGCCTGATCCCATTCGTCGGCGACGCCTTCGACTTCCTGTTCAAGTCGAACTCGCGCAATTTGCGGATCATGAAGCGCTGGCTCGACAAGCACCATCCGGCCACCCGGACGATCGAGGGCGAGGTGATCGGCCGCCGCGAGGACTGAGTCCGCTAGATCGGCTCGAAATCGAGGCCGATATCGACCGCCGGCGCAGACTGGGTGATCCTTCCGACCGAGATGAAATCGACCCCGGTCTCCGCCGCGGTTCGGATCGTCTCCAGCGAGATCCCGCCGCTCGCCTCGGTCGGGACCCGGCCGGCGACCAGCGCCACCGCCTCGCGAAGCGCCGCCTCCCCCATATTGTCGAGAAGCAGATGGGTGGCCCCGGAGTCGATCGCCGGTCCGATCTGGTCGAGCCGGTCGACCTCGACGATGATCCGGCCGATGCCGGCGTCGCGCGCGCGCCGGACCGCTTCGCCGATGCCGCCGGCGACCGCGACATGATTGTCCTTGATCATCGCCGCGTCGTCGAGCCTCATCCGGTGGTTTCTGGCACCGCCCATTCGGGTCGCATATTTTTCGAGCACCCGAAGCCCCGGGAGCGTCTTGCGGGTATCGAGCAGGACGGCGCCGGTGCCGGCGATGGCGTCGACGTAGCGACGGGTCAGGGTCGCCACTCCCGACAAATGCTGGACGGTGTTGAGCGCCGACCGCTCCGCGGTCAGCATCGGCCGCGCCAGCCCGCGAAGGCGAAGCAATATGTCGCCTTGGCCGACGACTTCACCGTCCTCCGCTTCGCGCTCGATCTCGACCTCGGGATCGAGCGCCCGGAAGAAGGCCTCGGCGATCGGCAGCCCGGCGACGACGATCTGCTCGCGGCTTCGCATGACCCCGCCGAACCGTGCCTCGGCCGGTATCACCGCCGCCGAAGTGACGTCGCCATGATCGCCCAGATCCTCAGCCAGCGTCGCCGAGACGAAGGCGGAAAGATCGAAGCGGTCGAGGGCGAAGGTCATCGGCGCCCGCCGATCTCCCGCGTCAGGAAGGCCTGGAGAAGCGCTGCCCGGGTCGCGTCCTCGGTCCGGTCGGCGCCGACCGAATGGCCGCCCTCCCGATATTCCCGGAAGTAGAATTCGTGGCCGAGCTCGGCGTGGCGGGCGGCCATCTTGCGGGCGTGGCCGGGATGGACCCGATCGTCCAGGGTCGAGAGATAGTAGAAGGTTGTCGGATATTCGGGATCGGCCCGCAAATTCTGATAGGGCGAGTAGAGCGACATGAACGCCCAGTCCTCGGGCACGTCGGGATTGCCATATTCGCCCATCCAGGACGCCCCGGCGAGCAGGTGCGAATAGCGCTTCATGTCGGTGAGCGGCGAACCCGAGATGACGGCGCCGTAAAGGTCGGGCCGTTGGTTGGCCGCGGCGCCGACGAGCACTCCGCCATTGGACCGGCCGGAGATTCCGATCCGGTTCGGCTGCGTGAGGCCGGCCCGGATCAAATCCTCGGCAACCGCATGGAGATCGTCGAAGCTTCGCTGCCGGTTCTCGCGAAGCGCCGCCTCGTGCCAGGCAGGCCCATATTCGCCGCCGCCGCGGATGTTAGCGAGGACATAGGCGTTGCCGGCTTCGACCCAGAAGAGGCCGAGCGGCCCCGAGCGGTACGGCTGGCCGGTCAGATAGGTGGGAGTCTGCGCCGCCCGGAACCCGCCATAGGCATGGATCAAGGTCGGAACGGGGCCGTCGGTGCCCCGTCGGCGGACGAGGAAATAGGGCACCCTGGTGCCGTCCCTGGAGGTCGCGAAACGCTGCTCGACGGTGAAGTCGCTGGCGTCGAACTGCGGCGGAAGGCTCTGTACCAGCCGGGCCTCGCCGCTGGGACGGACCGCATGGAGCGAAGGCGGCGTGAGCATGTTCTCGACCGTGACGAAGGCGAGATCCTCGCTGCTGCCGCTGGTGAGCAGCTGGACGGTGCTGTTGCCCGGAAGGTCGATCGCCTCGCTGGTCCAGACCCCGTCGGCGCCGCGGCGGAGTGCGAACAGTCGTCCCGACACGTCCTCGAGCGCCTTTACCCACAAGGTGTCGCCGGAGGCAGACACTTCCTCGATCGCCTGGCGCGGCGAAGGCGCCATCACCAGTTCGGGGACCGTCGGCCGGCCGGCGGCGACCTCTTCGAGCGAGACGGCGACGAGGGAGCCGACCGGGAGGGACCGGCCCCCGCCCAATTCCATGGCGCTGTTGAGCTGGGCGACGAGGCGGCCGCCGATAACGTCCATCACCGAAGCGTCATTGGGCAAGGGCACCGACTTCAGTCCGGCATCGGTCACCAGCATGGTCTCGCCGGTCCAGAAGGTGAGGCCACGCCGGATCAGGGTCCAGCGGCGGTCGCCGTCGGCGAAGGCGAAGGGCGTCAGGCCGATATCGGCCGGCTGCGCCTCGATCACCGACTGCGCCTGAGCCAGCGGCGTTCCGCGCCGCCAGATCTTGGCGATCCGCGGATAGCCGGAAGTGGTGAGGCTGTCGGGCCCATAATCGGTGGCGACGACGAGCCGGTCCGAATCGAGCCAGGTGACGCTGGACTTGGCTTCGGGCAGGGTGAACCCGCCCTCGACGAAGCTGCCGCTGGCGAGGTCGAACTCGCGGACGACGTCGGCGTCGCCGCCGCCCGGGCTGAGCTGGACGAGGCACCGGCGATAATCGGGCGCGAGGCAATCGGCGCCGTGCCAGACCCAGCTTTGCCCCTCCGACCTGCCGAGCGCGTCGACGTCGATCAGGACCCGCCATTGCGGCCGCCCGGCGAGATAGGGCTCAAGCGGGGAGATACGCCACAACCCGCGCGGATTTTGGGCATCGCGCCAGAAATTGGTGACGAACCCGCCCATCACGTCGTCGGGCAGGCTGATCTGCCGCTCGTCGTTGAGGATGGCGAGCGCCCTCTCCCGCCAGGACTCGAAGCCCGGCTCCCGGCTGAGGTCGGCTTCAGTCCGCCGGGTCCACTGCTCGGCCTGGGCCAACGCCCGCTCGCCCTGAATCTCCTCGAGCCACAGATAGGGATCTTCCTCGGCCGAGGCAGCGGCCGCCGAGGGGGCGGCCGGCGCCGTCGCGGCCGGTTCCGGATCGGCGGTCGGAGTGGTCGCGCAGGCGGCAAGAGTGATGAGGGCGGACAAGAGAACGCGATTACGGGACAAGATCGTCTCCACTGATGGAATCGCCGCGGACGCTAGAGCCTGCGGTGTCACCCTGCAACCGGCCGGTGCGACGACACGTTACGACCTCCAAACGAAACGGAGGATGTGCAATGCGACGTTATGCCTATGGCTGGATCACTCTGGGCTTCTTCCTCGTCTCGATCACGCTTCACTGGCTGTTCGGCTGGTATGCCTTCGTCGAGGAATCGGCTCAGCACGGCCAGCAGCCCGAGCTTTCGTCCTACCTCACCGAAATGGGCCGGGACACGTTCGAGAATTGGCAGTCGGAGTTCCTGCAATTGCTCTGGCAGGTCGTCGGCCTCGCTTACTTCCTCTATATCGGCTCGCCTGCCTCGAAGGAGAATGACGACCGGATGGAGGCGAAGATCGACGCCTTGCTGCGGATCAATGGTGGCGATGCGGCCGATCCGCTGATCGATCGGCTGGACAGGCATTTCGAGCGGCACGAGGGCGTCGAGCCGCACCGCCACGACCACGACGTCGTTCATAATGCCGGCAAGGACGTGAAGCACGTCGCCGCCCGTTAGGGGGCGATCCGGTCCTCAGTCGCCGGAGATTTTCGGCCGGCCGACGTCGCCCTTGCCGACGCTCGAGCCGGCCATCTCCAGCATTCGGTCGAGCGATCGCTTGGCGCCGATCCGAAGGCTTTCCTCGATCTCGATCCTCGGCTGGAGGTCGCGAAGCGCGACGTAGAGCTTCTCCATCGTGTTGAGGGCCATGTACGGGCACATGTTGCAGTTGCAGTTCCCGTCCGCGCCCGGAGCGCCGATGAAGGTCTTTTCGGGCGCCGCCTTCTCCATCTGGTGGATGATGTGCGGCTCGGTCGCGACGATCACCTCCCGCGACGGCGAGGACAGGGCCACCTTCAGGATGTGCGACGTCGATCCGATCTCGTCGGCATGTTCGAGGATGTGCGGCGGGCATTCCGGATGGGCAAGCACCGGCGCGCCCGGATGCTTCGCCTTGAGCTTCAAAAGCTCGGTCTCGGAAAAGGCCTCGTGAACGATGCAGATGCCGGGCCAGAGAAGCATGTCACGCCCGAATTTCCGGTTCAGCCAGCCGCCGAGATTCTTGTCGGGGCCGAAGATGATCTTCTGGTCCTTCGGGATCTGGTTCAGGATCTGCTCGGCGGAGGAGCTGGTGACGATGATGTCCGAAAGCGCTTTCACCTCGGCCGAGCTGTTGATGTAGGTCAAGGCGATATGATCCGGGTGGAGCTCGCGGAACGCCTTGAACTGCTCGGGCGGACAGCTGTCCTCGAGGCTGCAGCCGGCGTCCATATCGGGCAGGACGACGATCTTGTCGGGCGACAGGATCTTCGCCGTCTCGGCCATGAACCGGACTCCGCAAAAGGCGATGACGTCCGCGTCCGTCGCCTGCGCCTTGCGCGACAGATCGAGGCTGTCGCCGACGAAATCGGCAATGTCCTGGATTTCGGGCGTCTGGTAATAATGGCCGAGGATGACGGCGTTGCGTTCCTTGCGCAGCCGGTCGATCTCGGCGCGCAGGTCGAGGCCCCGGAGGCTCTGATTGGGTGCGTTCATTCCTTTGTCCCCTGCGGCGTCACTGACCGGCCTGTCGGCCGCGGACGGCCTCGTCGATGCGCCTCGGCCGATCGAGGAAATAGGCTTCCTCGCCGCCCGCCGGATCCACGAACCGTACCGCCACGCTGGCGTCAATCCCCGCTGAGCGAAGCGGCATGGCGAAGCTCCTCGCCACGTTGCGCATCGCCGCATTGCGCGCCTGGCTCGTCGGCGTCCGTGCACGGGCCTGGCGCATCAGTTCTTCCTGGGCGCTCCGGCGATTGGCCTGATCGAGCGTCCGTTCGGCATCGGTGAGCGCCATGACGATGCCGCCCTCCGAATATTCCTGAACCTCGTTGAGATCGATATCCGGACCCGAAATTTCAAGCGGCGGAAGGGTGACGCTGAGCGTGTTCGTCGGCTGGTCCCAGTCCAGGCTCTGCCGCCTCAGCCGGCCGAGATCGACGCTGTAGCGGACCGTCCCGGGCATGATCAGGGTCTTTCGGGCGTCGAGGCCGAACCGGCTCTCGCTCGCGGTGACGACCGCAACGAAGCGGCCAATGAACGGCGTCAGCCGCCCCTGGTCCCGGATCGACAGCAAGGCGGCGTTGGCGATCGCCTCCGGATCCGCTTCGGCCGCGACCGACTCCGGCCTCAACAGGAAGCCGGCCAGCGCCCCGAGCAGGAGCGCCGCGAGCGGCGGCGCGAGGAGCATGAGCTTCGGCTTCAGGAGGCGAGCGCCCATCTCTCCCCCTCCCCCTCGACCAGGCCGCGGCGCTCGAGATCGACGAGGTGCGCGAGGACCGAGCGACCGGCGGCCGGATGGAGGCGCGGATCGACGTCGCGGTACATCGCCCCGACCATGTCCCCGATCTCGCCTTTCCCTTCGCCGAGCAAGGCGAGGATCTGCTTCTCGCGCATGCGCCGGTGGGTGATGAGGGCGCGGACATGGGCGTGGGTCCGGTCCACCGCCGGGCCGTGGGCAGGCAGATAGAGGCGGTCGTCCCGCTCGAGCAGGTCTTTCAGGCTTCGCATGTAGAGGGTCATGTCGCCGTCAGGCGGCGAAACGACCGTCGTCGACCAGCCCATCACATGATCGCCGGTGAAGAGCAGGCCCTCGCCTTCGAGGGCGAAGCAGAGATGGTTCGAGGTATGGCCCGGCGTGGCGACGGCTCGGAGCGTCCAGCCCCTGGCTTCGAGAGTCTCGCCGTCGCCGAGCACCCGGTCCGGCGAATAGTCGAAATCGAACGCGGCGTCGGCGCGCGGGCCGTCATCCTCGATCGCCAGCGGCGGGCAGCCGACGATCGGCGCTCCGGTCGCGGCGGCGAGCATGCGGCTCGCCGGGCTATGATCGCGGTGGGTGTGGGTGCACATGATCGCGACGATCCGCTCGCCTCGGGTCGCCGCCAGGATCGCCTCGACGTGGCCGGGCAGGTCCGGCCCGGGATCGATCACCGCGACCTCGCCGGTGCCGACGATATAGGTCTGGGTGCCGGTGAAGGTGAAAGGCGACGGATTGTCCGCCAGCACCCGCCTTACCAGCGGATGGACCTGATCGACCTCGCCGGTGGGACCCTGCTCCATGTGATGCATGTGGCATTGGCGGCCGCCAAATTGAAGCCGCCCGATCTCCGGGCGCCAAAACGCGACCTCGCGGACCGTGGAAAATGTCGGCAGCGTTTACACCCGCCGCTTCGGGTTAATTTCCGTTCACCGTCGCAAGGCGCGGTTTTCCGCCGTTCGCGCAAAGTGGCACGGAGCGTGAAAGCTTGTCCGCGTCCACAAATTCCCATTTCAAGGGCGGGCTTGGCGCTTCTTCCGGTCGCGCCGCCCGCCCTAAATTTTTTTCGCCATCGCCTGAAGCGCCTTCGCCGTCTCGCCGTCGGCCGGGAAGAAGGATTCGATGGCGATCTCCGACAGGGTCACTTCGGTCGGCGTGCCGAAGACGGTAGTCGTCGAAAAGAAGGAGAGCAGGCCTGCCGGCGATCTCAAGGTCATCGGCACGAGCAAAGGGGCGGGTTCGGCCGGCCCGGTCCTGGCCGGCGCTGGATAGGATTTGAGCTCGTCGAGGAGCCGCTCGAGGGCCGGGTCCCCGCTCGCCGCGATCTGGCCTCTCAACCGGTCGAGCAGATGCGACTTCCACTCGGCCAGGTTGACGATGTTCGGAGCGAGCCCTTCGGGATGAAGGCTGAGCCGGAGCACGTTGACCGGCGGCTCGAGCAAGGCAGGGGCGACTCCGCCGAGCAGAAGCGGCACCACCCGGTTCTGCATGACCAGGTTCCAGTGACGATCGACGGCGAGCGCCGGATAAGGGACATGAGCATCGATCAGCCGCTGAACCGCTCGCCGCGCCGGCTCCAACTCCGGATCGTCGAGCCGCTTCGACTCGAAGGCCGGAGCGAAGCCGGCGGCGAGAAGCATCGCGTTTCGCTCCCGAAGCGGCACGCCGAGGCGTTCGGCGAGGCGAAGGACCATGTCGCGGGAGGGCCGCGAGCGGCCGGTCTCGACGAAGCTCAGGTGCCGGGCCGATATTTCGGCGTCGAGCGCGAGATCGAGCTGGCTGAGCCGGCGGCGCCGGCGCCAGTCACGCAGCTGATCGCCGAGGGCGTGTGTCGTTATGGCCATGTCCATCGTCTCCTCCTGCCCGATCCGGGCGCTGCCGCGCCATTACCTGCGAGGTAATCGACGCCACGACCTCCAGCAGACCATGATCGGTGCGAAGCGGCAATCCGCCGCCGAAGAAGGAGGAAGACATGCCATTGACGAATTTTCTCAAGCGGGTCCTGATCCTCGACTCCGCCAGCTGCCTGTTCATGGGCGCGATTCTCCTGGCCGGCGGCGGCGACCTTTCGGACCTGCTCGGACTCTCCGGGTCACTCGTCTCCGGCGCCGGTTCCCTGCTCATCCCGCTCGGTCTCTTCATCCTCTGGCTCGGCACACGAAGCGCCGCACATCCCGCGCTCGTCTGGCTGGTGATCGTCGGCAATGTCGGCTGGGCCGCGGAGAGCCTGATCGTCGCTTTCACGACCGCCGGGATCACCGGCCTCGGGACGCTCTTCGTCGCCGGCCAGGGCGCCGCGGTGGCGGCGCTCGCGGCGCTCGAATATGCCGGGCTGCAGCGCAGCCGGGCCGTGGCGGCCTAATGGGAGGGGCGCCGGATTCGCTCGGCGCCGAGGTCAGCGCTGTCCCTCGGCAGCGCTGACCCGCCGGCTGCCCGGCGCTTCGGCCTCGCTCAGGCGAGGAGGGCGATACCGGCCGCGACCAGGGCCGATCCCGCGACCCGCCGAAACAGCCGTCCCGGAATCAGCTTCTCGGCGAGGACGAGGGCGCCGATCGCCGCGATCCAGAGCAGGTTCATGACTCCGGCGACGAACAGGAGCACCATCAGCGCCCAGCAGCAGCCGAGGCAATAGGCGCCGTGGCGAAGCCCAAGCGCGGTCGATGCGCCGCTTGTCCCGCGAAAGCCGCCGTGGCTCTGGATGAAGGCGAACGGGGACTGGCATTGGGACAGGCACGCCTCCTTCAGCGGAGTCCACTGATAGAGTCCGGCCGCGATCAGAAAGGCTCCGCCAAGCGACGATCCGACCTGCGCCGTCATCGGCGTCAGGAGCAAGGCCCGTTCCAGCGCCCACTGCAGCAGGGTCGCGAGCAAGGCGAAGAAAATCCAGGCAAGGAAATATCCCAGTGCGAACCAGCCCGATGAGGCGAAGGCGGCTCCGCTCGAGGACGCCTGCCGAGCCACACCCGAATAGACCAGGATCATCGGCGCCACGGACGGAGTCATCATCCCGATCATCATGACCGTCCACATCAGGAAGGTCGCGAGGAACTGCACTGCCGACCAGCGCCCGAAGCCCGCCGACGCCATCGCCATTTCGCCCGAGACGTCGACCGAGGCCTCATGGTCCATGGGCGACGCGGCCAGCCAGCCGATATAGGCCCAGCTCAGAAGCGCGAGGGCGGCGAGCGCTGCGATCACGACGAGGCGATCGCGGCGAAGAACGGCTTCGAGCGCGCTCCCCGCTGCCGGAATCCTAGTGGACGACGCCGCTCTCCGTGATGTGGAGCGGCGCGAATTGCGCATGCGAATCCGCCAGCGAGACCCTCAGCGGTCCCTGGGTCTCGGCCCAGCCGCGCCCGACTTCAGCAATGTCATATTCGAAGCCCTGCGGCAGGTTGATTCGCGCTCGGTGCTCCTCGCCGCTGACCGGGTTGCGGATCGGCTCGCCCCGCGCCTCGATCACACCCGGCACGACCAGTCGGGCCGTCCTGCCGTCCACATCCACGTCGAAATCGATCGGAGCGAAGACCGGATCGTGGACTTTGGAATAAGTGGTCGAGAAGACCTGGAAGAAGGTCGCGCCCGGGACCGTATCCTCGCCGCTCATGATCCGGAGCAAGGCGTTACGCTGCTCGTCGGAAGCGCGCTCGTCGACGATCGGCAACGCCTCGCCGCTGCCTTCGTGGATCGGCCCCGGCCACGCCAGCACGACAGCGATCCGAAGGCCGTCGAGCCTTGTGTCGCCATGATGGCCTTCTTCGATGTCGATCGCCGCCACCGCGCGGCAATCGCCGTTGGTCGGAAGCGCGTTGAACTGGCAAGGGCAGCCATAAGCGCAGTTGCAATGAACGAATTCGCGTCCCTTGATCGTCCACTTGGTGTCGGTCATTCGCGCCTCCTGCCTTCAGAGCCGAGCGGATTCGGACAAGGACAGGATACCCCTTTTTTGTCCTTCCGTCAGCACCAGTGGTCAGGACCGGGACCAGCTATCCCGCGGCAGGGAAGTAGCGGGCGAGCAATTCGGAATCGCGCTGATAGGGATCGTTCCGGAACACGGCTCCATCGGTCGTTCCGACGGCGGTGAGATAGGTGATGTAGACGGGAACCGGTTGCTCGAGATCGACCTGCTGCTCCGGCTGGTCCCCTCGCGGCATTTCCCCGAACAGCCAGCGGGCGAGACGCTCTGAATCCTCAAGTCGAACGCATCCATTGCTGATCCAGCGGTCCGACTTCCCGAACAGGGCGCGGTTGGGCGTGTCGTGCAGATAAATACCGAAATCGTTCGGCATCATGAACTTGATGTCACCCATGGAATTGCCACTACCCGGCAGCTGGCGGACCCGGATTATCTCGTCGCCGCGAGCCACCGCCTGCCAGTCAATCGTCGCGGGGTCGACCGCCGTCGCGGCATCGCTCCAGTCGGACAATATTTCGTAGCGCTCGTCATCGAGGTGGCCGAGCCCTTCGGACAATATTTTGGGCGCGACCAGTGACTGCGCCAGATCGGGGGGCACGTTCCAATAGGGGTTCACGCTCGCATGGCGAATCATGGCAGCCATCATCGGAGTCGGGCTGGCCTGCTTGCCGACGATCACCTTCATGCTGTCCTGGAGACGCCCGTCTTCGTACATGTAAAGCCGCGCCTCCCCCACATCGATGAGGATGTAGCGGCCCTGCTCGGATGGAGCCGGCAATTGTCTCGCCCGCTCCATGTTCAGCAACAGGACTCGCTCGAAATGCTCTGCGCCGAGATTCAGCGAGGCCAGAGTCGCGGGGCCGGCGGCTCCGTCGACCCCCAGGCCGTGCGCCTGCTGATAGCGTCGAAGCGCTCGCTCGAGGTCGTCGTCGAAGCGATCGCCGATCGGGAGGCCGAGGCGCTCCCGGAGTCGAGCGACACGCTCTCCGGCCGCGCCTTTCCTCAGCGTCGGGCCATCTTCGAGGCGAAGCTGCGGCAAATGCGACCAGGTCGATCGATAGCTGGCCAGGGCATGGCGAAGCTCGGTGTAGATCGGGCTGACGGGCGCGAAGAGATCGACTGCGGCACCCGGCTTGCCGGCAATTCCGAGCTGCTCCAGCAGCTCGTCGCGCTCCCTGATCGCAGGCGCCAGCCCCGGGTCGACATATAGGAGGTCGATTCCCTGCTGGATGCTGGGCGGGATCGCCACCGGCTCGATCGGGTAGGATCGCCGCGAGGCCATGGCGGTCGTTGCCCCTGCAAGGGCCAGGAAGAGTGCGAGGTGCCTGATCATCGACAGCAATGGCTAGCGGGTCGAAGATGAATCCAGCCCGAACTGACGGTGCCACTGTCTCGAGTGCCCTTCCACGCGAAGGAGGATCTGGAGCCGGGAGCCCTGCTCTGACGTTGTCGGATCGCATGGGTCACAATTGGTTCCTGATGCCTTTATTCCTCGCAGCCTGCGCGACGCCGCTGCCCGCGAGCCATCCGATCGTCGGCGAGTGGGGCGGCACTCACGTCGGCCTGAGCCTCACGCCGAACGGCGGCACGCTCGAATATGATTGCGCTTCGGGAACGCTGATCGGCCCACTGGTCCCGCGTCCCGACGGCACATTCGATGCGCAGGGGATCCACACCCCGGGTTGGGGCGGACCAGAGATCGAAGGACAGGTGCTGCCGTCCTATCCGGTGCGTTACAGCGGAAGCGTTCGCGGCGACGTCATGAACCTTCGGGGGCGCCTCGAGAACGGAGTCTCGCTCGGGCCCTTCGTCCTTCGGCGTGGAAGCGAGCCCATCATCTTCCGTTGCCTTTAGGGGGCGGTCGCGGCGCCGGACCGGGGCCGTCCGTCCTGGCGGAACGAGGCGCGGTGAACGTCCGCTTCGGGCCTCAAGAGACTCTTGCCGGGGATCGCCAACAGCCTTGTCGAAGCGGCTGAACTCTGAAACCGTCGGCGGCAACGGGAGAAGGACGATCGCGATGCCGAACGACGAAGATGGCCAATGACGGGCGGTCCAGGAAGAGCGCCTTGGCTGCGCATGAAGCCATGGCTGGCGGCCGCCGCGATCCTGATCATGGCCGCGCCTGCTGAAGCCCAGCGGCCGGGGCCGCGCGAAGCCGGGATCGAAATCGGCATTCTTCCGCCCGGGCCGCTCAACGCGATCACCGACGTCGAAGGCGTCGAGGTCGGCCATGTGACCCTGGTCGAGGGGCCGTCGATCCGCACCGGCGTCACGGCTGTCCTTCCGCACGGCGGCAATCTCTACCAGGACAAGGTGCCGGCCGGCTTCGTCGTCGGCAATGGCTACGGCAAGTTCATGGGCAGCACCCAGATCGAGGAGCTGGGCGAGATCGAAAGCCCGATCCTTCTGACCAACACGCTGTCCGTTCCCGAAGCGGCGTCCGCGGCGATCGACTGGACCTTGCGGCAGCCGGGCAATGAAGAGGTGCGATCGGTCAATGCCGTCGTCGGGGAAACCAACGACGGCGGTCTCAACGACATCCGGGCGCGCCGGGTCACCCGCGAGCATGGCCTTGCCGCGATCGAGGCGGCCCGCGGCGGCCCGGTCGCCCAGGGCAATGTCGGGGCCGGGACCGGAACCGTCGCCTTCGGCTGGAAGGGCGGCATCGGCACCAGCTCGCGCCGCCTCCCCGCTTCGCTCGGCGGCCACACCGTCGGAATCCTCGTCCAGACCAATTATGGCGGAGTCCTGAGCGTCGCCGGAATTCCGGTCGGCCAGAGGCTCGGCCGTTATTTCCTTCGCGACGAGCTCCAGTCGGCCTCGGGGGACGGATCGGTCATCATCGTGATCGCCACCGATGCGCCGCTTTCCGACCGCAATCTCGAGCGGCTGGCGCGGCGCGCCTTCCTCGGCATCGGCCGGACCGGATCGCCGATGACGAACGGCTCCGGCGACTATGCCGTGGCCTTCTCCACGCATCCGGGCGTTCGCCGGACGGCGCAGCGGCGCGGCGACGTCTCGCCGATCGAGGACCTGCCGAACGAGCGCCTGTCACCGCTCTTCCAGGCGGTCGTCGAGGCGACGGAGGAAGCGGTCCTCAATTCGCTGTTTGCGGCGGAGACGATGGAAGGGAATGGCAGGCGGATCGAAGCACTTCCCGTCGACGAGGTTCTTCGTCTCTACCGCCAGGAAAGAGGCGGCGGACCGACGGCAGGCGAATAGCCTTTTCCAGTCCCCAGCGGCTCGTTCAGGTCCAGCCTGGGTCAAGCTAGGGCTGGTACCGTCCGATACGCCCCGATCTGTCGACGGCGATCTGGCAT
>CAMPIH010000031.1 GCA_946886275.1 uncultured Sphingosinicella sp.
TGGGTCGAAAGCCGACATTCGGCTGAGTGTCCATGAGCGGTGGAAAGCGCCTATTCGCGATGGAAGAAGCGAGACAGGAATCCCCGCCTGCGGATGATTTCGGCTGAGCCCCAAACCGGATGCTGATGCTCCTTGTCGAGATAGCCGGTCACCACGACCAGGATCGGCCCACCTTTCCGTTTCTTCCAGTTCGCATCCCAGGTGACCGACATATACGGCCCTTCCCCTTCGGGCCTCACATAGGTGCGACCAACGGGAACCCGCTCCGCAAGGTCTGCCCACGCAAACCTGGCGACTTCATACAATATATCGCTCACGCGAGCTTCAAGTTCGTCCCGCTCTGCGTCTGTCGGCATGTTCATGATGCCTTGCTTCGGCGAAACTGGGAATGTCCGCAATGAGGTCGGAAGCGGACGTCAGTGGCACCTGGGCGCAGCAGCGCACTTCTCGCCCGAATCCCGACTGCTCGCTTACCTGGACGTCGATCGCACCTGGGTCATCAGCGCGAGCGGGCGGCCTTGATCGTCCTGGAAGAAGGTCATCCATTCTTCCGTTCCATCCTCGTGTCGGTGGATCATATGAGGCGCGTGAGTGAACTTCACGCCGCGACCCTCGAGCTCCTCCTTCGCCGCATGGACATCCGGTACGCGCAAATAGAGAATCGAGTCGTGCGATCCGTCGCCCTCCTCCGAAAGCATCAGTCGGACACCGCCCAGGTCAAAGAAAGCGAGCCCGGGAAACGCATAAAGCTCGGACAGCCCCAGGGTGTCCCGATACCAGATGCGGGAGTCCTCGACGCTCCGCACAGTGCGGGCGACCTGCGCGAGCATCATATAATTGTCGGTCAGCGTCATCGTGGCCATGTCGGCTCTCCTCATTCTGTCGAGGGCGGTGCCCCGGGCCACTCCATCCCACAGCCGCAATTCCTCCCGACCGGAACAACCCAATTTGGAAAGTGCGTTGCCGACGTGGAACTTCACGGCGTCAAGGCTGACGCCCATCCGCTCGGCAATCTTTCGATTGGTCAGACCGTGACGAACCAACTCGGCGGTGCGCCATTCAGCCGGGGTGAGCACATCATCGTGCCGTGGTCGACCTGGCCCAGGGATCATCATGGCCACAAGTTAGCAGGGGACCAGGTGAATTACCCTACCCGGCGTCGGAAGCGGGGGATGTGCGCAATGGACCGCAGACGATGGGTGGACAGGCTCCCCGAGGCGATTAACCTCCTGGCCGAGGAGACAGGAATCATGGCGCTGACGGTCTGGACCTATGACTGGGTGCCGAAGGGCCCCCGCGGCTTCGTTCGGGACATGCGGCTTCGCTGGGCGCTCGAGGAAGCGGGCCTGAGCTACGAGGTTCGAAGCACGCCGTTCGAGGATCGGGGCGCCGACCATTACGAGCGGCAGCCGTTCGGACAGGTGCCGTTCCTCACCGACGGCGACATCTCGCTCTTCGAGAGCGGGGCGTGCCTGCTTCATCTCGCGAAGAAGAGCGAGAAGCTGATGCCGCGGGATGAAGCCGGCGCGGCGGAGACCCTGCAATGGGTCATTGCCGGCCTCAATTCGATCGAGATGGTGACGGTGCCCTGGTGGTTCCTGTCGCTTTCCGTCGGCCGGGAAAACGGCCTCACCGACTGGACGAGAAGCCGACTGGACCATATCGAAAAGGTACTTCGCGACCGCGAGTGGCTGGTCGCCTCGCGATTCACCGTCGCGGACCTGTTGATGGCGGACATATTGCGAGTCCCCGCCGTCCGCGAATTCGCCGCCTCGCCGGTGATCCATGCCTATATCGACCGCGCCTGCGACCGCGATTCTTTCAGGAAGGCGCATGCCGACCAGATCGCGCACTTCCAGGCCGCCGACACCCGTCGAGCCACTTCGTAAAAGCGCCGCGGCGCCGACTCGTTCACCGGCGCCCCCGCGGCGAATTGCCGCGACGGCCGTAGAGTTACGGTCTGCCCGTACACCGAAAGGGGAAAGCTGATCGGCCATTGAAGTCGCTCAAACGGGAGCGACGACGTGGCATCAACTTTCATCCCTTCCTTCTCGCGGCGGAGCCTCGGCGCTCTTGCCGCTCTGGTCTCGATCTTCGCGCCGGCGACGCCCGTTGCCGCGTCGCAATGGGACTTGCCGTCGCCCAACATCGCGTCGGTCGCCGCAACGCTCGGCGGCGAAAGCGCTCTTGCGCGGACGTGGATGGCCCAGGGCACTGTCGGTCAGGCAGCACCGGTGGGAGCTCCAGCGACGACCCTGATGGCGACCGCAGCCGCTCGGATTCCCCAGGCGTCGGTCCGGTCATGGTCCGACCGATCGCCATTCGGCTTCCCGGCAGCGTCACCCGCAGAGTCGCCGCTCCGCCGCTCCACGAACGGTGGACCCGACGTCTTCGGATCGACCGCGATCAGAATCGGGAACACGCCCTATGACGCGATGTGGCAGCGAGCCAGTGCAGGACCCGCGCCCTCACTCGGCGGCTTCGACCGCTCCGGAAATTCCGAGCAATTGCTTCGGCAGGTCAATGCCTGGGTCAACCGGCGCATCACCTTCGCCGAAGACAAGGTCGGCAATGCTCCGGCCGAAATCTGGCAAAGCGCCGCCGAGTCGATCCGCCGCGGCCGCGGCGACTGCGAGGATTATGCGCTCGCCAAGCTGGCGCTGCTGGCGGCGAACGGCTTCGATCGCCGCGACCTCTTTCTCGTCATCGCCCGGGACCTGATCGCCCGCACCAATCACGCCGTTCTCGCCGTCCGAACCGACCGCGGCTTCGTGATCCTCGACAACGCCACCGACGATCTGGTCGAAGGCGACCGGGTGAACGATTATCGCCCGATCTTCAGCTATTCCGCGAGCGGGCGCTGGATCCACGGTTTCGGGGGACAGGCTCCGGCTCTGCCGCCGATCCAGGTCGCTTCGGCGGCGACGGCGATCGCCGCCCCCTGATCCTCAGCAAGCGGCGAACCTCATTCGTCGAGCGCCATCCGGTTAGCGTAGAAATCCGCCTGACTGTCGGCGGCTTGCGGATCGAGATTGGCCAGAGCGACGACGATCGCGTCGAGCTCCGGGAAGACCCTGAATGCGGCGTTCATCCCCGGAGCGCCGCCGCCATGACCCCAGTGGCGGGTGCGGCCCTGCCCGCCGAGGAAGAATCCGAAGCCGTACCAGCCGTCCGGCCGCTGCGGCGACGTCGCCTGGTCCACCATCTCCCTCGACAGCAGCCGCCCGGAGCGAAGCGCCTCGCCGAAGCGCACGAGATCGGCGGCCGTCGTATAGCCGCCGCCGGCCGCGGTGCCGCGGAAAGGCAAACTATCCTCATTGTCGACGAGCCTGCTTTGCCGCTTCGCATAGCCTCGCGAGCGGTTCGGGACATCGACATTTTCCGGCAGCGAAGCGGTGTCGTTCATTCCAGCCGGCCTGAAGATCCTGTCTTCGACATAGGCGTAATAATCCTGGCCGCTCACGACCTCGATGATCCGCCCGAGCAGGACGAAGCCGTAATTGGAATAGAAGTTCCTGCCTTCGCCAATGTCCTGCGCGCGATGGCCGAACAGGCTCACATAATCGGCGAGTGTCCTCACCTCGAGCCGCCTCGCCTCATATTCGGGCGTGAAGATGTCGCCGGCGCCGCCGCTATGGGTCAGCAGCTGGCGGACCGTCACCGACCCGGCGAAGTCGGGATTGGGATAATCGGTGAGATAGGTCCCGATCGGCGAATCGAGCGCGATCCTGCCTTGTTCGACGAGCTGGAGAATGGCGACGGCGGTGAACATCTTGTTCGCCGAGCCGATCCGGAACCGGGTGTCCATCGTCACCGGAATATTCGCTTCCCGGTCGGCGAGACCGGAGGCATTCTGATAGATGGTCCGGCCGTGGCGGGAGACGATCATCGTTCCGACAAATCGGTCGGAAGCGACGTCCCGCGCCAGCCGATCGGCCATCTGGCGATGGAGCTCGGCGCGCGGCAGCCTCGGGATCGCAAATTCGGGCGGGCGATCGGCCCTGCCCAGCGCCGCCTCCACCACCTTCATCGGGTCGCCCGGATCGATCCGGGCGCTCGACTGCCAGAAGGCGTCGCCCTGTTCCGCCGAGAGCAGGAGGGTGATGGAATTGGGATCGCTGGATTCGACCCGGACCGGAGTCAGGCGGCCGGTCATCGCGTGAAGCTCGATCCAGTCCTGCGGCGGAGTCCTTCGGCCGTAGAGCGCATTGTAGCGCTCGAGCCGGGCTGCGTCGGCGGAGTTGAAAGCGTCCAGGAAAGCGGAAGCGTAGCGGCCGGCCGGAGTGTCGGGGATCGGCACCGCCTGAGCGGCGCAGGCCTGGATCGGGGCGGCGGCGCAGAGGATGATCGCCGGTGCTGCAAAGATGGACCGCATTCGACGCCACTCCCGTTCCGGCTCAGCCTGAAGCCTATGTCATGCCGCCCCGGCTCATCAAGTCGCGGCGAACCGGTCGCCTCGCCGAGCTTCCGCTTCAGTCCATATGCTCGACAGCCTCGCCGAGGATGGCGACCCAGTCATGCTTGCGCGCCTCCCAGACGGAGAAAGCGGGCCTCAGGAAATAGGGATCGTCGAAGGCGCCGAGCGGAATGGCGACGAGCCCGTCGAACTTGCCCTCGATCCGGTAATGGACCGTCGATCCGCAATCGGGACAGAAATGATGGGTGATCCGATTGCCGCTGTCGGCGCGATGGGTCCAGGTCTTCGACTGGCCCTCCAGCTCGACCCGAGCCTCGGGCCAGCGCGCCTGGGCGGAAAAAGCGCTCCCGGTCCGCTTCTGGCAATCGAGGCAATGGCAGACCGACACGCGCACCGGATCGCCCACCACTCTGGCCCTGAGCTGGCCGCAGCGGCAGGCGGCGGTTCGGGTCTCGGCGTCTTCCATCGTCGCCCGCTCCGACCCGAGAGAGGCCCGCCCCTGCTCAGCCGCCGATATGCTGCTGGGCGACCATGCAGTAGAGCATCGGGATCGACAGGATGAGGTTGGTCCGCGACGCCATCATCCCGATCGAGGCCGAGCGAGCCTTGGCGGCATCGTCGGCGGGAACGATTCCGAGCGCCTTCTTCTGGTTCGGCCAGATCACGAACCAGACGTTGGCGGCCATGATCAGGCCGAGCCACATGCCGATCCCGATCGTCCGATAGCCGTCGCTCAGGGTCAGCGCCCGAGCGGCATAGCCGCCCTGCTGCATCTCGGCGACGAGGAGGCCCAGGACGACCGTCGCAAGCGCCGACCAGCGGAACCAGAACAGGGCCTTGGGCGCGATATATTTGCTCACCGCCGGCTTCAGCTCGGCGGGAACGCTGGGCATGGTCGGGATCTGGACGAAGTTGAAATAATAAAGGAGGCCGATCCACAGGATCCCGGCGAAGACGTGGACGAAGCGAAGCCACTGAGCCCAATAGCCGGGCTCGCCGATCCCCTCCGCGTGAAGGCCGAACATCGCCACGACCAGCAGGGCGATCCCGATGAGAAGCGCCAGATGGAAATTGCCGAGTATCTTCGCCATTTCAGACCCCCTGTTGAAATTCGTTTCGCTCCTCTAACGCAAACGCAGCGCTCAATCGAGCCGCCACATGATGCTCTGCTCGAGCGGGGTCCAGAGGCCGGTGCGGATGCCGGCGTGGCGAAGCGCGCGGCCGGTCCATTCGTTGCAGGTGAGGACGAAACTGTAGCCGCCATTGGCTTCGTAGAACATGTCCCAGTCATTATAGCCGCGGCCGATCAACGGCATCGGCCGGCCCTCGGAATCGAGCTGGAAGCGCCTGCTGATATAGTCGGCCAGGCGCCGATATTGGGCGACGCTGAGAGTGATCGGCCGCTGCCATTCGGCCGGCCGCGGCTGGTGCACATGCTCGACGTGGAGAAGGGTCCGGCCGCCGCCGATGAAGGCGCCGAAGGCGTTGCGGACGGTGAGATCGGCCCAGGTCGGCGTGTTCAGATAGAATTCGCGATTGCCATAGCCGATCGCGACATGATCGCCGCCGCCGTAGCGCGGATCCTTCAGATGCTCCGGCGGCGCAAAAGGCCGCCAGTCCATGTGGGGCGTGACCTTCGGCATCGTGATCCAGGTGTGGACGCCGTTGCTCCGGATGTAGATCGTGACTCCGGAATCGGCCTCGTGCCAGTCCGAATTCACCGGCACCAGGCCGAAAAGCAGAGCCATAAGAAAATAGGCGATCGGGACGGCGACGATGCCGGCAAGGATGCGAACACCGATGCGCACCGCCCGCCGCCAGTCCAGGTTTCGCCAGTTCAAGCCCCTGAGCCTCACGCCTTCTGCTAGAATGTGAGAACGATGGCCGCAATGCACGTCCGATGAGAGCCCAGCTCGAACGCATCTTCCGGGCCGGAGTCGACGCCTGCCGGCCGGAGGTCGTGCTTCCGCCGCACCTTCCCGAGCAGAGCAGCGGTCGGATCATCGTCCTCGCCGTCGGCAAGGCCGCTTCGGGCATGGCGGCGGCGGCCGAGGCCCATTTCGGCGGCCGGGTGGAGGGGATCGCCATCGTCCCGCACCAGACCGAAGCGAAGCTCGAGCGGATCTTTTTGCTCCACGCCGGTCACCCCTTGCCCGACGAGCAGAGCGCCGACTCGACCCGGCGGCTGCTGGAGCTGGCCGCCGAAGCGCAAGCCGGCGACCTTGTGCTCGTGCTTCTGAGCGGCGGCGCCTCGGCGCTCGCCTGCCTGCCCGGCGAAGGGCTGACGCTCGCCGAGAAGCAGGCCGTCACCAGCGCGCTTCTGCGTTCGGGCGCGGCGATCGGCGAGATCAACGCGGTCCGCCGTCACTTGTCGCTGATCAAGGGCGGCCGGCTTGGCCTGGCGGCGGCGCCGGCGAAGCTCGTGACGCTCGCCATCTCCGACGTCGTCGGCGACCGCCCCGAGGATATCGGCTCGGGCCCGACCGTCGCCGACCCGACCGATATCGCCGAGGCCAAGGCCATTATCGACCGCTACGGGATCGAAGCCCCGGCCGAGGGCTGGTCGGAGTCGGCGAAACATGTGCCCGGCGAATACAGGATCGTGGCCCGCAACGGCGACGCGCTCGCCGCGGCCGCCGCCGAAGCCCGGCGGCTCGGTTTCGAGCCTCGGCTGATCGAGGACTGCACCGGCGAAGCGAAGGAGATCGGCCGCCAGCACGCCGAGCTCGCGCTCGCCTCTCCTCCCGGAACCGCGCTCATCTCGGGCGGCGAATTGACGGTGACGATGGAGGGAAAGGGGCGCGGCGGGCCCAATCACGAATATGCGCTTGCGGCGGCGATCCGGCTTGCCGGCCGACGCGGAATCTGCGGCCTCGCCGCCGACAGCGACGGCGTCGACGGCGCCAGCGAGGCGGCCGGCGCCTTTTTCGACGGCGACACGCCGGCGCGCTTCGGGGACGGTACCAACAACCTTCTCGAAGAGAATGATTCGGCTACACTTTTCCACGCGCTGGACGACCAGCTGGTGACCGGGCACACCGGCACCAACGTCAACGACTTGCGGATCATCCTCGTCGGTCACTAAGCACGTGCCATGAACGAGTGGACGATCGGGATCATCGGCGGCTCCGGCCTGTACGACATCGAGGCGCTGGAGGAGGCGCAGTGGATCGCCGTCGACACCCCCTGGGGCAGGCCGTCCGACGATCTCCTGATCGGGCGGATCCACGATGTGAAGTTCGTCTTCCTTCCCCGCCACGGCCGGGGCCACCGGCTGCCGCCTTCGGAGGTCAACGCCCGAGCCAATATCGACTCGCTCAAGCGCGCCGGATGCACCGATATCGTCGCGATTTCGGCGATCGGATCGCTTCGCGAGGAACTGGAGCCGGGGCGCTTCGTCCTCGTCGACCAGTTCATCGACCGGACGGTGGGGCGGGAGTCGAGCTTCTTCGGACCGGGCCTCGTCGCCCATGTCTCGATGGCCGATCCGGTCTGCCCGCGCCTCTCGGAGCTCGCCGCCTCCGCCGCCGAGTCGGCGGGCGCGAAAGTGACTCGCGGCGGGACCTATCTGGCGATGGAGGGCCCGCAATTCTCGAGCCGGGCGGAAAGCCGGCTCTACCGTGACTGGGGCTGCGACGTCGTCGGAATGACCGGAATGCCCGAGGCGAAGCTCGCGCGCGAAGCGGAGCTGCCTTACGCTTTGGTCGGAATGGTCACCGATTATGATTGCTGGCGCGAGAGCGACGAGCCGGTGGAAGTCGCGCAGATCATCGCCCAGCTCCAGGCCAATGCGGCGACTGCTCGAACGCTGGTGGAAAAGCTGGCGCTTAGCCTCCCGAAGACCCGGCCGCCGTCGCCGATCGACACCAATCTCGACAGCGCCCTGATCACCGCCGCCGATGCCCGCGACCCGGCGCTTCTGGCGAAGCTGGACTGCGTGTGCCGGCGGGTCTTCGGCGGCTGAAACCCAGTCACGCCGGCGGACGCAGGGAACATTCAGGCCGGTTCGAAGGGATGTTGGCGGATCCATCGGCTGGCGATCAGCTTCTCGCCGCTCGTGACCGCAAGCCCGGCATGGGCGGCGCTGTCGTCGCGGCGGCCGTCGGCCTTGCTGTTCCGAAACAGCAAGGCGTCGCCGATCCGGCCCCTGAGCTTGCGTCCGGTCATCATGAACAGGGTCTCGCCGCCGTCATAATCCTCGTTGAGCCAGACCAGCATGGTCATGACGCGCTGATTGGCGAAGCCTGGAATATGATCGAAATGCGGCTTGTATTCCTGACCGGGCCGGTAGCGGAGCACCTGCAGCGGCTCGCCCTGCTCTACCCTGGTGCCGCTGGCGGCGGCGATCCTTCGGTTGAGCGCGTGAACCGCCGGATTCTCGAGGGGCAGGGTGAAGCCGACGCTGTCGGACGTCCGCACCGGATCGGCGACCTGGCGGCCGCTCCGGGCGTCGACGACGACCGACGGCTGGAGCATCGGTTCGGCGGCCTCGACGAGGTACCGGCACTCGGCGGGATTGAGCAGCGCCCGAAACCAGATGAGATTGGGCGACTCGCCGATCATTTCTCCGGCGGGGATCGAGGCGGGATCGCCGTTCGCCGCCAGCGCCATCTGCTCGACGATCGCCAGCTCGTCCCGGCTTCGCCGCCCCGAGCGAGCGAGGATCCGGAGCAAGGCGAGGCCCTGGCCCCAGTCGACGCCGCTCGCCAGGAGGTTGCAGTGAATGACGGCGGCGTCGCGCCGGCCGGCCCTTGCGGCCTCGCCGAACAGGGTTCGGGCCGCCGGCAGCTCGTTGCGCCTGAGGCACTTCGCCGCCTCCGCGAACAGCCGGTCCGCATCAGGCATAGAAACGGGCGATCCGGTCGGCGGGCAAGCCAAAGCGGTAGAGGGAGAGGCAGAGGATGTTGCGGGCGGAGCGGCGCAGCCAGCCGTCGCGGCGCCAGCGCTCGGCGCTGGTCCAGGCCTCCGCGTCGAGCCGGCGAAGCCGGCCGCGTCCGATCCGCCAGACGAGATCGACATCCTCCATCAGCGGCAAGGGTCGATAGCCTCCCGCTTCGTCATAGAGCGAGCGCGGGACGAGGAGCCCCTGATCGCCGTAGGGCAGAGCGAACAGCCTGACCCGCGCCGCCACCGCTCGCTCGACCGCCCGCGCCTGCCACGCCTTGTCCGCCAGCCGGAAGGCGAAGCAGCCCGCCTTGGCGGGATGGAGGCGGATGTGCTCGGCGACGGCCTCGCTCCAGCCGGGCGAAGGCAAGGTGTCCGAATGAAGGAAGAGCAGCCAGTCACCGAGCGCTGCCTCGGCGCCGGCCCGAAGCTGGCTCCCCCTGCCCTTCGGAGCGATGATCAGCCGAGCCCCGGCCCGATCCGCGATCGCCACGGTGGAGTCGGTCGAGCCGCCGTCGACGACGATGATCTCGTCCGCCCCCTTCATCCGCGCCAGGCAATCGCCGAGGCTGGATTCCGAATCCAGCGTCGGGATGACCACCGACAGCATGTCAGCCCGAGCAGCTCGCGCCGCCGAGGACGCAGAAGCGGGCGCAATGGGGATGGTTGAGCGGGACCGGCCGGCTCGCCTCGGAGAGGGTCTCGCCCATCGCGAAGCGATCGTCATGGGGCAGAAGCGTGCAGGCGACGACGTGCGGGCGATCGGCGCCTTTCTCCTTCACCACCATCCGGCTCGTCGCGCACATCATCGCCGACGGCGACACCCGGACGATATCCCAGCAGGATTCGCTGATCTCCGGAACGTCGGCAGAAGCGTCCATGGTCGGGAACAGGACGAGATGATCGGCGGCGACGGCGAGCCCGTCGAGGAGGCGATCATAGCCGGCGCGGACATCGGCGTCGCCGTCGAGCCGGCGCCCCGCCACCGCGACCCGGAAGCCGGCGGCGGCGAGCCATTTCAGGCCGTCCAGCGCCTTCGCCCAGGTTCCGGGTCCCCGCTCCGCCTCGTGGAGGTGCTCGTCATGATGGTCGAGGCTGACCCGCATGACGACCCGATCGCCATGCTCGGCGCCGATCGCGGCGAGCTGAGTCTCGAACCGCCGCATCGGCCGCATCGCGTTGGTGAGGACGAGCAGATCGAAGCCGCGGTCGAGCGCCGAGCGCATCATCGCGATCATGTCGGGATTCATGAACGGCTCGCCGCCGGTGAATCCGATCACCCTCGTGCCCAAAGCGGCCGCCTCGGCGAAATAGGATTCGGCCTCGGCGAGGGTCAGATAGACGAGCCTGTCGTTGGTCGGCGAACTGAAGATGTAGCAGCTCCGGCAGGCGAGATTGCAGAGCGTGCCGGTGTTGATCCACAAGGTGTCGAGCCGTTCCAGGGCCACCGAAGCGCGCTTCTCGCCCTTGGCGGTGAGCAAAGGATCGGCGAACTTGTCGGGATCGAGCGGCGGCGCGTCGGCGACCGCGAACGGCGAGGCGGTTGCAGCCATGTCCATAGGCGAAGCATAGCCGCTCAGCGGCGCCGCTCCCAGACCTCTCCGAGGCGGGCCTCGCGGCCGCAATTCCAGCGGTAGAAGCGGTAGCGGACCGGGTTCTTGCGGTAATAATCCTGGTGATATTCCTCGGCCCGGTAGAAAGCCCGCCTCGGCAGGATCAGGGTCGCGACCTCGGCGCCGAGCTCCTGTTCGACCCGCGCCTTTGCGGCCTCGGCGATCCGCCTTTCCTCGGCCGTCGCGACGAAGATCGCCGAGCGATATTGATAGCCGCGGTCGCAGAAGGAGCCGCCGGAATCGAGCGGATCGATCGTCCGGAAGAAACGGTCGACGAGGCTCGAATAGCTGATCCGGGCTGGATCGTAGCTGATCCGCACCGCCTCGATATGGCCGGTATTGCCGGCCGAGACCTGCTCGTAGCTGGGGTTGCGCACCCGTCCGCCGGAATAGCCGGAAATGGTCGAAAGAACGCCGGGCAAATGGTCGAAATCGGATTCGGTGCACCAGAAGCAGCCGCCGGCGAAGACGGCGCTCGCGACCTCGCCGGAGCGCGGCGCCTGGGCCGGTGCCTCGTCGCTCCGGCCGGCAAGGAGCACGATCCCGGCGGCGATCGCAAGGGCCGCGAGCACGACAAGGACGATCCTCCGCACCGGCTTCAGGCCCGGTTCGCCGGCACGAACCTGAGCGCGTCGCCGTTCATGCACCAGCGCTGGCCGGTCGGCGGCGGCCCGTCGTCGAAGACATGACCGAGATGACCGCCGCAACGCCGGCAATGAACCTCGGTCCGGGTCATGAAGATCGTGTTGTCCGGCCGAGTGCGGACCGCGCCCCGGATCGGCCGGATGAAGCTCGGCCAGCCGGTCCCGCTCTCATACTTGTCCTGCGATCGGTAGACGGGAAGGTCGCAGCCGGCGCAATGGAAGGTGCCGGGGCGATGCTCCGCGTTGAGAGCGCTCGAACCGGACCTTTCCGTCCCCTGCTGGCGAAGCACCCGATATTGTTCGGGAGTCAGGCGCCGGCGCCATTGCTCGGGCGTGAGATTCACCTCGAACACTTCCGCCTTCGCCTCGCTGCCGCGGCCTCCGAACAGGGCCGCCGCTCCGGCGACGACGACCGCTCCGGCGGCGACAACGACATTTCTCCGGTTCAGACTGTTGCTCATTGCGACACCTCTTGCCGGCTCCTGTTCCGGTGGAGCCCTGTTCAGGGTAGAGCGGCCTGGGAGGCCATCCTGAAGCACGAGCCCAACATAATAGACCGAGCCGCCGCGAAAAGCGCCCCGGCAAAAAGACCATGATCGGATCGACGACGAAACGCGTCATTCTCGCCGCGTCGATCCTGGCCCTGATCGTCCTCTTCCTGGAGTCGGGCGCGGTCGATCTCCTCAATCTCGACGCTCTCAAGGCGCGGCGGAACGAGCTTTCGACCCTGGTCGAAACCCGGCCGCTGATCGTTCTGGCCGTCTTCTTCCTCGCTTATGTCGCGGTGGCGGCGCTTTCCATCCCGGGCGCCGCGGTGATGACCCTGGCCGGAGGTGCCATTTTCGGCCTCTGGATCGGGCTCGTCGCCGTCTCCTTCGCCTCGGTGGCGGGCGCCACTCTGGCCTTCCTGAGCTCGCGCTATCTGTTCCGCGACTGGGTCACGCGCCGCTTCGGCAAAAGGCTCGAAGCGGTCGACCGAGGCCTGGACCGCGACGGCATCTTCTATCTGCTCGCGATCAGGCTGAACCCGGTCTTCCCCTTCTTCGTCGTCAACCTCGCCATGGGGCTGACCCGGATCTCGGCGCTGAAATTCGCCCTGGTGAGCCAGATCGGAATGCTTCCGGCGACCTTCGTCTACGTCAACGCCGGAACCCAGCTCGGCCGCCTCGATTCGCTGTCCGAGATCGCTTCGCCGCAATTGATCGGCTCGCTGGTGCTGCTCAGCCTGCTGCCGATCTTCGGCAAGGTCGCGGCCGACTTCATTCGCCGGCGGCGCGCCTACAAGGGCTGGAAGAGACCGAGGCGCTTCGACCGCAACCTGATCGTCATCGGCGCCGGCGCCGGCGGGCTCGTCACCGCCTATATCGCCGCGGCGGTCCGGGCGAAGGTGACCCTGATCGAGGCGGAGCGGATGGGCGGCGACTGCCTCAACACCGGCTGCGTGCCGTCGAAGGCGCTGATCCGCAGCGCCCGGCTCGCCCACGAGATCCGCCATGCGGAAATTTTCGGCCTTCCCTCGGCGGAGCCGGCGGTCGACTTCCCGGCGCTCATCGAGCGGGTGAAGAGGATCATCGCCGACATCGCGCCCGCCGACAGCGTCGAACGCTATCGCGGCCTCGGGGTCGACGTCCGCCACGGACATGCCCGGATCGTCGATCCCTGGACCGTCGAAGCGAATGGGGAGCGGCTGACCAGCCGGGCGATCGTCATCGCCGCCGGCGCCGAGCCTTTGGTTCCGCCGATCCCGGGGATCGAGACGTTCGGTTACCTGACGAGCGACACGATGTGGGAAGCCTTCGCCGAGCGCGAGGCGCTTCCGGAAAAGCTGCTCATCATCGGCGGCGGCCCGATCGGCGTCGAGATGGCTCAGGCCTTCGCCCGCCTCGGAAGCAAGGTGACCCTGGTCGAGGGCGGCGAGCGGATCCTGCCGAAGGAGGACGAGGACGTCGCCGCGACCATCGCCGCCGTCCTCGGCGAGGAGGGCGTCGATCTGAGGATGGGCCACGAGGCGGTCCGGATCGAAGGAAAGGTCCTGGTGGCGCGCACCGAGGCAGGCGAACGCCAATCGGAAACCTATATCCCCTTCGATGACGTCATCCTCGCTGTCGGCCGCAAGCCGAGGCTGAAGGGCTATGGGCTGGAAGAGCTCGGGATCGACACCGACCAGCCGCTCGAGACGAACGACTGGCTCGAGACCCTCTTCCCGAACATCTATGCGGTCGGCGACGTCGCCGGCGCCTATCAGTTCACCCACGCCGCCTCGCACCAGGCCTGGCATGCCGCGGTCAACGCCTTGTTCGGCAGCTTCAGGCGCTTCAAGGTGGATTACAGGGTGCTTCCCTGGGTGACCTTCACCGATCCCGAAGTCGCCCATGTCGGCCATAATGAGGACAGCGCGAGCGAGGCCGGAATCGCCCATGAGGTGGTGCGATACGGGCTCGATCATTTCGACCGGGCGGTGACGGAATCGGCGAGCAGGGGCTTCGTCAAGCTGCTCGTCGCGCCGGGCAAGGACCGGATCCTGGGAGCGACGATCGTCGGCCACAATGGCGGCGAGCTGATCGCCCCGATCGCCATGGCGATGAAGCATGGTATCGGCCTCAAGAAGCTGCTCGGAACGGTCCACGCCTATCCGACCATGGCGGAGGCGAACAAGATGGCCGCCGGCGAGTGGCGCAAGGCGAACCAGCCCGAACGGCTGCTCCGCCTGGTCGAAACCTATCATCGCTGGCGGCGCCGTTGAGGACTCGGATTCTCGTCTTCGCCAAGGCGCCCGTGCCGGGCAAGGTGAAGACCCGCCTCATCAAAGCCCTGGGGGAGACGGCGGCCGCCTGCCTGGCCAATCGGATGCTCGAAAAGACGCTCGCCGAAGCGAGTGCGGCGTCGGTCGGACCCGTCGTGCTGATGACCGATCCGGGCCCCCGCCATCCCGCCTGGAACCAGGTGCGTCCGATCGTCGAAACCTTGACCGCTCAGGGAAAAGGCGATCTCGGCGAGCGGCTCGGCCGAGCGGCCCGGAAGGCCCTGGAGAAAGGCGACAAGCTGCTGTTGATAGGGACTGACTCCCCCCAGCTCGATCGCCGGCGGCTGAAGGAAGCGGCGATTCGCCTCGAGGATCATGATGGCGTCATCCTGCCCGCGGCCGACGGGGGCTATGTCCTGCTCGGGCTCCGGCGCTTCGATTCCAGCCTGTTCGAGGGGATCGCCTGGAGCAGCTCCTCGGTGGCGCGGGAAACGATCGCTCGGATCGAAAGGCTGGGATGGTCGCTCCACGTCGGCGAGACCCTGAGCGACGTCGATGAGCCCGCCGACCTCGAATTTGTCCTGGATTTGCTGCCGGAGCCGATGGAATTCAGCCCGGCGCGACCGACCCTGCGCTCGATCCTGCCCGTGGCCTTCCTCGGCCTGCTCCTGGCCGGCCTGGCCGCGGCGGCGATCGCCCGACCGGGCAGCGTGTCGGCGCTCGGGCTTGCTGGGCTTGCTCTGCTCGTCGCCGGCGGCTGCTGGCTGCTGCTCCGGAACCGCTTTCCCGGCGCCCCGAGACTTCGTGTGGACCGCACCGGGATGTCCTATGAGCGCGGCGGAAAGACTCGGAATCTGAGCTGGGACGAAGTCGCCGCCATCAAGGTCGACCACCAGAGAGAGGATATGCGCTTCGTCCCCGTTTCGGGCGAAGCGGCGATCGTCATGAACCGCGACATGGTCTCTGTGGACGGCCAGAGGTTCGACATGCTCATGGAAAATTACTGGCTTCCGCGCACTTTCGAACGCGGTTGAGGCGAGCTTTCTCGCCGCGTGCGTTTCCGTTTCCGGGCGTCTAGGAAGCCGGCCATGGATACACTGCCGCCTTATGCCCGTTTTCTCGGCATCCGCACCCTTCGTTCGGAGAAAGGCGAGCTGCTATTCGTGATGCCGTTCACAGAAAGGGTCCTTGGCCGCCCCGGCTTTCTCCATGGCGGGGCGATTGCCGGACTACTGGAATTCGCGGCGGTCGGCGCGATCTTCGAGGAGATCGGATCCTCGGAAGGGATCAGCGTCAAGCCGATCAACGTCACCGTGAACTATATGCGCGGCGGCACCGATCACGACACGCATGCGGCGGCGACGGTCACCCGGCTGGGCAGCCGGGTCGCCAATGTCGAGGCCCATGCCTGGCAGCAGGACCGCGACAAGCCGATCGCCGCCGCCCAGATGAACGTGATGGTGCGGAGAAGCTGAATCCCGGCAACGATTCCATTTCAGTCCTGGTTAAAGTAAAGCCAACCAAGATACTGACATGTTTACGGAAGTGAATCGAGGTTTGGCGCCGGAGCGGCTCAAGTCGGCGGCCGCCGTCGCCCTTCTCCACGTCGCGCTGGGCTATGCCTTCATCACCGGCCTGGGCGTCGACATGATCCGCGAGAGCGCCGAGCAGCTCAAGCTCATCGACATTTCGGAACCGCCGCCGCCACCGCCGGTCGAGGCACCCGTGCCGGCCAAGGCCCGAAGCCAAGCGGAGGAAGGCGCCGCCGCCCCTGAGAATCTCAAGGCCCGTCCGACCGAGATCGTCGCCTTGCCGCCCCAGATCGTGGTTCCGACGGTGCCGCCGATCGTCGCCGCGCCGGTTCCGGGCACGGGCAGCGAAAGCGATGCCGGCGCCTCCGACCGGCCGGGGCCGGGCACCGGCGCCGGCGGAACCGGCACCGGCACCGGAAGCGGCGGATCGGGCAGCGGCACCGGCGCCGGCCTGGGCGGCGAGGCGCGGCTGGTCCGCGGCCGGATCGTCCATGCCGATTATCCGCGAGCCGCGGTCCGCGCCCGGGCCGAAGGCACCGTGGTCGCGCGGCTGAACGTCGGCGCCAATGGCCGGGTGACGAGTTGCAGCGTCACCCGATCGAGCGGCAATTCGGCCCTCGACGAGACGACCTGCCGACTCATCCAGCAAAGATTCCGCTTCGATCCCGCCACCGACAGCCAGGGCCGGCCGATCCCGAGCGTCACCGGCTGGCAGCAGCGCTGGTGGCTGGAGAGCGACTAGATTTGCGGCGATCGACCTAGGGCCGAGCCGCCCTCTTCAGCACTTCCCGGGCGATGACGAGCTGCTGGATCTGGCTGGTGCCTTCGTAGATCCGGAACAGGCGCACGTCGCGGTAGAGGCGCTCGATCCCGTAATCGGCGATGTAGCCGGCGCCGCCGAAGATCTGGACGGCGCGGTCGGCGACGCGGCCGACCATCTCGCTCGCATAATATTTGGCGGCGGCGGCCTCCAAAACGATCCCGTCGCCTCGGTCCTTGAGCGCCGCCGTCTCGAGCACCAGGGCCCGAGCCGCCATCATCTCGGTCTGGGAATCGGCGATCATCGCCTGGATGAGCTGGAAATCGGCGAGCGGCTTGCCGAACTGGCGCCGCTCGGACGAATAAGCGACGGCGTCGGCGATCAGACGCTCCGCGACTCCGACGCAGACGGCGGCGATGTGGAGCCGGCCGCGATCGAGAACCCGCATCGCGATCCTGAAGCCCTCGCCCTCGGCTCCAAGCCGGTTCCTGGCCGGCACCGGCGTCTCGTCGAAATTGACGTCGCAGACATGGGCGCCCTGCTGGCCCATCTTCTTTTCCGGCCTGCCGATGCTCACTCCGGGAAGATCGGCCGGGACGAGGAAGGCGGAGACGCCGTTGGCCCCTTCCCCGCCGGTGCGCGCCATCACCGTGAACAGGCTCGCCTTGTCGGCATTGGTGATGAATCTTTTGGTGCCGGTGAGTCGGTAGACGCCTGCCCCGGACCCCGATCCGGGGTCACCCTCTCGGACGGCGCGGGTCTGGACAGAGGCGCTGTCGGATCCAGCGCCGGGCTCGGTCAAGGCGAAGCTGGTGACGATCTCGCCCGACGCGATCCTGGGCAGCCATAGACGTTTCTGCGCGTCGGAGCCGGCCATGACGAGGCCCTGGCTGCCGATCCCGACATTGG
>CAMPIH010000032.1 GCA_946886275.1 uncultured Sphingosinicella sp.
GCGACGAACAGGCCGAGGATGGCGATGTCGAGCCGGCGGGAGCCCCATTCGATCGCGTCCGCCGCCGCCAGCGGCACGTTCTGCCGGGCGACCGACATCATCTCGGTCGGATTGGGTTTCCATCCGTGCGGCAGGCCATAGCTCGAGTAGAGCCGCCAGAAGGCCATGGCGAGGCCGGCGACGACCGAGATCACATAAGCGATGATCAACCCGTCTCGGGAGGAGAGGAAGATGAGGATCCCGGCGGCGATGCTGATCGTCCACGGCTCGACGATCGCCCGGACATGGACGGTCGAAGCGACGTCATGGCGGTAGGCGAGCGCGGCGAGGGCGACGTCGGCGCCGGCGATTCCGAAGATGACCAGAGGCAATAGCCAGTCGGCGCCGTAAATGTCGCCGGCAGGGAACATCGCCTGCGGGAAGATCATCAGCACCGTGCTCGCCACCGCCGAGGCGATGAAGGCGGCGAGAAGGCCGTCCCAGACGATGCAGACATGCGGCCGGTCCGACTTGGCGAGCTGCTGGGCGAGGCCCCGCTTCATGCCGAGAGTCGCGAGCTGGGCGGCGAGCTCGATGACGATCACCGCATAAGCGAATCGGCCGAGCAGCTCGGGTCCGTAGAATCGGCCGGCGATGAACAGGAAGGGGAGCCGGGCCGCGAGGCGAAGGGCGAAGCCGAACAGATTGGTTCGCCCGCCCTTGGCGAGGGCGGCGATGTCGTCGCTGGCGCCGGGCGCCGGCTCGGTCAATGCGCGGCGCCCCAATTGGCGCCGGTCCCGATCTCGACCCCGAGCGGCACGCTGAGGGTGATCGCCGGCTCGGCCGCACTCGCCATCACCCGGCGGATCACCGCCGAGGTCGGCTCGACCTCGTCTTCGGGAACCTCGAACACCAGCTCGTCATGGACCTGCATCAGCATCCGGACCCGGCTCAGCCCTTCGGCCTCGAGCGCAGGGTAGATCCGCGCCATGGCGCGCTTGATGATGTCGGCGCTGGTCCCCTGGATCGGCGCGTTGATCGCCGCCCGCTCGGCGCCCTGCCGCTCGTGCTGGACCTTCGACTTGATCCTCGGGAAATGGGTCTTGCGGCCGAACAAGGTGGTCGTGAACTCGGTCTCGCGCGCCCTGGTGAGAGTCTCGCCGATATAGTTTCGGATTCCCGGGAATCGCTCGAAATAGCGGTCGATGATCGCCTGCGCCTCGTCGGCCGTCACCCCGAGCCGCCCGGCGAGTCCCCAGCGGGAAATGCCATAGAGGATGGCGAAGTTGATCGTCTTGGCGGAGGCGCGGGTGTCCCGGTTCACCTCGCCGAACAGCTCGCCGGCGGTCATGTTGTGGATGTCCGCGCCCTCGGCGAAGGCGGAGCGGAGCTGGGGCACGTCGCAGATATGGGCGGCGAGGCGGAGCTCGATCTGGCTGTAATCGGCGGAAAGGACGACGAAGCCGGGCTCGGCGATGAACGCGTCGCGGATTCGCCGGCCGATCTCGGTCCGGATCGGGATGTTCATGAGATTGGGGTCGGTGGAGGCGAGCCGGCCGGTCTGGGCGCCGGACAGGCTGTAGCTGGTATGGACCCGGCCGGTGTCGCGGTTGATCTGTTCCTGGAGCGCGTCGGTATAGGTCGACTTGAGCTTGGTCAGCTGCCGCCAGTCGAGAACCAGCTGGGCGATCGGCACCCCTTCGCGGGCGAGCCGCTCGAGCTCGGTGACGTCGGTCGACCAGGTCCCCGACTTGCCCTTGCGCCCGCCCTGGAGCCCCATCCTGTTGAACAAGATGTCGCCGAGCTGCTGCGGGCTGCCGATCGTGAACTTGCAGCCCGCTTCGCCGCAGACCCGCTCCTCGAGCTCGGCGATCTGGGCGTTGAACTCGGCCGAGAGCGATTTCAGCACCTCGCGGTCGACCTTGACCCCGTCCCGTTCCATCCGCCCGATCACCGCCACCATCGGCCGGTCGACCAGCTCGTAGACCCGGGTCACCCGTTCGAACGGAAGCCGGGTCTTGAATCGCATCCACAGGCGGAGGGCGACGTCGGCATCCTCGGCGGCATATTCGGTCGCCTTGTCGACCGGCACCTTGTCGAAGCTGATCTGCTTCTGGCCGGTCCCGCACAGCTCCTTGTAGGCGATGCAGACATGGTCGAGATGCTTCTTCGCCAGATCGTCGAGCGAGTGGCTGGCAAGGCCGCCGGCATCGAGGTTGAAGCTCATGACGAGCGTGTCGTCATAGGGCGCGACGCTGATTCCGCGGCGGTTGAAGACAACCCAGTCGAATTTGAGGTTGTGGCCGATCTTCAGGATCGCCGGATCCTCGAGCAAGGGCTTCAGCCGCTCGAGCACCAGCTCGGCGGCAAGCTGCTCCGGCCGTTCCGCGAACATGTCGTCGCCGCCATGCTCGAGGGGAATGTAGCAGGCCCGGTTGCAGTCCGTGGCGAGGCTGATCCCGACCAGCTTGGCGGTGACGCAGTCCCGCCCGTTGGTCTCGGTGTCGATCGCCACCAGGCCCTTCTTGTAGATCGCCTCGATCCAGTGTTCGAGCGCGGCTTCGTCGGTCACCGTCTCGTAGAGAGAGCGGTCGATCTTCGGCTCGGGCCGGACCTCGGCCTGGGTCGGCGTTCGTGACGGCGCCGGCGCCGAAGCCTGCGATCGGGCGCCCAGCCTCGCGAGCAAGGTGCGGAAGCCGTGATGGTCGAGGAACTCGCGAAGCGGCTCTTCGGGGATTCCCTTCATCGCCAGCGAGTCGAGCGGCTCCGGGAGCGGCGCGTCGCAGACCAGCCGGACCAGCTCGCGCGACATCCGCGCCGCGTCGGCATGCTCGATCAGATTCTGCTTGAGCTTCGGCTTGGTGATCTCGTCGACATGGGCGATGACGTTCTCGACGTCGCCATAAAGCTGGATCAGCTGCGAAGCCGTCTTCGGGCCCACTCCGGGGACTCCGGGGATGTTGTCGACGCTGTCGCCCATCAGCGCCAGCACCTCGCCCAGCTGTTCGGGCGGAACCCCGAACTTCTCGATCACATAGTCGCGTCCGATGCGCCGGTCGTTCATCGTGTCGAGCATGTCGATGCCCGGCTCGATCAGCTGCATCAGATCCTTGTCGGAGCTGACGATGGTGACCTTCCAGCCCTGGTCGAGCGCCGCCTTGGAATAACAGGCGATGATGTCGTCCGCCTCGAGCCCGGCTTCCTCGATACATGGGATCGAAAAGGCCCTGGTCGCGTCCCGGATCAGCGGAAATTGGGGCACCAGCTCCGGCGGCGCCGGAGGCCGCTGCGCCTTGTAGCCTTCGTACATGGCGTTTCGGAACGTGGTCTCCGACGCGTCGAGGATGACGGCAAGGTGGGTCGGCCCTTCGGACTTGCCGAGATCCTCGGCCAGCTTCCAGAGCATCGTCGTGTAGCCGTAGACCGCGCCGACATTGAGGCCGTGCTTGTTGGTGAGCGGCGGCAGCCGATGGAAGGCGCGGAAAATGTAGCTCGAGCCGTCGACGAGATAGAGATGGGGGGAGGGCATGGAAAGCATCTAGACCAAGGGCGTTCAGGTGCAAACCGTTCGCGCAGGTAAGGCTGCGTTCAACCAGGGAAAGCTATTTGTCCGGAATGAACCGACGCAGATTCCTCTTCTCGGCCGTCGCTCTCGGCCTGTTCGGCTGCACCCCGTCGGCGACCGAGGCGGCGCCGTTCCAGCCGACCCGCTTCTCGGTCCAGGTCCAGGGCTCCGGCCCTGACGTCATCCTCATTCCCGGGCTCACCGCCGGCCGCGACGTCTGGCAGGCGACCGCCCGCGCCGTCCCCGGCTATCGCTATCATCTCATCCAGGTGTCCGGCTTCGCCGGCGAGCCGGCGCGCGGCAATGCCCAGGGCGCTGTGGTGACTCCGCTGGCGGACGAGATCGCCCGCTACATCGTCGACCGCCGGCTCGAGCGGCCCGCCATCGTCGGCCATTCGATGGGCGGAACGGTGGCGATGCTGATCGGGGCCCGGCGGCCCGATCTGGCCGGCCGGATCATGGTCGTCGACATGCTTCCCCAGCCCGCCGGGCTGGTCGGCGGAACCGCCGCCGATCTCGGGCCGCTGGCCGACAGCCTGAGCGGAATGCTCGATACCGAAGGGGGCCGAGCCTTGTTCGGCTCGCTGCTCAGCTCGTTCAGTCCGCCGGACCGGGCGAATCGGAGGAGCGATCCCGACGTCGTCGGGCGGGCGATGCAGGAATTGGCGCGGATCGATCTGAGCGACGATCTGAGGCGGATCAGGACCCCGTTGACGGTGGTCTACGCCTCGCCCGATTCACGGGCCCGGGCTTCGGTCGATCGCAATTATGCCGGCGCCTATGCGGCGAAGCCGGGCACGAGGCTGGTTCGGATCGACAATAGCGGACATATGGTGATGCTCGATCAGCCGGTCCGCTTCCGGCAGGCGCTGAGCGACTTCCTCAGGCGCTGACCTGGCGTTTCAGCGCGCCTCGGCGACGAAGGCGGTGACGAAATAGATCAGGAGCATGACCGGTCCGAGCGCGAACAGGGTCAGAGCGACCGCGCCGAGCCGGATGAGGAGCGGGTCCCAGCCCGTGCTCCGAGCCAGCCCGGAGCAGACCCCGAGGATCTTGGCTTCCTGTTTGTCGAGAGCGTAGCGGCTGTTCATCGTCTTGGATCCCGTTTGCTGGATGTGGAAGGTCGGCGGTCCGACCCGGCCGGCCCCTGGAGATCAGGGGCCAGACCCTGCGATGCAGGGTTCAGATGACCGGGACCGGACCGACGGCGGCGGAAATGAACAGGCTGCTGGCGACGACCGCGCCGACGATCGAAAGAGCGAGCTGCTGAAGGCTGATGTAGGACAAAGTCATTTTCTGTCTCCCTGAACCTGGCTTCGGGACCATCCGTCGGCCACGGCCAGGATTTTGCAGGGAGCGTGCCAATCGGGAGAAACGGCAGAAATCCGCCATTTCCTCGGCCGAGGGTCACAAAGGACGAAATTGCCGCCGCCAAATCCCGGCGCAATTTCCCAAGACTTGGGGCGCTTTCGGCGGAAATGCGGGCTTAGCGGGGGCGCCGCTCCAGGTGGAGATAGGTGGGGTCGAAGTCCGAGACGGCCTGAAGCCCTTCCCAGTCGTGAATCTCGACCCGCCCGCCGCGGAAGGTCAGCAATTTGCGCTCGCGCAACTGGCGAAGCATCCGGTTGACGTGGATCGCGGTGAGACCGGTGGCGTCGGCGAGGTCGAGCTGGGTGAGCGGGAAGGCGAAGCTCCGGTTCTCGGCGAGGCCGATTACCTCCAGCCTCATGCATAGCTCGCAGAGCAGATGTCCGATCCGGGCCAGAGCCGGCCGGCGTCCCATCGACAGGATCTGCTCGCGCTGGATCGACGCGTCCATCAGCGTCGACAGCCACAGCATCCGCGACAGATGAGGCTCCTCGGCCGTGATCCGGGCCAGCGCCTCGTGCGGGACGAAGGCGACCGTCACCGCGGTCAGGGCGCCGACATTATGATCCAGCCGCTTGAGCAGGAAGCCGTGCAGGTCGACGAAATCTCCGGCGACATGGACCTCCATGATCTGGCGCTGGCCATCGGCCAGGTCCCGGTAGCGGCCGATCAGGCCTTCGACCAGCAAGGTGCTCTGAGTGACGGTCTCGCCGGTCCGGACCAGCGTCTTCGCGGCCGGGAATTTCTGGATCTGGCCGATGGCCGACCGAAGCACTTCGGCCTCCCGGTCGCTGACTTCGTCGCGCAGCCGAAGCTTCTTCACCAGGTCCGCGACCGGATCCTTAGCGCCCATGACGGTTCTCCCTCGTCACGCCGGCGCGCTCGAGTTCCGATCCGAGCCGTCCCGTCAGCCACAGCGCCCACATCCTGAAATCGGCGGCGAGCGACCATAAGGGATAAGTGAAGGTGGCCGGACGGTTGCGTTCGATCGCGGCATGAGCGGCCCAGGCGAAGCCATAGCCGGCGATCGGGATCGCGGCGAGCAGCGCCCAGCGGCCGCTCAGGGCAGCGCCGAGGATGAGAAGGACGACGAGACTGGTGCCGGCATGATGGAGCGCGCGGGTCCCGGCCCTTTTATGCTCGCGCAGGTAGAAGGGCCAGAATTCGGCGAAGCTCCGAAGCTCAGGCATCGGCGATCAGCGGCCTCGCCAGATTGCGCTTCGCCATATGGGTGGCGAGCAGCCCGCCGAGGACGGGGACGATGACGGCCGCGAGCTGCATCCATTCCGGATGCGGGAACATGATGATGTTCGAGATGGAGACGCAGGCCACCAAAGCAGCGATGACCCAGCCGGTCCACAGGCGGCGGCTGATATGGGCGGCGGTCAGGGCGCCGATGAAGGCGCCGCCGAGCCAGGCGGCGGCAATGAAGGCCAGGGCGCCGGTCGGCATCGACTGGATCAGCGCGCCTTCGCTCTCGAGGCTCTCGAACCCGCTCTCCGCCGGCAGCGGGTAGACCTGAAGCCCGACCAGCCAGATCACGTAAATCGCCGCCAGTGCCACGACCAGGCCGACGGCAAGCCCTGCGACGATCTTGAGCATGTTTCCCCCTTGGTCCTGAACGCCTGCGCTATAGCATGGAAAGGCCGCCGGGTAAGTGCCGGCAGCCTTCGCTCCGGTCATCGCCGTCTCAGCTGCCGACGATCGTGCCGCCGTTGGGATGGAGCACCTGCCCGGACATGTAGCGCGAATCCTCGCAGGCGAGGAAAAGGAAGCTCGGCGCCACCTCGTTCGGCTGGCCAGCCCGGCCCATCGGCGTGTCCTTGCCGAATTCCGGGATCTTCTCCTTCGGCTGGCCTCCGAACGGATTGAGCGGGGTCCAGATCGGGCCGGGGGCGACCGCATTGACCCGGATCCCGTCGCCGACGAGATTTTCCGAAAGCGAGCGGGTGAAGGCAGTGATCGCGCCCTTGGTGGCGCTGTAATCGAGAAGCAGCTTCGATCCCTTGTACATCGTCACCGACGTGCAATTGATGATCGCCGAGCCGTGCTCGAGGTGGGGGCGCGCCGCCTGGGTCAGGAAGAACATGCTGAAGATGTTGGTCTGGAACGTCCGCTTCAGCTGCTGTTCCGAGATTTCGCGAATATCCTCGTCCCAATGCTGCTCGCCCGCATTGTTGACGAGGATGTCGAGACGGCCGAGCTTGTCGACCGTCTCCGCGACGACCTTGTCGCAAAAGGCCTTGTCGCCAAGGTCGCCGGCGATCGTGATCGCCCGCCGTCCCTCCTTCTCGACGATCGACTTCGTCTTCGCGGCGTCGTCATGCTCGCACAGATAGACGATGGCGATGTCGGCGCCCTCGCGGGCGAACAAGGCGGCGACCGCTCGGCCGATTCCGCTGTCGCCGCCGGTGACGATCGCGACCTTGTCCTGGAGCCGGCCCGATCCGGGATAGAAAGGCGTCCAGTCCGGCTTCGGCTCGAGCTCGCTTTCATGGCCGGGAAGCTCGTCCTCATGGACCATCGAGATCGTGTCGCCGTCCTCGGTCACGTCCCTATTCCTTCGCCGCCACGCCCGCGCCCTCCTCACCGAACGCCTCGAGGGCATTCTCGTCGCGCTGAGCCTCCTCTTCGGGCGAAACCGGGTCCTTCTTGCCCTTGTCTGCGGCGCCAAGCCGGTTCGAGTTGCGGCTTCCGTCGCCGGGATCCTCGGACATCAGATTGTTCTGGTTCTGGGTAAGCTGCCTGTCGCGGTGTCGGTTCTGAGCCACGGCGATTCCTTCCATGCTTCGTCGAACAACAGAACCGCTATGTCGAAAAGCCGTTCCGATCTGCTATCGGCCCCACCAGCGTCCGATCCCTGCCCGGGCCTGATCCGGCCTCGCGGCGGCAGCACGCGGGGGCGCGGTCGCAATCCTTTCCTGGAGGCCTTCATGCCCTTTCGCCGTGCCCCTTCGCTCCTTCTGACCTCCATCGCCCTGTCGGCGGCGGCCCCGGCTTTCGCCCAGACCCCGCCCGCTTCGGCCGAACCGGAGGAAGACGCTCCGCCGCCGGTCGCGGCCGAGGCGCCGACCCAGCAAGGCGGGCGAAGCTACACGCCGGCGGATTTCGCCCGATTCGCGCCCCGCAACGCGTTCGACATGCTGAGCCAGGTGCCGGGATTTTCGATCGAGACCGCCGATACCGACGTTCGCGGCCTCGGCCAGGCGAGCGGCAACGTGCTCATCAACGGCGAGCGCTGGTCGGGCAAGTCGACCGACATCGCCACCGAGTTGCGGCGGATCAGCGCCGCCAGCGTGATCCGGATCGACATCGTCGACGCGGCCACCCTCGAAGTCCCTGGCCTGTCCGGCCAGGTCGCCAATATCGTCACCGCGTCGCGCGGCCTTTCGGGCAATTTCGCCTGGCGGCCTCAGATCCGCGCGCGCCGGACCGAAGCGCGATTGTTCAACGGCGAGGCTTCGATCAGCGGAGCGCTCGGCGGCACTGATTTCACCCTCAGCTTCGCCAATGACAGCTACCGCAACGGCAATGCCGGCCCGGAAATCGTCTTCACCCCCGCCGGCGACATCCTCGATCGGCGCGACGAGGTGCTCTACGTCTATGGCGACCGGCCGCGGCTCAGCGGCACGATAAGACGCAATTTCGGCGACGGCTCGGTGCTCAACGCCAATGCCGCCTTCGGCCTCCTCATCAACGACGTCGAGGAGATCTCGCTCCGCTCCGGCCCCGGCCAGCCGGATCGCGAGCGGCGGGTGCAGGAGCGGGAACGCGAGCATAATTACGAGCTCGGCGGCGATTATGAGTTCGGACTCGGCGATGGCCGGCTCAAGCTGATCGGCCTGCGCCGATTCGAGCATAGCCCGTTCCGCCAGACCCTGGTCCAGACCTTCACCGACGATCGGCCGGTGGAAGGGCAGCGCTTCACCCAGGTGGCGGACGAGACCGAGACGATCGGCCGGGGCGAATATCGATGGAATGCCGGCGGCGCCGACTGGCAGGTCTCGCTCGAAGGCGCACTCAACCGGCTCGACATCGAAAACGCTTTGTTCAACCGCAACTCGGCCGGCATATTCGTGCCGGTTCCCTTCCCCAACGCGGCGGCGACCGTTCAGGAGCGGCGCGCGGAAGCGGCCCTCACCTATGGCCGGCCGCTCTCCTCGGAGCTCAGCCTCCAGGCCTCGGTCGCGGCCGAATATTCGCAGATCAGCCAGGACGGGGCCGGCGGAGTCACCCGCACCTTCTACCGGCCCAAGGGTTTCCTCAACCTGGCCTGGCGGCCGGAGCCCGGGCTCGACATCAGCGCCCGGATCGAGCGCCAGGTCGGCCAGCTCAATTTCTTCGATTTCGTCGCTTCCGCCAATGTCAGCGGCGGGACCACGAACGCCGGCAACGCCAATCTCGTCCCGCCGCAAAGCTGGAACGGGCAGCTTCAGGCGACCCGAAGCCTCGGCGCCTGGGGAACCGCGACGGCCCGGCTCTACGGCCGGTTGATCAGCGATATCGTCGACATCATCCCGGTCGGCACGAACGGCCAGTCACCGGGCAATCTCGACGGCACCGCCACCATCTACGGTCTGCAATGGACCAGCACGTTCAACTTCGACCCGATCGGCTGGCGCGGCGCCAAGCTCGACCTCGACCTCCAGTTCCAGCGAACGGCGCTGGACGATCCGTTGACCGGGGAGCGCCGCCCGATCAACGAGAATCTGACCCGCCGGATCGCCGCCAATCTGCGCCACGATATTCCCGGCAGCGACTGGGCCTATGGCGGCGGCTACAACCAGTTCCGCCAGTCGGCGCTCTATCGTCTCGACCAGACCTGGCAGTTCCTCGCCAAGCCGGGCCTCCTGGGAGTCTATATCGAGAACAAGGATGTGCTCGGGCTGACGGTCAGGGCCAGCGCCGACAATCTTCTCGGCGACAATGAAAGCTTCCGGCGCGACTTCCACGACGGCCGGCGGCCGAACCCGATCCTGTTCACCGAATATCGGGACCGCTTCTCGGGGCCGATCTTCACCTTGTCGATCAGCGGGACGATCTAGACTCGTTTATCGGAAAGGCCGGATTGCGCTCGGGCTCGGGGAGCAGGACGTCGCTCGCCCGGAGGCTCTGCGCCGGTCCGCTGGCGCGCCGGCACTGGGCGACGATCACCGGATAATCGAGATCGGTGTGGCGGCCGATCTCCTCTTCGGTGGCGGCAAGGCAGGCCGACTGGCTTTCGAAGCGCGACGGCGCCTGCCGCAATTCGGCGCAAGGCAGATCGCCTTCGCCGCAGCCGAGGATCGCCATTACGAATGCCAAGGGTTCCATCACCGCTCCTTCACCCTTCCAACCTTTTGAAGCGGCAGCAGTTCCTGACGTTCCGCCCCCGTTACTTGGGGAAAGTGGGCGGCGGCCCTATCTAGTCGCGATGGCAGGAACCGACCCGAAAAAGGCCGAGGAGAAGGATGCCGGCTGGGGGACTCTCCGCCGCTTCCTCCCCTATCTCTGGCCTGCCGGCGAACCGGCGCTGAAGTCTCGGGTCGTCGTCGCAGTCCTGCTCGTTCTGGCGGCCAAGGCCGCGACCCTGACGATGCCGTTCGCCTACAAGGCCGCCGTCGACCGGATGTCGGCAGGGATGGATGCGGCGGCCGGTCTGATCATGGCGCTGGTGATCGCTTATGCCGGCGCCCGCTTCGCCGGGGTCCTGTTCGACAATGTCCGGAACGCGATCTTCGAGCGGGTCGGCCAGGACGCCGCCCGCCGTCTGGCCGAGAGCGTGTTCAGGCATATCCACGCTCTGTCGCTCCGATTCCATCTGGAGCGCCGCACCGGCGCTCTCACCAAGATCGTCGAACGGGGCACCAAGAGCATCGACATGATGCTCTATTTCCTCCTCTTCAACATCGCTCCGACCATCATCGAGCTGGTCGCGATCTGCATCATCTTCGGGGTCAAGTTCGGCCCCGGCCTGGTCGTCGCCACCCTGATGATGGTCGTCTCCTATATCTGGTTCACCCGGGTCGTCACCGAATGGCGGGCCAAGCTCCAGCGCGAGATGAACGAGGTCGACAACCAGGCCGTCGCCCGTGCCGTCGATTCCCTGCTCAACTATGAGACGGTCAAATATTTTAACGCCGAGGAGCGCGAGGCCCGGCGCTACGGCCAGGCGGCACAGGCCTTCGCCAATGCGGCCGTCCGCAACGAAAGCTCGCTCGCCTGGCTCAATATCGGCCAGTCGCTCATCACCAACCTGATGATGGCCGGAGCGATGGCCTATACCGTCTGGGGCTGGAGCCGGGGGGATTTCACGACCGGCGACGTCGTCTTCGTCAACACCTTCCTCGCCCAGCTCTTCCGGCCGCTCGACATGCTCGGCTGGGTCTATCGGACCATCCGCCAGGGGCTGATCGACATGGAGGCGATGTTCGGGATCATCGACACGCCCGCCGAGGTCCGCGACGTCGCCCACGCCGCGACCCTGAAGGTCGAGGCCGGCCACGTCCGCTTCGAGAACGTCCATTTCGGCTACGATCCGGAGCGCGAGATCCTCAAGGGGATCGACTTCGAGGTGAAGCCGGGGACGATGACCGCGGTGGTGGGCCCTTCCGGCGCCGGCAAGTCGACCCTGTCGCGATTGCTGTTCCGATTCTACGATCCGACCGGCGGCCGGATCTGCATCGACGGCCAGGACATCACCAAGGTGACCCAGGCCAGCCTTCGCAAAGCGCTCGGAATCGTTCCGCAGGACACGGTCCTGTTCAACGACACGATCGGCTACAACATCGCCTACGGCAAGGACGGCGCTGACCAGGACGACGTCGAATCGGCCGCTCGCGGCGCCGCCATTCACGATTTCATCCTCCAGCTTCCGGACGGCTACCAGTCGATGGTCGGCGAGCGCGGCCTCAAGCTTTCCGGAGGCGAGAAGCAGCGAGTGGCGATCGCCCGGACCCTGCTCAAGGACCCGCCGATCCTCGTCCTCGACGAAGCGACGAGCGCGCTCGACAGCCGGACCGAGGCGGCGATCCAGGAAACCCTGGGCGACGTCACCGCCCGCCGGACGACGATCGTCATCGCCCACCGGCTGTCGACCGTCGTCGACGCCGACCAGATCATCGTCCTCGACGAGGGCCGGGTCGCTGAACGCGGGACCCATGCCCAGCTTCTTCGCCGCGAGGGCCTCTATGCGGAGATGTGGAACCGCCAGCAGGCGGAACGCGAGCAGGAGGAAGCCGAGGCGGCCGAATGATCGGCAAAGGTCAGCGCCCGGACGCCCGTTTCGACCCGTAAATCCGTCGACGGACTGGACTTTCAGGCGCCGCGCGGCTCATTGGCGCGGGTGACCGACCCCCTTTCGATCCTTCGCAGCACGTTCGGCTTCCAGGACTTCCGCGGCGTCCAGGAGCAGGTGATCGGCCGGGTCATGGCGGGCCGCCACACGCTGGCGGTGATGCCGACCGGAGCCGGCAAGTCGCTTTGCTACCAGGTGCCGGCCTTGGCCCGGGAGGGTGTCGCGCTCGTCATCTCGCCGCTCATCGCCCTGATGCACGACCAGATCCGCGCCGCCGAGGCGTTCGGGATTCGGGCCGCGGCGCTCACCTCCGCCGATTCCAACCGCGCCGAGACGATCGAGAAGCTCAAGGCGGGCGAGCTGGACCTGATCTATGTCGCGCCGGAGCGCGCCACCGGCGAAGCCTTTCGAAACCTGATCTCGCGAATCGGCCTGTCCCTGATCGCCATCGACGAGGCCCATTGCGTTTCCGAATGGGGTCATGACTTCAGGCCCGACTATCGGCTTCTTCGGCCGCTCCTGGAAAGTTTCCCCGAAATTCCCCGGCTGGCGCTGACCGCGACCGCCGACGAGCGCACCCGCCGCGACATCCTGGTCCAGCTCGGCATCGGCGAGGACGGCCTCATCGTCGCCGGCTTCGATCGGCCGAACATCCGCTATCATGTCCGCCCCCGCGACGGCGAGGGCGCTCAGCTCAAGGCGCTCCTCGCCGATCAGCCGGGGCCCGGGATCGTCTACGTTCCGAGCCGCGACAAGGCGGAGCGGCTGGCCGAGCAGCTCGGCGCCGCCGGCCGGACCGTCCTTCCTTATCATGCCGGGCTCGAGCCAGGGGTGCGGGCGCGCAACCAGGCCGCCTTCGTCCGCTCCGAGGAGATGGTCATGGTCGCCACGATCGCGTTCGGCATGGGGATCGACAAGCCGGACGTCCGCTTCGTCGCCCATGCCGGCATCCCGAAGTCGATCGAGGCTTATTACCAGGAGACGGGCCGCGCCGGCCGCGACGGCGAGCCGGCCGAGGCCTGGCTGTTCTGGGGCGCCGAGGATTTCGCCCGCGCCCGCCGCCGGATCGAGACCGAGGTGGACGAGGCACGCCGTCCCGGCGAACGCGAGCGGCTCAACGCCTTGGCAAGCCTGGTCGAAAACGCGGGCTGCCGCCGTGCCATATTGCTTCGCCATTTCGGCGAGCAGCCGCCGGAGCGTTGCGGCAATTGCGACAATTGCCTCAGTCCGCCCGAGGCGATCGATGCGACGACGGCGGCCCGGAAACTGCTCTCCGCGGCCTTCCGGACCGAAATGCGTTTCGGCATCGGCCATCTCGCCGACGTCCTTGCCGGGCGCGAGACCGACAAGGTCCGCAATTTCGGCCATCATCGTCTGAGCGTGTTCGGGATCGCCGACGCCGAGGAGCTGGCGCTGGTCAAGCCGGTCGCCCGGGCCCTCCTCGCCCGCGACGCGCTCCGTTCCGACGATTTTGGCGGCCTTTCGTTCGGGCCGGCCGCGAAGCCGATCCTCAAGGGCGAGGCGATCGTCGAGATCGTCGTTCCGCCGAAGCGGAGCCGCCGGCCCCGGCGCGGCCGCGAGGAGCATGATCACGATCCTCTGTTCGAGGCGCTTCGCGCCCGCCGCCGAGAGCTCGCCGCCGAAGCGGGCGTTCCGCCCTACGTCATCTTCCATGACAGCACGCTTCGCGAGATGGCGGCGGTCAAGCCGACCTCGGCTCATGCCTTGTCGCGGGTCAGCGGAGTGGGCACCGCGAAGCTCGAGCGCTACGGCGCCGCCTTCGTCGAGCTGATCGCTGCATGGGAGTCATGAGCATGTTCAGGACACTGGATGAGAAGGTGCTGGTCGCCGGCCAGATCGATGAATCGGACGTCGCCCAGGCGGCGGCCGCGGGCGTGACGACGATCGTCAATAACCGCCCTGACGGCGAGGAGCCGGGCCAGCCGGAAGGCGCCTCGATCGAATCGGCCGCGCGTTCGGCCGGGCTGGACTATGTCCACATCCCCGTCGCCGGCGGACTGTCGGCGGACCAGGTCGAGGCGATGGCGGACGCGATCGACGCCGCCCCCGGCAAGATGCTCCTCTTCTGCCGGTCCGGAACGCGGTCGACCTACCTGTGGGCGCTTGCCCGGGCCCGAAGCGGCGCGGACGGCGAAACGCTCGCCGAGCAGGCGGCCGAAGCGGGCTATGATCTCAGCCCGATCCTTCGCCATCTGAAGCGCTGAGGATCGCCCGGGCGGCGGCGAGATCGTCCTCGTCGACCATCAGCTGAATGTTGAACAGGCCGCCGGCGAAGGCCGGATTGGAATCGAGTCCGAACAGGAAGCTCATGATCCCTTCGGATTCGAGCCGGGCATTGGCCATCCCGGCCTCGAAGCTGTTGGCGAACCGCGCGGCCTCGACGAGCGCCATTTCAGCTCACCACGGGACGACGTCGCCGGCCGCCGCCTCCATCGCGGTCGGCTTGCGGCCGAGCGCCGGATTGCGGTGGGGGAAACGGCCGAACCGCTCGATGACGTCATGGTGCAGACGGGCGTAGCGAAGCTGCTCGGGGTCGCCGAGCGCCGTGAACAGGAGCAGCGACTGGACCTGGTCCTTCAGCGACTCGCTGTGCTGGAACGGCATGTAGAGGAATCCGCGCTGCTCGACGGTGAGTCCGTCGTCATAGCCTCGGTCGATCGCCGATCGGGCGATCGCCAGCGCCATGTGATCGGTGGCGAACTGATCGGCATGGCCGCGGAACATGTTGCGCGGGTACTGGTCGAACAGGATCACCGCGGCGAGCGCCGTCTCGGCATCGCCGACGAAGGCGTCGACCTCGCGCCGGGCCATGCGCGCCCAGAGGATCCCGAACCTTTCCCTGATCTCCTTGTCGAAAGCGTCGCTCTGCATCCACCAATCCTCCGGACCATGGGAGAACCAGTAATCGAGAACCTCTTTTGCCCAGCCTTCCGCCACAGGACCTCCCTCGGCCTCGCCTAACATCGCCGCAACGGCAATTGTATGAAAATGCGCCGCCCCTCGGCCCGATCGGAATCCGGCCCGGCGCGGTTCAGGCGGCGGTGCCGCCGACGGTGAGGCCTTCGACGAGCAGGGTCGGCTGGCCGACTCCGGCGGGAACCGACTGGCCGCCCTTGCCGCAGATTCCAACGCCTTCGTCGAGCGCCATGTCGTTGCCGATCGCCGCGACCTTGGTCAGCACCGTCGGTCCGTCGCCGATCAGGGTCGCGCCCTTGATCGGAGCGCCGAGCCGTCCATTCTCGATCCGATAGGCCTCGGTGCAGGAGAAGACGAACTTGCCCGAGGTGATGTCGACCTGGCCGCCGCCGAAACTCTTCGCGTAGATGCCGTTCTTCGCGCGCGCCAGGATCTCGCCGGGATCGTCCTGGCCGCCGAGCATGAAGGTGTTGGTCATCCGCGGCATCGGCGCGTGGGCGAAGCTCTCGCGGCGGCCATTGCCGGTCGGCTCGACCCCCATCAGCCGGGCGTTCAATCGGTCCTGGATATAGGATTTGAGGATCCCGTCCTCGATCAGCACGTTGCGCCGGGTCGGCGTGCCTTCGTCGTCGATGGTGAGGGACCCGCGCCGACGGTCGATCGCGCCGTCGTCGACGACGGTGACTCCAGGGGCCGCGACGCGCTCGCCGATCCGCCCGGAAAAGGCCGACGTGCCCTTGCGGTTGAAATCGCCTTCGAGGCCGTGGCCGACCGCCTCGTGAAGGAGCACTCCGGGCCAGCCCGGGCCGACGACGACCGTCATCTCGCCCGCCGGGGCGGCGACCGATTCGAGGTTGGTCAGCGCCTGCGCAAGCGCCCGGTCGATGGCCCGGTTCCAGGTTTCGGGCTGGAACAGATCGTCATAGAGATAGCGGCCGCCGAGGCCGTGATAGCCCATCTCGCGACGGCCGTTCTGCTCGGCGACGATCTGGACGTTGAGCCGGACCAGCGGCCGGACGTCGTGGGCGACGAAGCCGTCAGGGCGGACGATCTCGACCACCGACCAGGACGCGGCGAGCGCGACCGACACCTGGGCCACCCGTGGATCGCGGGCCCGGGCCGCGGCGTCGATCTGCTGGCACAAGGCCACCTTCTTCGCGAACGGGATCAGGCCGAGCGGATCGGAATCGGTATAGAGCCTGGCATTGGTTCGCCGCGGCGGTCCCGGCCGAACGCCCTTCGCGGGATCGAGAACCGCCATCGTCTCGGCGGCCCGGCGGATCGCCGCCTCGCTGATCTCGTTCGCCTGGGCGAAGGCGGTGGTCTCGCCCGAGACTCCGCGAAGGCCGAATCCGGCCTGGGTGTTGAAATCGGCCGTCTTCAGCCGGCCGTCGTCGAAACCGAAGGATTCGGTCGCAATATATTGCAGATAGAGCTCACCATCCTCGCAGCCTTTGAGGGCGTCGGCGGTGAGCCTGAGCGCCGCCTCTGGATCGAGGCCTTCGGGACGGTAGAGGAAGCTTCGCGGGTCGGCGCCGGGGATATTCATGGCCACCATATAGGCGTCCGGAAAGAAGCCGCCACCCCGTTCGCCCCGTCAGCTTCATGCTTTATGGTGATGCGATGAGGCTCCCAATCCAGTCACTCTACAAGGTCAGGCGCTGGCTGCTGGCGCGTCTCGGGTTGAGGACCAGGGGCGTCAAGGTGATGGTGTTCAACGCCGCCGGCGAGCTGCTGCTGGTCCGCAACAGCTACGGCACGACCCATCATCACCTGCTTCCGGGCGGCGGCATCAGGCCCTGGTTCGAGACTCCCGCTTCCGCCGCGGCCCGCGAGGTGCGCGAGGAGGTCGGGATCGCGGTCGAGCGGCTGACGTTGGTCGCTACCTTCCATTCGAGGGCCGAGGGGAAACGGGACGTTGTCCATCTCTTCACCGCCTTCACCGAAGACAGGCCGACCGCCGCAAGCTTCGAGATCGAGGAAGCGCGCTTCTTCCCGCTGGACTCGCTCCCGGAGACGATTCCGCCGGCAACCCGAAGACGGGTGGAGGAATATCGCGGCGAGCGGGCAGCGGAAGGCGTCTGGTGAACCGGCGCG
>CAMPIH010000033.1 GCA_946886275.1 uncultured Sphingosinicella sp.
TCGAGCGCCTTGGAGATGTGGATCATCTGCTCGAGCTTGCCCATCGTCTTCCACATCTGGGCGCGTTCGGTGTCGATCGCGGCATTGTCCTGGAGCAGCTCGTCCTTTCCGGAAGCGAGCGCGGCGAGGATCTTCGCGATATGGGTCTGCGCCGACTGATATTTCATGAAATAGCCGCGCAGCTTGTTGCCGAACGGGATGATCCCGAACAGACGGCGGGGCCGGTTCAGATTGCCCCGGGCCGGATCGAGCCCTTCGACCGTCTTGCGAAGCTCGGTGAGATCGGCGCCGATGCCGGTGTCGGCGTCGATCGCCTTGACCGGCCGATCGAGGAACCGGTTCGAATGGCTCGCGGCCTCGGCGATCTCCTTGCGCCCCATGCTCGTTAGCTGATCGACCTTCTTGCCGAAATCGGGCGAGTTGGAATCGAGCGCGACCAGCTCGTTGACGAAGGTGTCGACCCGTTCCTCGAGCTGGCTCTTCTGCTCCTCCTTGAGCGGAACCAGCCCCGCGGCCTGCTCCGCGGTAACGGTCTGAAGCGGCTGAGGCGCATCCAGAGTCAGCGTCGTCGTCGTCTCGGTGGCGGTCTGAGTGGCCATGGCTCCCCGATCTCCTGTGATTTCCGGGAGAGATTGGGGCTTGCAGCCTCCCAGCGCAAGAGAGAACGCGTATTATTTCACTAACTCACTCTCGCCGCAACTCACCTGAACCTCGCCTAACGCGGCAGTTCAGAATGGGCTCACCCGACTCGGCCTAGTCCGGAGATCGGACACGAGGCGCCCCAGCACTTCGGGCCGTTCGGATTTGAGGAGTATGTTATGCGTAAGATGGTTCTTGGCCTCGCCGCGGTCACGATGACCGTTCCGGCCCTTCCTTCGGTCGCTTCGGCCGATCATCGCGACGAAAGCCGCTACAGCCGCTACTACGACAATAGCGGCAATTATCATGGCCCGACCTGGCGCGGTCGCGACGGTCGTACCTATTGCCGCCGTTCCAACGGCACCACCGGACTTATCGTCGGCGGCGCCGCAGGCGCCCTCCTCGGTCGGGCGATCGACACGCGCGGCGAGCGGACGACCGGCACCGTGATCGGCGCAGCGCTCGGCGCTCTGCTCGGCCGCGAGGTCCAGAAGGGCCGCAGCCGCTGCCGCTAGCATCAGTTCCGGATCCGGCATCGTATCCGCCGGTTTCGGTTGCGAAGACGTCCCGGTCGCCGGTCGCGGCCGGGACGTTTTGTTTTTGCGGATTGAACCTGCTGGGCCCGACAGGCATTGGCACCCTTCAACGGAGGGATCGATGCGACATTTCGCCTTGCTTGCCACTGCCGCCGCGCTGATCGCTGTCGCCGCCTGCGATCGCGGCGAGGAAACCGCGCCGACCGCCGACACGCAGTCCGACGCCGCCGATAATGCGGCGAACGGCACCGCGAGCGTTGGCAATCACGCGGCCATCATGAAGGCCCGCCACGACCATTATGAGGAGATGGGTGACGCCATGAAGGCAATCGGCGCACAGCTCAAAGCCGATTCACCCTCTATCCCCGTCATCCAGCAGCACGCCGCGACGATCGCCCGCTACGGTCCCCAGCTCCTGACCTGGTTTCCGGAAGGGAGCGGACCCGAAAGCGGGATCGAGACCCGGGCCAAGGCGGAGATCTGGGCCGATCCGGAGACCTTCCGCCAGCGGGCGCAGGCGTTCGAGGCCGAGGCGGCCCGGTTCAACGCGGCCGTCCAGAGCGGCGACCTCGCCTCTATCCGCGCCGGCCAGATGGCGCTGGGCGAGACCTGCAAGAATTGCCACGACCGGTTCCGGGCGCCCGAGGATCGATGATCAAGGCGGAACCTGGCCGGCGGATCCGGATCTGGGACCTGCCGACCCGAATCTTCCACTGGCTGCTGGTCGTCCTGATCCCGTTCCAATGGTGGACCGCAGAGGAGGATCGGCTCGATCTTCACCAGATCGGCGGGACGCTGATCCTCGCTCTGCTCGTCTTCCGGATCCTCTGGGGCCTGTTCGGAAGCTCGACGGCGCGATTCGCCAATTTCGTGAAGGGACCGCGAGCGATCATTTCCTATCTGAACGGTCGCGCCGCGAACGTTCTCGGTCACAATCCTCTCGGCGCGTTCAGCGTCATCGCGCTCCTCGGCCTGCTTTCCATCCAGATCGGGCTTGGCCTGTTCGCCGGCGATGAAGACGGCCTGGAATCGGGCCCTCTCGCTCATCTTATCGATCTGGATCTGTCGGAAGACGTGGCTGACCTTCATGAGGATGCGTTCGACGTCCTGCTCGTCCTCATCGCTCTTCATGTCGCCGCCATCCTTTTCTACGCCGTCGTCCGGCGCAAGAATCTGGTCGGGCCGATGATCAGCGGCCGGGGCAAGGTGCCTGGCGATGTCATCGAAATGGAGCGCGCGCCGGTCTGGCGCCTTCTCGTCGCCGTCCTGATCGCTGCCGGCATCGCTTTCTGGATCTATTCGGGCGCGCCCTACTAGCGGCGGAGGGCGTTCCGTCCGCGGTCAGAGGTCCGGCAGGATCTGCGCCGCTTCCCCCCAGCCCTGGAGACCCCGGCTCGACGCCCGTTCGAGCAGAAGGCCGCCATCGCGGACCGTGAAGTGGCCGCCGCCGGCGAAATCGTCCAGCTCCTCCCAGTTGATCGGCGCCGAAACCGGCGCCCCTTCGCGCGCTCGCGCCGAATAAGGCATGATCGCCGTGGAGCCGCGCTGGTTGCGAAGATAATCGAGGAAGATCCGGCCCTTGCGGCGGGCTTTTGCCATATTGGCTGTAAATCGATCGGGCTCGGCCTGGGCCAAAGCGACGGCAAAGCGCTGAGCGAAATCCTTCACCTTCGGCCATCGGGCGTCAGGAGTCAGTGGAACGACGACGTGCAATCCCTTGCCGCCGGTCAGCAGGGGGAAGGTCTGAAGTCCCATGTCGGCGAGATGGCGCTTGAGGTCGCGGGCGGTGCGCTTGACCTCGTCGAAGCCGAGACCCTCGTCGGGATCGATGTCGAAGACGAGCCGGTCCGGCTTCTCGATGTCGCCGACGGGCGAGCCCCAGCCGTGAAACTCGATCGTCCCCATCTGGACGCAGCTGATCAGCCCCGCCTGGTCGGCGACATAGAGATAATCCTCGATCTCGCCCTTCTTCTCCTCAATCGGAACATGCCGGACATGTTCGCCGAAGCTGCCGGCGTCATGCTTCTGGAAGAAGCATTTCTTTGCCCGGCCCTGGGGACAGCGGACGAGGCTGATCGGGCGATTGGCCGCCCAGGGCAGCATCAGCGGCGCCACCTGCCGATAATATTCGACCAGCTCGCCTTTGGTTATCCCGGCGTCCGGGTAGATGATTCGTTCGGGATTGCTGATCCTGATCCCGTCGTCGCTCGCCGCGCCGACCGCGGAAGGCGGCAAGGGTTGGGGTTTCTCGACAACCACGGCCTTGGCCGGCTTGTCGTCGCGAAGGCCGATGAAGCTGGCGTGGCGAACGACATTGTCGGCGGTGAATTCGGCATAGGCGATTTCGGCGACGAGCTCGGGCTTCACCCAATGGGCGCGGCGGGCATCGGCGCGCGGGACATCGGTGGCGGGTTTCGCGATCTCCAGCTTGCGCATCTTCTCCGCCAGCTCGTGGAGGAGCTTTGTGTTGAAGCCGGTCCCGACCTTGCCGGCGAAGCGGAGCTTGCCGTCTTCGTGGAGACCGAGCAGCAGCGACCGGAAGCCCCGGCCCGTCTTGTCGCTGGGAGTCCAGCCGATGATGACGAATTCCTGCCGGCGCGTGCATTTGACCTTCAGCCACGCCTTGGTCCGATCGCCGCGATAGGGCGCGTCCGCCTTCTTCGAGATGATTCCCTCGCCGCCGGCCGCGCAGATCCCCTCGAGCAGCTGCTCTCCCTTGCCGACGATGTGATCGGCATAAAGGATGAAAGGCGGCTTGCCTTCGCCCAGGAACGAGGCGAGCCTCTGCTTGCGCTCGATATTGGGCAGTGGGCGAAGATCCTCGCCGTCGATCTCGAGAGCGTCGAACAGGAACAGGGTCAGCCCGCGGCCGCCTGCGCTGATCGCCTGCTGGAGCGCCGAGAAGCCGCTATTGCCCTTTTCGTCCAGCTTGACGATCTCGCCGTCGAGCAAAGCCGACCCGCCCTCGATCCCGGCCGCCGCCTCGGCGATCTCCGGAAACTTGTCGGACCAATCGAGCCCCGAGCGGGTATAGACCCGGGCCTGGCCGCCGCCGACCGCGAGCAGGCAGCGATAGCCGTCGAACTTGATCTCGTGGAGCCAGGCGGATCCGGCCGGAGCGCTGTCGACGAGGGTCGCCTTCTGTGGCGGCCGGAAAGGCGGCGGTTTCGTGGCCTTCCGGCTCCGGCTCGGAACCGGCTTGCCCTTGATCCCGCTCTTCCACGAAGCCAGTTCCGGCGCCTTCTTGCCTTCGGCGATCTCGTTCATCGTGCGGCCGGTCTTGATGCTGGTGAGATATTTTTCCGTCAGGCCGGCCGAGCTCCCGGCATGGGCGTCCTCGACCTTGCGAAGGATCCAGTTCTCGCCCCGTTCGCCGGCCCGAGGCTTCAGCCGGAACATCACCCATTCGCCCTTCATCCGCTCGCCTTCCAGGGTGAAATGGAGGTGACCCTGCTCGAGCGTCTTGCGCGGATCCTTGCGCGGATCGGGGATCCAGATGCCGCGGTCCCACATCATCACGGTGCCGCCGCCATATTCGCCCTTCGGGATCGTTCCCTCGAAGGTCGCGTAGCTCAAGGGATGGTCCTCGGTGCGCACCGCGAGACGCTTGTCGTCCGGGTCGAGGCTTGGGCCGCGAGTGACGGCCCAGCTCTTCAACGTGCCGTCCAGCTCGAGCCGGAGGTCCCAGTGAAGCCGGGTCGCGTCATGCTTCTGGACCATGAAGCCGTAGCCGTCGCCCCAGGCCAGCTTCTCGAACGTGCCGCGCGGCTCGGCCGTCTTCGTGAAGTCGCGCTTGCGATTATAGGTTTCGAGCGGGTTGGAGGCTTTGCGGGCCATGGTCACGCTTCGACAGGGTCGACCCGAACGGCAAAAGCCGGGATCACGCCCGCTTGCGCGCAGGCGCCGCCTTGGCGGGGGCCTTCTTTGCCGGCGCCTTCTTCGCCGTCGACTTTGCGGCCGGCTTTCGCGCCGGCGCCTTGCGGGCGCCTGCGCCGGTGTCGCCCGGTTTCTCGATCGACCGCTTCAGCGCCGCCATCAGGTCGACGACGTTCATGCCCTTGGCCGGCGGCGCTTCCTCTTCGGCATGGATGGTCTTGCCCTTGCGCTTGCGTTCGATCAGCTCTTCCAGAGCCTCGACATAACGGTCGTGGAACTTGGACGGATCGAACTTCGCCGTCTTCCGCTCGATCAGCGCCTCGGCAAGCTCGAGCAGCTCCTCGTCCGGCTCGGCGTCGGCGATGTCGCGAAAATAGTTCTGCGCCTTGTTGACCTCGTCGGCGTAGCGCAGGGTTTCGAGCACGATCCCGCGGCCGCAGGGTTTGAGGCTGATCATATATTCGCGTCCGCGCATCGCGAGCTGCCCGATCGCCACCTTCTTGGTTCGCCTGAGCGCCTCGCGAAGAACGATGAAGGCCTCCTCCGCGAGATCGTCCGCCGGGACGACGTAATAGGGCTTCTCGTAATAGAGGACGTCGATCTCGTCATGATCGACGAACTGGGTCAGCTCGAGCGTCTTCTTGCTCTCGAGCTTGACGGCATCCAGCTCCTCCTCGTCGAGCAGGACGTAGGAGCCTTTCTCATATTGATAGCCCTTGACGATCTCGTCCGGGTCGACCGGCCCGATGCCCGGCACGACCTTCTCATATTTGATCCTCTTTCCGGTCGGCTCATGGATCTGGTTGAAGGCGATCGTCGCGCCGCTCTTCGTCGCGCTGAAGATCTCCACCGGTATCGAGACCAGAGCGAGCCTGATCTGTCCCTTCCAATAGGCGCGTGCGGCCATGTCCATGCTCCGGGTCGATTCGTCCCCGATTCAATCCGTAGGCGAAGGCGCGGTTCCGTGAGCGCCCCCCATTGTTTCCGCTCGGGCGCGGCGTCGCCGGAACGGTGCCTTTGCCCGCGGGTTGGAATTCGATGCGGCCCAACCTTCACCCGTCGCTCGTCAACGGCAGGTTCGGCGATCCGGCGGTCTATGTCGAAATCCTGCATCGGCCGGAGACCATCCTGTTCGATCTGGGCGACCTGACGCCGCTCGGCACGCGGGATCTGCTGAGGATCGGCCATGTCTTCGTGTCGCACATGCACATGGACCATTTCATCGGCTTCGATCGCCTGCTCCGGGTCAATGTCGGCCGGGAAAAGAGCATCTTCATGGTCGGTCCCAAGGGCTTCCGAGAGGCCGTCGGGCACAAATTGAAGGGCTATACCTGGGACCTGGTGGACCGGATCGAGTCCGATCTGGTGATCGACGCGATCGAGATCGCCGCGCCGCACTCGATCGAAGCGACTCGTTTTCGGCTGAAGTCCGCTTTCGACCCTGAGCCCACGACTCCGCCGCCTTGGCGGCCGGGACTCATCCTCGACTGGCCGCACTTCGATCTGACCATCGCTATTCTCGAACATCATGGCGACAGCCTCGGCTTTGCCCTCCAGGAACCGATCCACGTTAACGTCTGGAAGAGCCGGCTCGATGAAAGGGGCCTTCCCACCGGGAAATGGCTTCAGGGGCTCAAGCACGCGGTTCGAGACGCCCTTCCGGATGAAACGCCGATCGCGACTCCCGATGGCGGATCGATCCCGCTCGGCTCGTTGCGCGATCTCGTCAGCGTCGAGCCCGGGCAGAAGCTGGTCTATGTCACCGACGTCGCCGACAATCTTTCGAACCGTGAGGCCATCCAGGCGCTGGCCCGGGATGCCGACATCCTGCTCATCGAGGCCAGCTTCGCCGAGGCGGATTCTGCTTTGGCGGCGCAGCGGGCCCATCTGACCACCCGGGCGGCCGGCGAGATGGCGCGGTCGGCCGGCGTTCGGCGGATCGAGCCGTTTCATTTCTCGCCGCGTTATCAGGATGCCGAGGAATCGATGCTCGCCGAGGTGGAAGCGGCCTTCGCCGGCCGACCAGCCCCATGACCCGCTCGCCTAGACGGGTATTTCGGTCGTGTATTTGACCTGGCGGAGGGCGAAGTTGGAGGCCGCGTTGGCGACGCTCGGGTGGGCGAGCACGCCCTGGCGACTGAAGCGATCATAATCGTCCACGTCGCGAACGGCGATCCGGAGGAGATAATCCCATTCGCCCGACATGGCGTAGCATTCAACGATCTCGTCGCGGGACTGGATGAACTGTTCGAAATCGGCTCGGGCCTCGACCGTCTGACGGCGCATCCGCACCTGGCACAGGACGTTGACGCTCCGTCCAAGCCGCTCCGCATTGGCGAGGCGAACGGTCGCGCCGAGCACGCCTTCCTTCTCGAGATTGCGTACCCGCCGCCAGACCGAAGCCGCCGACGCGCCGACCCGCTCGGCGAGCGCGGCCTGGCTCAATCCGGCGTCGCGCTGGAGCTCCCGAACGATTCGGCGGTCAATCTCGTCGAGGTGAAACATATTCCCTGGGTTTCCGCATAAAGTGAAACAGTCGTTTCATCAATGCGCGATTTTGCGCTTAGTCTGACGAGCAATTCGACGCGTCCTTGTTGTAAGGCTAGGTCCGTAACAGGAGGCGCTATGCAACAGGGATTGGGGGCGAGCGATCGCCCGATGCTGCTCGATAATCTCGAAGAACAGCCGTCGGACAGCCTGATCGCTCTGATCGCTCTCGCCAATGGTGACCCTCGCCCCGAAAAGATCGACGTCGGCGTCGGCGTCTATCGCGATGCCGCCGGCAACACGCCGATCCTCAAGAGCGTCAAGGCGGCCGAGCGGATCCTGCTCGAGACCCAGGAGACCAAATCCTATCTCGGATCCCAGGGGGATTCCCGCTTCGTCGAGCTGATCAAGGGGCTCGTCTTCGGTGACGAAGCCGCGGCGGACGACCGCATCGTCGGGGTCCAGACGCCCGGCGGCTGCGGCGCCCTCAGGCTCGGGGCCGAGCTCGTCGCCAAGGCCAATCCCGACGCCCGGATCCTGGTCGGCGAGCCGACCTGGCCCAACCACGCCCCGCTGATCGGCTGCGCCGGTGTCGAGATGCTGTCTTACCCTTATTATGCGAAGGACAGCCGGACGGTCTGCTTCGACCAGATGATGGACTCGCTCGCCACCGCTCGGCCAGGCGATCTCGTCCTGCTTCACGGCTGCTGCCATAATCCGACCGGCGCCGATCTCGATCTCGATCAGTGGCGCGACGTCGCCGATGTGATCGGGCGTCGGGGTCTCGTGCCCTTCGTCGACCTCGCCTATCAGGGTTTCGGCCGGGGACTCGAAAGCGATGCCGCCGGCGCCCGAATGGTCATCGAGGCGGCCGAAGAGGCGATCCTCGCCCAGAGCTGCGACAAGAATTTCAGTTGCTATCGCGAGCGGACGGGAAGCCTGTTCGTCAAGGCGTCGAGCGCCCGCGGCGCTCAGGTTGCCCTGGGCAATCTCCTGTCGCTGGCCAGGACGATGTGGTCGATGCCGCCCGACCATGGCGCGGCGGTGGCCCGGATCATCCTCGACGATGCCCAGCTTCGGCCGCAATGGCAGGCCGAAGTTGAGGCGATGGGCGAACGGATCCGCTCGCTTCGTTCGCGGCTGGCGTCGATCGACCCGCGGCTGGCCTATATCGAGGACCAGTTCGGCATGTTCTCGATGCTTCCGCTGACTCCGGCGCAGGTGATGGAGCTGCGCGCCGAGCGCGGGATCTACATGGCCAATTCCGGACGCTTCAACGTCGTCGGCCTGTCGGACGAGAGCGTCGACCGCTTCGCCGCGGCGGTGCTGGAGAAGATCGATGGCTGAGGCGAGTGCCAAGTCGCGGCCGAGCCGGAGCAACGCCCCCGATCCCGCCTTCGACTGGCGCCGGATCGCCTATCTGGTCCATGTCAGCCGGGCGATGGACCGTCTCGAGGAGGAGCGGCTCGTTCCCGAGCGCAAGGTCCTCTACCAGTTCAGCGCCCGAGGCCACGACATGGCCCAGATCATGCTCGGAAGCCGGCTCACCGACCGTCATGACGGCGCCGGCGGCTATTATCGCTCGAGGCCGCTGCTGCTGGCGCTCGGAGTCGATCTCGCAGATGCTCTCGGCTCCGGCATGGGGCGCGCCGGGGGCTATTCCGACGGCCGCGATATCGGAGTCGTCTTCAACTATCCCAATCCGGATGGTTGTCCGGCGCTGCCCATGTCCGGGGGCGTCGGCGCCCAATATACGCCGACGGCCGGCTGGGCTCAGGCGATCGAATATTATCACCGTGTGCTCGGCGATGAATCCTACCGGCAGGCGATCGCGGTGGTGCTCGGCGGCGACGCGTCCTGCGCGACCAACGGTTTCTGGTCGGCGCTGACGATCGCGACGACACAGAAGCTGCCGATGCTCTTCCTCATCGAGGATAATCAGTACGGAATCTCGGTCCCTTCCAGCTTCCAGACCCCCGGCGGCGATATCGCCGCCAACCTCGCCAGCTTCGCCAATCTCGAGATCTTCTCCGGCGACGGCACCGAACCCGCCGAGGCGGCGAGACTGATCGACGCGGCTCTGGCGCATGTCCGCGGCCGCAACGGGCCGGCCCTGCTCCGGCTCAGCGTGCCCCGACTCCAGGGACACAGCTTCCAGGATACGCAGACCTACAAGTCGCCCGAATTCGTCCAGTCGGAATGGGCGCGCGACCCGCTTCCGAAGCTCAAATCCTATCTGGTCGGCTCCCTGCTCGAAGACGGCGAATGGGACTCGATCGCCGACGACGCCCAGGCCGCGGTCGAGGCCGCGCTCGAGCAAGCCGAGCAGCGCGGAATCGCCGATCCGGAGACGGTCACGGCCAATGTCTTCTACGAAGGCGACATGCAGCTTCGCGGCGGTCAGTGGACCAAGGGCCACAAGGCGCCGAAATCGACCGAGGCGCCTCGGCCCGAAGGCCAGCGGATCAACATGGTCACGGCGATCCGCCGAACCCTCGACCACGAGCTCGAGATCAATCCGAGGGTGCTGCTGTTCGGCGAGGATATCGGCCCGAAAGGCGGAGTCCATGCCGTGACTCTCGGGCTACAGGACAAGTTCGGAGTCGATCGGGTGTTCGACACCAGCCTGTCCGAGGAAGGCATCATCGGCCGAGCCGTCGGAATGGCGCTCGCCGGCCTGATGCCGGTGCCGGAAATCCAGTTCCGCAAATATGCCGAGCCCGCGCTCGAGCAGATCAACGATTGCGGAACGATGCGCTGGCGAACGAACAATCGGTTCGCGGCGCCGATGGTGCTTCGAATGCCGGTCGGCTTCTTCAAGTGCGGCGATCCCTGGCACAGCCAGACCAACGAGGTGCAGTTCGTGCATAACCCGGGCTGGCTGGTGGCGGCGCCGAGCAATGCCGAGGACGCCGTCGGCCTGCTTCGCTCGGCCCTTCGCGGCAACGATCCGACCGTCTTCCTCGAGCATCGGGCGATGCTCGACGACAGCTGGGCGAGGCGGCCCTATCCCGGCGACGATTATGTGCTCCCGTTCGGCCGGGCGAAGAAGACGAGGGAGGGCGACGACATCACGATCGTCACCTGGGGCGCGATGGTGCCGCGCTGCGAGGAAGCCGCGGCCGGAATCTCCGCCGACGTCATCGATCTTCGCACCCTTGTGCCGTGGGACAAGGAAACGGTGCTCGACTCGGTCCGGCGGACCCGGCGCTGCCTCATCGTCCACGAGGATTTGAAAAGCGGGGGCTTCGGCGCCGAGATCGCCGCGATCGTCGTCGACGAGGCGTTCCTCGACCTCGACGCGCCGGTGGCGCGGGTGACGATGCCCGATATTCCAAGCCCGCATAATCCGGTGCTGCTGGACTGGGCGGTGCCTTCGGTAGCGAAGATCCGCGCCAGGATCGAAGAGCTGGTGGGGTTCTGAAGATGATCGACGTCAGGGTTCCTGAGGAGCAGGAAGGCACCAAGGCGGTGGTCCGCGCCTGGCTGAGGCAGGTCGGCGATCGAGTCGAGGAGCATGATCCCCTGGTCGAGCTCGAGACCGACAAGGTCACCATGGAAGTACCGGCGCCGGCGGCGGGTATCCTTCGCGAGATCCTGATTCACAGCGACGAAGATGCGACGCCCGGGGCGGTGCTCGGTCGGATCGCGCCCGCCGCGGACGTCACCCCCGAATCTCCGCCGATCGACCTGCAGGGTCGGGATCGGGAGGAAGCGCGGGAGGCACGCCGGGATCGCGGCGCCGCGATTCCCCGGGCGGATTCAGTCTCCAATCCCGCCGGCTCGGGTCCGGTGCAGGAGACCCGGCTTTCGCCTTCGGTGAAGCGGGCGATCCTCCAGCACGATCTCGATCCGAGCAGGATCCAGGGGACGGGGCGGGGCGGCCGGATCACCCGCGCCGACGTCGACCGCGCGGTCGAGGAGGCCACCCGTGTCGGCAAGGTCGCCGAGGGGATCATCCCCGCCGCGACCCTTTCCCAAGCTTCGCCAGGTGCCGGCGACATTCGGTCCCATTCGGTCCCACACGACCGGATGCGCCTGACGATCGCCGAGAACATGCATCGTTCGGTGACCGAGGCGCCCCATGTCACCGCCGTCTTCGAAGCGGATTTCAGCGCGATCGCCGCGCATCGCGAGAAGCACAAGGCGGCCTGGGCGAAGAAGGGCGTCAAGCTGACCTATACCGCCTATCTCGTCGCCGCTGCGGCCGAGGCGATGAAGGTGGCGCCGGCGATCAACAGCCGCTGGCACGACGACCGGCTGGAGCTGTTCGACGACATCAATATCGGCGTTGGCACCGCGCTCGGCACAAAGGGCCTGATCGTCCCAGTGATCCGCAAGGTCCAGGAGCTGTCGCTCAAGGGGATCGCCGCCCAGCTCGACCAGCTCACCGAGAAAGCGCGCGCCGAGAAGCTCGTCGCCGCCGAGATCAAGGGCGGCACCTTCACCATCTCCAATCACGGCGTCTCCGGATCGCTGTTCGCCGCGCCGATCATCATCAACCAGCCGCAATCGGCGATCCTGGGCGTCGGCAAGCTGGAGAAGAGGGTGGTCGTCCGCGAGGTCGGCGGGGTCGACACGATCCAGATCCGCCCGATGGCCTATGTCTCGCTGACCATCGACCATCGAGTGGTCGACGGGCATCAGACCAATGCCTGGCTTACCCGCTTCGTCGAACTGCTGGAATCCTGGCCGTCCGACTAGCCGATCCCGGCCCAGCACCGCGAAGCGAGCCGGACCTTTCACGTTATTCCAGGGCGGAAGCGGGGCGGCGACCCCTGCCGGAATTCAGCCTTCCTGCGACTGATTGTGCTGACTTCCGGGAGCGGTGACTCCGTCGAGCGCGACCTGGGCGGCCTCTTCGTGATCGGAACGGCTGAGATCACCGAGAGAGACGATTCCCACCAGGCGATTGTTCTCGCGGCTCATCACGGGGAAGCGGCGTACCTGCTTATCGCTCATCCGGGTCGCAACTTCCTTGATCTCGTCATCGTCGTAGCAAAAATCGACATGGTCGGTCATCGCCTCGCGGACCGGGCTGTCGGGGCCTCGGCCCTGGGCGACGGCGCGAACGGCGATGTCGCGGTCGGTGAGCATCCCGATCACGCGGTCGCCGTCGCAGACCGGCATCGACCCGGCGTCGGCGCTGAGCATGAACTGGGCCGCTTCGCGGATCGGCTGGTCCGGCCTCACGACCTGGACGTCGCGGGACATGCATTCGGCGATTTTCATGGCGGCTCTCCTGCTTGGGTCTGCCGGGTCAACAGACCGCAGGTCTGTGCGTTCCTCGGCTCGTCCGGGCCCGCTCTGACCTCGGCGCGATTGCCCTGCTCGACGGTCTTCCAGTCAATATTCCGGCTCGAGCAGGCCCTCGATGACGTGGTGCTGGATCACCGGCTCAAGCCGGTCGACGAGGCGGCAGGTGAGGTGGTCGCGTACCCGGGCAGGGAGGCCCTCGAGATAGGCCCTGGTGACCTGAAGGTCGTGATGACCGGCATTGGTCGCATCGGGCGCATCGACTCCGACGACGAGCACTGGCCGCGCCTGGTCCGACCGGTTGGCGGTCCCGCGATGGATGGTGAGCGCGGATCGGGCCGAGATGTCGCCGCGCTGGGGAAGCTTCGCCGCCATGCGCTCGCGATAGCGGGGATAGAGTTCCCGCGTCGGAAACATGGAATTGGGGGCGTCGGAAATATCGTCCCACTGGGTTCCGAGCGCGATCTCGAAGGCGCCCATTTCCGGGACCGTGTCGACAGCCGTGAGGTTGAAGGCGAGGGAATTGAGCCGCCGCCCCTTGAGCGTGGCTTCAGGAGACGGGAAATCGCGGTGCCAGGGCTGGTCGGCAGCACCCGGGAAGGGGATGTCGAAACCGACCTCGACGATCCGGTAATCCGGGCCGAGGACGGCTTCGCAGACGGCGACGAACCAGGGATGGGTGGCGATGTCGACGAAGCCTCTCACCCGTTCCGGATGGACCTCGACGTAGAATCGCTCGGGCCCGCGCGGTAGCGTGCCGCCGGGGATCGATCTCGCCTCTTTGAACAGGGCCTCGATGTCCTCGCGCATGTCATCCGCCCATTCCGGCGTGAAGGCACCTTTCAGGGCGATGATTCCGTCGCCGTAGAGGCCGCCCATGATGGCGGCCATATCGTCAGCGTGCGGATCGTGCGGTTGGGTACGATTCATCGAAAGCTCTCCCGAATAAATATTATAAATGGCTTCTCATCGGGTGGCGAGAGGGCTATCCGCCCGCGCCATGACCGAATCCCCGCCACCTGCCTTCGAGGTCCGAGTCGACGAAGAGGGCGAAGGCATGCGCTTCGAGGTCCGCCTCTCGGGCAGTGCGGACTCGCGGATCTACCGCCTCGATGGCGGAGATCACCAGGCCTTCATCGATTTCTTCACCGCTCTGGCCGGCGACTTCGGCACACGTCTGCCGCACGTCCACGAGGGGCCGCAGGCCAGCGAAGGGCCCGTGCCCGACTGGCGGCCGTTGATCGTCGACAATCTCAGCCCGCGCACCCATGCCGGCTATGGTGACCCGGCCGTCCTCAAGACCGAGGACGGCTATATCCTCGTCGCCACCTCGAACGACGCTCCCGACGCCTTCCCGATCCTTCGAAGCGCCGACCTCAAGACCTGGGTCCATGAAGGCTTCGTCTTTCCGGAAGGCGAAGCCCCGGCCTGGACGGCGCAAGGGCCGAAGGTCGGCGATTTCTGGGCGCCGGAAATGGCCAGGGTCGGCGAGGAATATTGGCTGGTCTACACCGCCCGGCAGCGTTCCAATGCGCTCGCCATCGGCCTCGCCAAGGCGCCGACTCCGCTCGGGCCATGGCGGGACCTCGGCCGGCCGTTGCTCAGCGCGCACGCGATCAACACGACCGACCTTCCCGATCATCCGGATCAGCCGGTGCTGAGCGGCGGAGTGATCGATTCGCACATCTTCATCGACCAGGACGGCACCCGCTATCTGTTCTGGAAGCGCGACACCAACGGCGTCTGGCCGCGTCCTCTCGCCGGGCTTCTCCGGCGGCGCCCCGAGCTCATCGGACGCCTGTTCGGCGCCGAGGCGGACCGAAGGACCGCCGCCTTCGCCGGCGCGGTCCAGCCCTGGGCCAATATGCGCCGGCCGATGGAGCGGTTCTTCCTGATGCAGCCGCTCATCGAAGCGGTTCTCGACAATTGGCAGCATGTGAAGGACGTGCTCGCGGGAATCGAGGAAGCCGCCCCGATCCTCGACGCGATGAGCACGCCGATCCATGCCCAGCCGCTCTCCGAGGAGGGGGATCTGGTCGGCAGCGACACGCTCGTCCTCACCAACGATCTCGACTGGGAAGGCCATCTCATCGAGGGACCCTGGGTCACCCGCCAGGAGGGCCGCTACTGGCTCTTCTATGCCGGCAACGATTTCGGGACGCCCGCCTACGGGATCGGGGTCGCCGTGGCCGATCACCCGCTCGGCCCCTATGTGAAGCAGGCCGAGCCCTTGCTCAGATCCACGCGCAGCTGGTGGGCCCCCGGCCATGCCTCGGTCGCGTCCGGACTGGAGGGCGAGCCGCAGCTCTTCTTCCATGCCTTCTTCCCCGGCACCGGCGGCTACAACGCCTTTCGGGCGCTTCTGACGACGAGACTCAGCTTCACCGCCGAGAAGGTGGACCTTTCCTGACGCTCCGACAGGAGATCAAGGCTGGTTCATCGTCAGGAGGTCGTAGCTGGCCACCACCTCGTCACTCTGGTTGAAGACGTAGACCGCCCAGCGCACCTCGCCCATTTCATCGTTGCGGACGCTTTTCGACTTCACCGTCAGCTCGACCCGCATCGAATCGCCCGGATAGAGCGGGGTCTGGAAACGGAGATTTTCGAGACCGGTATTGGCGAGCACCGGGCCCGGCGCCGGATCGACGAACAGGCCCGCCGCGAAGCTCAGGATGAGATAGCCGTGAGCGACCCGGCCGTCGAAGATCGGGTTCGCCTTGGCCGCTTCCTCGTCCATATGGGCGTAGAAATTGTCGCCGGTGAAGGCGGCGAAATGCTCGACATCCTCCAGAGTGACGGTTCGGCTGGCGGTCTTCAGCGTGTAGCCGATCTCGAGCTCCGAGATACGCTTGCGGAAGGGATGGACGTCGCCTTCCGTCTTGTCGGCGCCGGGGAGCCATTGCCCGACCACCGCCGACAGCATCTCCGGCGCGCCCTGGAGAGCGCTACGCTGCATGTAATGGGTGACGCCCCTGATCCCGCCCATCTCCTCGCCGCCGCCGGCCCGCCCGGGACCGCCATGGACCAGGACGGGAAGGGGTGAGCCGTGGCCGGTGCTTTCCTTCGCGCTGGTTCGATCGAGAATCACCATTCGGCCATGATAGGCGCCGGCGCCGAGCACGAAGGATTCGGCCACCGCCTTGTCGAAGGTGAACAAGGACAAGGCCAATGACCCCATGCCGCGATTGGCGAGGGCGATGGCATCGTCCAGATCCCGATAGGGCATGATCGTCGAGACCGGCCCGAACGGCTCGACGTCGTGGATCGCGGGCGAGCCCCAGGGATCGTCGGAGCGAAGCAGGATCGGCTCGATGAAGGCGCCGTTGCCGGCCACCGGCGAGCGGTGAGGGTCGCCCGCGACGATCCTTGCCGATTTGGCCAGCTCGCCGACGGCGTCGCGGACCGATTGAAGCTGCTCCCGGCTGGCGAGCGCGCCCATCGTGACATTTTCGTCGCGGGGATCGCCGATCCTCACCTTGGCGAGCCTCGCCGTCAGGGCTTCCTGGACGGCGTCGAGATGCTCGGCCGGCGCCATGGCGCGGCGGATGGCGGTGCATTTCTGGCCCGCCTTCACCGTCATCTCGCGGGCGACCTCCTTGATGAAGAGATCGAATTCCGGCGTTCCGGGACCGGCGTCGGGACCGAGGATCGAGGCGTTGAGGCTGTCCCGCTCGGCGATGAAGCGGACCGATTCCCGGGCGATGACCGGATGCGACTGAAGCTTCATCGCGGTCGCCGCCGAACCCGTGAAGCTGACCACGTCCTGGAGGGTCAGATGGTCGAGCAGGTCGCCCGTCGATCCCATGATCAGCTGCAGGGCGCCGTTCGGGAGCAGGCCCGATTCGACCATGATCCGGACGCACGCCTCGGTGAGATAGCCGGTGGCGGAGGCTGGCTTCACGATCGCGGGAACGCCGGCGAGAAGGGTCGGGCCCAGTTTCTCGAGCATGCCCCAGACCGGGAAGTTGAAGGCGTTGATATGGACGGCGACGCCCTGGAGCGGCGTGTAGACAT
>CAMPIH010000034.1 GCA_946886275.1 uncultured Sphingosinicella sp.
GCCCATATCAGCCGGATCGACCTGATCGGCCGCGACGCGATCGTCCTTCGCGACGGCCAGCAGGTCACCGAATTCCGCGAAGGGCTCCTGCCCTGGGCGCTCCAGACGCCGACGGCGCTCGTCTTCGACGAATATGATGCCGGCCGGCCGGACGTCATGTTCGTCATCCAGCGAGTCCTCGAGACCGAGGGCAAGCTGACCCTGCTCGACCAGAATCGGGTGATCCGTCCCCATCAATATTTCCGGCTGTTCGCGACCACGAACACGATCGGCCTCGGCGACACGACCGGCCTCTACCACGGCACCCAGCAGATCAATCAGGGCCAGATGGACCGCTGGAACATCGTCGTCACCCTCAACTATCTGCCGGCCGAGACCGAGGCCAGGATCGTCCTCGCCAAGTCGGGCGAATATGATCATGAAGGCGGCCGCGAAGAGGTCAGCCGGATGATCAAGGTCGCCGAGCTGACCCGCCAGGGCTTCATCAACGGCGACATCTCGACGGTGATGAGCCCGCGGACCGTCATCTCCTGGGCGCAGAACGCGCTCATCTTCAACGATGTCGGCTTCGCCTTCAGATTGTCCTTCCTCAACAAGTGCGACGAGGCGGAGCGTCCGGTGGTCGCCGAATATTATCAGCGCGTGTTCGGCAAGGACCTGCCCGAAAGCGTGGCCTCCAGGGCCAGCTGACGGCCGCTTTGGCATGGCCGAGCGCGACAACCCCCTCGAACCCTTCCGCCACGCTCTGGCCGGGGCCACCCGCGCGATAGCGCATGACTCGGAGGTGGAGCTCGGCTTCACAAGCGATCTTCCAGGCATTGCCGGCAAGAGCGTCAAGGCGCCGATGCCGGGCCGGGTGCTGACCGCCCGGGAAGTGGCGGAGGCACGCGGCTTCGCCGATGCCGCCGCGCTTCGCCTTCGCCATCATGACGAAAAGGTTCATCGGCGGGGTGCGCCGGCCGATGAAACCGCTCGGGCGGTGTTCGACGCGGCCGAGCAGGCACGGGTCGAGGCGCTCGGAGCGCGCGGGATGGCGGGCGTCCGCGCCAATCTCGCCCAGCTGACGGCGATGCGGCTTCGAACCGACCCGCTGACCCGCGCGCGCAACCGCGACGAGGTCCCGCTCGCCTCGGCGATCGGCCTCATCGTTCGCGAGCGGTTGACCGGGGAAGCTCCGCCCGAGGAGGCGCAGGCGGGGCTCGCTCTGGTCGCCGACTGGATCGAGGAAAAAGCCGGCGGCGATCTCGACGCCCTCGGCCTCGCTCTCGACGATCAGTCCGCCTTCGCAAGCCTGGTCGGCAAGGTGCTTCGCGACCTGGAGCTCGTCGAAGGCGAGCCCGAATCGGACCTCGATCCGGAACAAAGCGAGGAAGGCGAAGGCGGCGACGAGGCGGAAGGCGGCGACGACCAGGAGCCCGATCAGGACGAGGGCACCGGCGAAGGCCAGGCCGAGATTCGCGGCGAGCAGGAAGAGGCCGGCGACGACCAGGACGTTTCCGACCGCTACGAGGACCAGAGCGCCGACGCCTCGGAGGGGTTTGGCGACGACGGCGAGGAAGGCGCCGTTCCGGTCCGGCCGAACCGACCGCTGTCCGATCTTCCCCCCGAATTCGACTATCACGTCTTCACCCAGCAATATGACGAAATGGTCGAGGCGACCGCGCTTTGCGACGAGGAGGAGCTCGGCCGGCTCCGCGCCTATCTCGATCAGCAGCTCGTCCATCTCCAAAGCGCCGTGACCAAGCTCGCCAACCGGCTCCAGCGGCGGCTGATGGCGCAGCAGTCGCGGAGCTGGGACTTCGATCAGGAAGAAGGGCTTCTCGACGCCGCCCGGCTGGCGCGGGTGATCGTCAACCCGGCCCACAGCCTGTCCTACAAGGCCGAGCGCGAGACCGAGTTCCGAGACACGGTGGTGACCCTTCTGCTCGACAATAGCGGCTCGATGCGCGGCCGGCCGATCTCGATCGCCGCGATCTGCGCCGACATCCTCGCCCGCACGCTCGAGCGCTGCGGCGTGAAGGTGGAGATACTGGGCTTCACCACCCGCGCCTGGAAAGGCGGCCAGTCCCGCGAGAAATGGTTGTCGGAAGGCCGGCCGCCCCATCCCGGCCGGCTCAACGACCTTCGCCACATCGTCTACAAGCAGGCCGACGAGCCGTGGCGGCGGGCGCGCCGGAACCTCGGCCTGATGATGCGCGAAGGGCTGCTGAAGGAGAATATCGACGGCGAGGCCCTGCTCTGGGCGCATAACCGGCTGATCGGAAGGGTCGAGGAGCGCAAGATCCTGATGGTCATCTCCGACGGCGCGCCCGTCGACGATTCGACCCTGTCGGTCAACAGCGGCACCTATCTGGAACGCCATCTTCGCCAGGTGATCGGCTGGATCGAGGGCCGGTCGCCGATCGAGCTGATCGCGATCGGGATCGGCCATGACGTCACCCGCTATTATAGCCGGGCAGTGACGATCATGGATGCCGAGCAACTGGGCGGGGCGATGATCGAGCAGCTCGCGTCCCTGTTCGACAAGCCCTGATCGACGTTCCGGGGAACGAGGCGGGCCTCGCGGCGGCGATCCGGACCTTACCGTTGATGATCGCAGGCTTGAGCCGGCGCCGAAGGGAGCGATAAGCGGGATCCATGGAGGCAGCGGGGATGAAGCGGCGCGCCACGCGCATCCTGTTCCTTCTGATCGTCCTCGCCGCACTGACGACGATCGTCCCGGCGCCTCCGAGACGACCGCCACCGGGCCCGGGCGAATCCATGCTGATCGCGAATCCGGTCGGGCTCGATCCGGATGATCCCGGCCGCCGCCGGCTGGGCTCGCTCCGCTTCCGCCGGGGCTGGCAGCTGACGAGCCCGGATGGCCGCTTCGGCGGCCTCTCGGCCTTTCACGTCGAGAACGGGCAAGTGACGGCGCTCACCGATTCCGGGATCGTCATGACCTTCGCCCTGCCGGGCGCGTCGGCCGACCGACGGGTGCGGTTCACGCCCCTGAGTGGGCCCGGCTCGGCGGCCACCCGATCGAATCGCGACACCGAATCGCTTGCGGTCCAGGGCGACCGGGCCTGGGTCGGCTTCGAACGTCACAACATGATCTGGCGCTACCGCCGAAGCGACTGGAGGGCCGAGGCGGCGGCACGGCCGGCGGCTATGCGCGGCTGGCGCCGAAATTCGGGGACGGAGAGCCTGGTCAGGCTTGCCGACGGCCGATTCCTGGCGATCGCGGAAGGCGAGGACGATTCGGAATTTAGCGAAATCCTCCTCTTCGCCGGTGACCCGGCGGAAGTGGAAACCCAATCCGTCAGGCTTCGCTACCGGCGGCTCGAGGGGTTTCGGCCGACCGACGCGGCCCTGCTTCCGGACGGCCGGCTGCTCGTCCTCAATCGCAGAATCAGCCTGTTCGGGGGAATGGCAGCGAAGCTCGCCGTGGCCGGCCTGGGGGCGCTGGAGCCGAACCGGATCATCGAGAGCCGGGAAATCGCCGAGCTCCGACCGCCGCTGACGGTCGACAATATGGAAGCGCTGAGCATCGTCCGCGAAGGCGGCCGAACCATCGTCCGAATCGCGTCGGACGACAATTATCTCGCCCTTCAGCGGACCTTGTTGCTGGAATTCGAACTGGACGAAAACGCGTCCGAGCCCGCCGGTTAAGCGGCGGCGGTCTCGGCCTGCTTCTTCGACACTTCGCGCTTCAGTCGACGCGCCTTCAGGCTGAGCTTTTCGTCGTTCGTCTTCAGCAGCCAATTGTCGAGGCCGCCGACATGCTCGACCGAGCGAAGGCCGTTCGTCGAGACACGCAGCTTGACCTGGCGGCCGAGCGCATCGGAGATGAGCGTCACGTTCTGCAGATTGGGCAGGAACGTCCGCTTGGTCTTGTTGTTCGCGTGGGAGACGTTGTTACCCACCTGCCGGCCCTTGCCGGTCAGCTCGCAAATGCGCGCCATTTCAATCTCTTCCTGGAATGGGGCCATCGGACCCCGGAAACCCGGCGCAAATAGAGAGGAAGCGGCGCTTCGTCAACCGGGTTGAAGCCTCGTAATCGTTGCGGTGGTGCAACCCTTCTGCGATCCTCACGTTGCTGTCACGACTCCTTCAGATTCGGGGACGAACATGTTGCGGACCATCTTCCTTCTCATTGCCTTGCTGGTTCTGATCGCGATCGGCCTGGTGGCGACCGGACTTATCAATCTCAATCGCGAAGGCGACGGCACGCTTTCGGTGACGACCAGCGACGTCAAGGTGGGCACCACCACGACCGAGGTCGAGCTTCCCGCGGTCCGAATGGAGGATCGCAAGGTCGAGGTCCCGAGCGTCGTCATCGAGGGCGATGGCCAGGAGCAGGCCAACCAGCAATAAGCTTGCCGTGTGCGAGCTCGGTGCCTTGGAGCCTGCCCCCTTCATATGGAATCGCCGGGACGGAGCCGAGTTCAGCGCTCTGTTCAAATAGATGAGACCTTGATTCACGCTTCAGGCCAGCCTGAAGCGATCAAGGTCTTGGCGAGGAGCGAGGAGGGGGCGATGCTCACGCATAGTGACCGACGAGCGACGCTGATCCTGGGCTGAAATCGGCCCGCCGCGAAGCGATCACGGGGCTTCCATATGAAGGGGGCAGGCTCTAGCGCTCCCGCAATGAGCTTTCCGCTCCCCGCTCCGATGAGGCTCGCCCTCGACGAGGGGCTCGCCGCCGCCCGCGACGGCGAGGTGCCGGTCGGCGCCGTCGTCACCCGCGGCGGCGAGGTGCTCGCCGTCGGCCGCAATCGGATGAGGGACGGCAATGATCCCACCGCCCATGCCGAAATCGTCGCGCTGAGGTCGGCGGCGGCGGCGCTCGGCTCGCCGCGGCTCGACGATTGCGATCTTTGGGTGACTCTCGAGCCGTGCGCGATGTGCGCGGGCGCGATCGCCCTGGCCCGGGTGAGCCGGCTCTATTTCGGCGCCGCCGACCCGAAGGGCGGCGCGGTCCTTCACGGACCGCGCCTGTTCGGTCAGCCGACCTGCCATCACGCGCCGGATGTCTATCCGGGCATAGGCGAGGCCGAAGCCGGAAAGATGCTTCGCGATTTCTTCCGGCTTCGGCGCTGACCTCAGCTTTACTGCTGGACTGGAACGACCCGGATCTCGACCCGGCGATTCGCCTGGCGGTCCGCCTCGGTCCGCTCCGGGCTGACCAGGAGCCGGGTCTCGCCATGGCCCTGGGTGGCCATCCGGACCGACTGGACACCCCGGCTGGCGAGATAGGCGGCGACCGACTGGGCCCGCCTTTCCGACAGGCCCTGATTATAAGCGTGGGTTCCGGTGCTGTCGGTATGGCCGTGAATGTCGATCATCGTCGACGGATAGGAGGCCAGGGTCTGGGCGATCTGGTCGAGCACCGGCTGGAACTGCGCCTGGATGTCCGACCGGTCGTGGGCGAAGGTGATCCCCGACGGCATCGTCAGAAGGATCTCGTCGCCCTGACGCTCGACGACCACTCCGGTGCCTTCGGTGCGCCGCTTCAGCTCCTGCTCCTGGCGGTCCATATACTGGCCGATGGCGCCGCCTGCGACAGCGCCGATGCCGGCGCCGACGATGCGTTCGGTTCGGTCGCTTCGACCGCCGATCAGGTCGCCGAGAAGATAGCCGCCGACCGCGCCGATGCCGGCGCCGATCACGGTCCGGGTCGGGAATTCACGCTCGCCGGTCTCCGGATTGGTGACGCAGGCGGCGGTGGTGGCGAGGAGAAGGGCCGCGGCAGCAGTCGCGGCGATACGCTTGGGTACAGGCATAAGCATTCCTTTCAGTGGGATGCTCCATTGCGGAACGTCCAGACAACCGCCGTTCGCCGGTGAATGTTCCGGCGGCGGTTCGAAGCGCGCTTTGACCGACGGTCTGCGCGACTGGCAGCAAAGCGCGGCAAGCCTGTTCCGGTTCCACCGCCGCCGCCGGCGATCGCGAGCGGCCATTGCGGCCACCCGGGACAGACCCTAAGAACGGGCCGACGCCATGTCCGCGCCTCTCCCTTTGGATCCGTTCCCCTGGCTCGACGTGGCCATCATCCTGTTCCTCGTCGGGCTGAACGGGCTGTTCGCCATGTCCGAGCTGGCGATCGTCTCGTCGCGGCGGCCGCGGCTGAAGGCGATGGCGCGGAGCGGAAGCCGGGGCGCCAAGGCGGCGCTCGAGCTCGCCGCCGACCCCGGCCGCTTCCTTTCGACGGTCCAGATCGGCATCAGCCTGATCGGAATCCTCGCCGGCGCCTATTCCGGCTCCAGTCTCGGCGGCCCGGTGGGTCAGCGGCTGGCCGGGCTCGGGCTCGACCCGGAAACGGCGCTGACTGCAGGCTTCTGGCTGGTGATCATCCTCACCACTTATGCGTCGTTGGTGATCGGCGAGCTCGTCCCGAAGCAATTCGCCCTGAGAGCGCCGGAGCCGATCGCCGCGTGGGTGGCGGTTCCGATGATCTGGCTGTCCAAGGCGACGGCGCCGTTCGTCTGGCTGCTCGACCGGACCAGCGCCCTGATCTTCCGGCTGCTTCGGCTGCGCCGGGAATCGGCCGACCAGGTGACCGCAGAGGATCTCCATCTCGTCGTCGCCGAGGCCGCCACCGCCGGGGTCCTCGAGGAGAGCGAGCGAGCGATCATTTCCGGAATCGTCCGGCTGGCCGACCGGCCGACCCGCGAGATCATGACCCCGCGCACCGACGTCGACTGGCTCGACGCCGATTCCGATCCCCAGGTCATCCGGACTGCGCTGGTCGAAACGCCGCACAGTCGAATCCCGATCGCCGAAGGCTCGGTCGACAGGCTGATCGGGGTCGTCCAGGCCCGCGACATCGTCACCGCCGCGATCGAGGGGCGCCAGCTCGACCTTCGCGAGCTGATGCGGCCTGCGCCGGTCGTGCCCGACCAGCTCGACGCGATGGATACGTTGAACGTGCTTCGCGAAGCCGAGGTGCCGATGGCCTTCGTCCATGACGAATATGGCCATTTCGAAGGGATTGTGACCCCGGCCGACCTGCTCACCGCTCTCGCCGGCGAATTCGCGTCGGACCAGGACCTTCATACCGATCCGCCGTTCGTCGAGCGCGACGACGGCAGCTGGTGGGTGTCCGGATCCGCTTCGGCCGACATCCTCATCGACCCGCTCTGCATCAAGCTTCCGGAGGACCGCGACTATGCGACGGTCGCCGGCTTCGCACTGTCCGTGCTTCGCCACATCCCTGAGGTTGGCGAGCGATTCAATTTCGGTAACTGGCAGTTCGAGATCGTCGACATGGACGGCCGCAAGATCGACAAGCTGCTTGCGAGCGAGATCGTCCACCGCCGCCGCGGCGGCTGAGCAGGCTCCTTCGACAGGATTTTACGGGCACGGCATTCGCCCGGGTCAGCGCTGCTCAATGGGTGAGCTTGCCGAACCTTTCCTCGAAGCCGTCGACATCGCCCCGGGCAAGATAGTCCGCCTGCTCGCTGACCCGGTCGCGGACGAGGCGGCCTCGGAACGGGCCGAGCTTCTCGTCGAGCGCGGCAATCTCGTTCTCGTTGAACCCGGCGAGCTGCTCGTAGCGGCCGATCCCCAATTCGTTCAGCCGAGCCGCGAATTTCTGGCCGACGCCTTTCAGCCGGGTGAGATCGTCGGGATTGGCCAGGGCGCCGGGCAATTGCTCCCGGGCATTGGTGCTGAGCACGTCGCCGGCGACGTCGGTGGTCGCGGTCGCGATTTCGTCGGCGAGGCTGTTGCCTTGCGGGCCGTCCCCCGTCGGCGCTTTCATGTAGGGCCGCTCCTGGCTTGCGACATAGGGCTCGCCGCGCCGCTCGATTCGATCGGCCCCGCGGCGGGGCCGCATCACCAGGAAGGCGAGGATCAGAACCGCGAGAACGGCAATGACGACCAGGATAGTATTGAAGTCGAAGGTCATGACGCGCTTTCATCCTCTTCTTTTCGAGCAGGGGCACCAGCGTCGCTGCGACCGAAAGCCCACCAGCCGGTGGCGATTCCGATCAGCAGGGCCACGATCAAAGTCGGCAGATTATACTGGATTAGAGCCATCATGACCGCTCACCGCTCACAGGAATCCTTCCTTCTTCGCTCGCCCGAACAGCATTCGGCCGATGCCGAGTCCGACCAGCCAGGCGGCGGCGACGAGTAGCAGGGTTTCGATGAGCAAAGGCATGATCAATTCGCCTCCGGCGGATTGGTCCATTCGATTCCGGCCACTCCCGGAATCCCCTCTATCCGGTCGTTGATGCCCGGAAACAGGCCCTGTCCCTCGCGCTGGAAATCATTGGCAGGACCGGACAGAACGGCGATCCGGCGCAAGGGCCGCCGCTTCATCCTCGCCTCGACCCCGGGGACCTCCGTTTCGCGAAGCTTCGCTGCCGCCTGGGCTTCCAGCGATCCGATAAAGGCTTCGCCGCGGCCGAGCGGGCCGTGGCTGATCCAGCCGGCGGCCAGAGCGGCGACGAACCCGATCAGCACTTTCCATCTTCGCGTCATGCGTTTTCCAGCCCTACAGGATCGGCCCTTTTCCGTCAGCCCGCCAGCCGCTTTATTTCGCGCCAGCCGATGTCGCGCCGGCAAAAGCCGGTCCGGAAGCCGATCGAGTCCACCGCCTGGTAGGCGATGGCCTTCGCTTCGGGAACGGTCGACGCGCGCCCCGTGACGTTGAGGACCCGGCCGCCGCTTGCGACGAGCTTGCCGTCTTCCACCGCGGTTCCGGCGTGGAAGATCTTCGCTCCGGACTCCGCCGCCTTGTCCAGTCCGGTGATCGCTCCACCGGTCTGCGGTTCGGATGGATAGCCCTTCGCCGCCATGACCACGGTAAGGGCCTTCTCCTTCGAGAAGACCGGCGCCGGCGCCTGGCCGAGCGTTCCGCGGGCGGTTGCGAGCATCAGCTCGAGAAGATCGCTCTCCAGCCGCATCATCAGCACCTGGCATTCGGGATCGCCGAAGCGGACATTATATTCGACGAGCTTCGGACCCTCGTCGGTAAGCATCAGCCCGGCGTAGAGGATTCCGGAATAAGGCGTGCCGGACTCTGCCAGCGCACGGACCGTCGGAAGCACGATCTCGTCCATCGCTCGCTCCTCGAGAGCGCGAGTGAAGATCGAGGCCGGGCTGTACGCGCCCATCCCCCCGGTATTGGGCCCGGTCTCGCCTTCGCCCACTCTCTTGTGATCCTGGGCGGAGCCGAACGGCACCACCGTCTGACCGTCGACGAGGGCGAAAAAGCTCACCTCCTCGCCGTGCATGAATTCTTCGATGACGACCGCTTCGCCGGCCCCGCCGAAGCCGCCGTCGAACATCGTCGCCAGAGCCGCCTCGGCCTCCGCTGCCGTCGCCGCGATGATCACGCCCTTGCCCGCGGCGAGGCCGTCGGCCTTGATGACGACGGGGAGCGGAAAATCCTCAAGCGCCGCCTCGGCCGCGAGACGGTCGCTGGCGCGGGCGTAGCGCGCGGTCGGGATTCGCGCCTTGGCACAGAGGTCCTTGGTGAAGCCCTTCGATCCTTCGAGCTGCGCCGGCAGCCGGTTCGGCCCGAAGACGAGGATGCCCATCGCCCGCAGATTGTCGGCCAGTCCGTCGACGAGCGGCGCTTCCGGACCGATCACGACGAGCCCGATCGAGTGGCGCCTGCAAAAATCGATCACCGCCCGGTGATCGCCGGCCTCGATCTCGACCAGCTCCGCCTCCTCGGCGATGCCCGGATTGCCCGGTGCCGCATAGAGCCGGCCGATCATCGGCGATTGCGCGAGCTTCCACGCCAGCGCATGCTCGCGTCCGCCCGAACCGATGAGCAACACATTCATGGACGATAATCCTCCGGCCGACCCGGGGCTGTTAGCAACCGAAATGCCGGGCGACAACGCACCGGCCCTGTCCGTGTCGGAGCTTTCGACCGCGCTGAAGCGGACGGTCGAGAATGCGTTCGACCATGTCCGGGTCCGAGGCGAGATTTCCGGCTTCAAGCGGGTCGGCTCCGGCCATTGCTATTTCACCCTGAAGGACGAATCGGCCTGCATCGACGCGGTGATCTGGCGGGGCAATGCCTCGGCGCTCAGGTTCCAGCCCGAGGACGGGATCGAAGTCGTCGCGACCGGGAAGCTCACCACCTATCCCGCGCGGTCGCGCTACCAGATCGTCGTCGAACGGCTCGAGCTCGCCGGGCAGGGCGCCCTGATGGCCCTGCTCGACAAGAGGAAGCGAGCGCTCGCCGCTGAAGGCCTGTTCGACCAGGCGCGCAAGCGACGCCTGCCGTTCGCGCCGCGATCGATCGGGGTCGTGACCTCGCCGACCGGAGCCGTCATCCGCGACATCCTCCACCGCCTCGAGGACCGCTTTCCCTGTCACGTGCGGCTTTGGCCGGTCCCGGTCCAGGGCGAGGGAGCGGCGGCTCAGATCGCTGCGGCTATCCGCGGCTTCAACGCGCTTGCCGACCCGCCCGACCTGCTCATCGTCGCCCGCGGCGGCGGTTCGATCGAGGATCTGTGGGCCTTCAACGAAGAGGAGGTGGTGAGGGCGGTCGCCGCCTCGGCGATTCCGGTCATCTCCGCCGTCGGCCACGAGACCGACACAAGCCTGTGCGATTTCGCCGCCGACGTTCGGGCGCCGACGCCGACCGCGGCCGCCGAGATCGCGGTCCCGGTTCGAAGCGAGCTGCTCGGGCAGGTCCGGGAACTCGGCCGGCGCTCGGAACGCTGTGCCCGCCGAACGCTTGAAAGGGCCGGGGAGCAGCTCCACACCTGCCTCCGCCACTGGCCGGAGCGGGAGGCGCTGCTGGCGCCTCAGCAGCAGAATCTCGACGAGCTGGCCGAAAGGCTCCCGCGCGCGTTGCGGGGCCGGCTCGACCGGGCCCGGGGCGAGCTCGGCCACGCCGGCGGAGCGCTTCGCCCGGGGCTTCTCGTCGCGATCGAGCAGCGTGCCCGCGAACGGCTGAAGGCGCTCTGGCGCGTTGCCGAAGCGGCTCACCCGAACCGGCCGCTCGAACGCGGCTATGCGCGGGTCGAGGATCGCGACGGCCGGGTTCTGGTTTCGGCTGAGGCGGCGCGCGAGGCGCAACGCCTCAGCCTGGTCTTCGCCGACGGCCGGCTCGACGTCGCGGCCGGCGACTCTCCGCCGCGGTCGCGAGGCGGCCCGGCGCGGGGAAAGGCTGACCAGCCCAAGCTGTTGTGATAAGGACGGCCCATGTTGATGAGCAGCAAGGGCCGGATGGCCAGGATCCACTATCTGCCCGGAACGATCAGGGTCCTGACCCCTGGCGACTATGTGCTTTGCGCCGTGACGGGTCAGCCGATACCGCTGACCGAGCTTCGCTACTGGAGCGTCGAGCGGCAGGAGGCCTATGCCTCGGCCGCCGCTTCGCTCGAGGCTGAGGCGAAGGCCTAGCTTTCTCTGCCGGAGCGAGTCCGCCGAGTGCGGCTATCTCTGCCGGACGACGTGAACGCCGGCGCGTTCGTCGATGCTCGCGATATAGGAACCGAGAGGGCCTCGGCGAACCCGGATCGGCTCCCCCCGCCTGGGCCTTTGGCGGCGGCCGTCGGTCTGGACCCAGACGCTTCCGTCCGCGAGAACGAATGCCATTCGGCCGTCGGCTCCGGTGTAGAAGGAAGCGATGGTCGACGTGATCTCGCGGATCGCGGCGCTGTCCTCCCCCTCGTCATCATCATCTCCGAAGATACCAAGGTCGGGAAGCCGAAGGCCGAACAGGGATCGGCGAGCCCGGCGCACCTGTTCCCGATCGACGACCGCGATCTCGCGCGCCGCCGCGGCCGCCTCGAGCGCCGTGACGGCGCGGTCGAAACAGGCCAGCCGCTCCGCCGATTCCGCGATCGAGCGGCAGGCCGTGATGCGCTCGATCACCTCCGGTCGCTCGGGCGTGACGTCCTGAATGTCCTGGGCAAGGGCTGGCGTGGCGGCGGCGGCCGCCAGAGCGGCGATGGCAAGTCTCGATCTCATGCCACTTTCTCCCCCACTGCTCGGGGCTTGTCGAGCCCCCGCCTGATCCATCGGCCCACCGCGGCAAACTGTGACATTGGCGCAACAGATGCCGGAATTGTCACGGGATTGTGACGCAGGAGAATTGTGTTGGCACCCAAGCTCGCATAACCGACGCTCAAGGATGAAGCACTTCGTCCGGCTTTCAACCATGCGCCGCGCCGTTGCGGCTTAAGGGGGTTCAAACCAATGATGCAACGTTCCAAGCTCACTCAGGGTCGCCTGCTGGCATCGACTATCTTTGCTGGCTCCGCTCTGATCGCTTCGCCCGCTTTCGCGCAGGTCGAGCCGCAGACTACCGAGACGGTCGCCGAAACGGCCGTTCCGGGCGAAGATGAAGCCATCATCATCACCGGCACCCTCATTCAGAACCCGAACCTGGTCGCGACCGCTCCGGTCAACTCGGTCGGCGAAGAGGAAATCGAGCTTCAGCAGGCCAACGTCGCCGAAGAGCTGCTGCGCGAGCTTCCGGGCGCCGTTCCCTCGATCGGCTCCGCCGTCAACAACGGCAACGGCGGTAGCTCCTACGTCAATCTTCGCGGCCTCGGCTCCAACCGCAACATCGTCCTCCTCGACGGCGTCCGCGTCGTCCCGGCCGACCTTGCTGGCCGAGTCGATCTCAACAACATCCCGCTGGCTCTGATCCAGCGAGTCGACGTCCTCACCGGTGGTGCGAGCACTACCTACGGCGCCGACGCGGTGTCGGGCGTTGTCAACTTCATCACCCGCCGCGATTTCGCCGGTCTCGACGTCAACCTGTCGAACCAGATCACCGAGCAGGGCGATGGCCACACCTTCCGCGCCGACGTCACCATGGGCGCGAACTTCGACGACGGCCGCGGCAACGCGGTGCTGAGCGTCGGCTACCAGGAGTCGGACCCTGTCTATCAGGGCGCCCGCGACTTCGGCCTGTTCACGATCAGCTCGACCACCGGCACCGCCGGCGGTTCCGGAACGACGACTCCGTCGCGCGTCTTCACTGGCGTCGGCTTCCGCCAGGTCACCGCGGACGGCACGGCATTCCGCCCGACGGCCGCGTTCGATGCCTTCAACTTCAACCCGTTCAACGTCTACCAGGTGCCCTTCGAGCGCTTCAACATCTACGGCACCGCCAATTACGAAGTCAGCGACGCGCTCGAATTCTACACCCGCGGCCTGTTCTCGAAGAACACGGTCGACACGATCATCGCTCCTTCGGGCGCGTTCGGCATCGGCGTCGACATTCCCATCAACAATCCGTTCCTGACGGCGGCTCAGCGCGCGACCCTGTGCGCTGGCTTCGAGATCTCCGCGGCGGATTGCGCCACGGCGGCCAACCCGGCTCTCCGTCCGGGCGACCCGGGCTATATCCAGGTGGAGTCGGCCCTCGCACGCCGCGCCGTGGAAGTCGGTCCGCGCATCAGCAGCTACACGAGCCAGGTGTTTGATTACCGGCTCGGCGCCCGCGGTGGGATCACCGAATCCGTCAACTGGGATCTCTTCGGCTCATATGGCGAGTCGGACCAGCTTCAGAGCATCGGCGGCTACACGCTCAATTCGCGCGTGCGCCAGTCGCTGCTTGCCGGCGGCACGGCCGCCAATCCGGTCTGCTTCGACGAGGCGAATGGCTGCGTTCCGGTCAACTGGTTCGGCGCGACCGGCAACGCCTCTTTCACGCCTGAAGCGATCGATTTCCTCAGCGACACCAGCACCGTCGCCACCAAGGTTTCGCTGGCGCAGGCCCGCGGCACCATCAACGGTGACCTCGGCTGGACCGTTCCGTTCGCGAGCGAGCCGGTCGCGTTCGCCGTCGGCGGCGAGTTCCGCGAATATACCGCTTCGCAGGTGTCCGACACGCTCGCCCAGGGCGGCGATCTCGGCGGCGCCGGCGGCGCGGCCCCGAACATCGACGGCGGCTTCAACGTCTATGAGGCCTTCGGCGAAATCATCCTGCCGCTCGTTCAGGACCGGCCGTTCTTCAACGACCTGACGGTCGAGGCGGGCATCCGTTACTCGAGCTACAACATCGATGCGCCGGGCAATCCGGGCTTCAACACCACCACCTGGAAGGTCGGCGGTAGCTGGGAGCCGTTCGACGGCCTCAGGTTCCGCGGTAACTACGCCCATGCGGTTCGTGCGCCCAATATCGGCGAGCTATTCTCGCCGGTGAACACGGTGCTCACCAACCTCACGGACGATCCCTGCGCGTCGATCAACGATGAAGGCGAGCGTTTCCGTGCCCCGCCGACCGGAGAGCTCCGCGCGATCTGCCTGGCTCAGGGTGCGACTCCAGACAATGTCGACGAGATTCCGCTGCCGATCGCCGGCCAGGCGCAGGTCACCGGCGGTGGTAACCTCAACCTTCGCCCGGAGACCTCGAACAGCTGGACGGTGGGGGCGGTGTTCAACCCGGACTTCGTCCCGGGTCTGTCGATGTCGATCGATTATTATCACATCAAGATTTCGGGAGCGATCACCTCGCCGACCCCGGACGACGTGCTCGACATCTGCTTCGGTGAGAACCCGCTGAGCCCGCCTGCCGGTGCTTCGACGACCGAAGGCTGCACGGGAATCCGGCGTAATCCGTTCACCGGCGGCCTCAGCGGCGATCCGGCGGACACTCCGGGTCTGCCGAGCACCCTGTCCAACTTGGGCACCCTGGAAACCAGCGGCATCGACTTCATCGCGAACTATTCGCGTGATCTCGGCTTCGCCGGCCTCGACCTCGGTCTCGTCCTCAACTGGACCGATGAATCGAAGTTCCGGGCGGTTCCGACCGGCGTGAACCGTGACTGCGTCGGCTTCTACAGCGCCAATTGCGGCCAGCCGAACCCCGAATGGATGTGGTCGCAGCGCACGACGCTGAGCTTCGGCGATGTCGACGTGTCGCTGCTGTGGAGGCACATCTCAGGAGTCCGTTACGAAACGGGTCTGACGCCGCTCTTCGAGGGCACTCTCGGCCCCGACACCGGCCCCGTGGCTGGCCAGCAGGTCAACTTCAACCGCATCTCGGCTCGCGATTATTTCGACCTGACGACCCGGTTCGCCGTGGATGAGCATCTGACCATCACGCTGGCGGTCCAGAACCTGCTCGACAAGGAGCCGCCGCTGGTTGGTGGCGAGGCCGCTTCGACGACGTTCAACAGCGGCAACACCTTCCCGTCGACCTACGACGCGCTGGGTCGCCGGTACGTCGCTTCGGCTCGCATCCGCTTCTAAGCGGAAACGAACCGAGACAGTTCAGGGGCGGGCCTTCGGGTCCGCCCCTTTTCTTTGTCCGCCACGCCTTGCGGGCGTGCGCGCTCAACTGGCTGACCTCTGCATTTGCTGGCATAGGAATCGCATGCAGCGCCGACATCCCCTGCTCGCCCAGGCCTTCGCCTTGTCGGAGGCGGGGCGGAACGCCGAGGCGGTTCTTCTCGTCAACCAGGTTGCCGCTCTGGGCGATCCCGAAGCCGTCTTCACTTTGGCGGAGATGAAATGGCGCGGGGGAATGGTGCCCCAGGACCCGGTCCAAGGGCGCGACCTCTATCGACGCGCGGGCGAGCTCGGCCACGCCCGGGCGGCTGCCACCTATACCAACCTGCTTGCCAACGGGGTGGCCGGCGATCGTGATTGGCCACTGGCGCTCCGGCGGCTGGCCAAGGAAGCGCGGACCGATCCCCGCCGTCGCGAGGCCTTGAAGCTGCTCGAGCGCATGAAGATCGATGAGAAGGGCGACCCGTTATCGCCAGCGGAGCGCGAGCCGCTCAGCGATTCACCGGTCGTCGTCCTGCTCCCACGGCTCTTCTCGGGCGCCGAATGCGATTATCTCGTCAAGCTGGCGGAGCCCGGCTACATGCCCTCCACCGTCTATGACGCCCAGCGGCGGCTGGTCCGGGACCCGATCCGCACGTCCGATGCCTCCACCATCCACTGGCAGATCGAGGACCCGGCCGTTCACGCGCTCAATCGTCGCCTGGCCGCAGCGACAGGAACCACGGCGGAGCAGGGCGAGGCGCTTCAGATCCTGCGCTACCGTCCCGGACAGCAATATCGAAGCCATTTCGACTTCGTGCAAAGGTCCGACAATCAGCGGTCCCAGACCGCCCTGGTCTATCTGAATCACGATTATGAGGGCGGCGAGACCTGCTTCGTGAAGGCGGACCTCAAGGTGAAGGGGAGGAAGGGCGACGCGCTCCAGTTCGTCAACGCCCTTCCTGACGGCAATATCGACCCGATGTCGCAACATGCCGGCCTTCCGGTCGAGCGTGGCACCAAGCTTCTCGCCAGCCGCTGGATCCGTGACCACAGATGGACGCCCTGACGCCGACGCGGCCGTTGCGATAGGCTCGGCCACGCCGCGGGCAGCAGCGCCGCGGCTTTCGGGACCGCGCCGGCCGCGGGCTAATCGAGCAGCGGCCGCGGAAGCTGAAGCGGCTGACCGGCGCTGGCGGCGACGGTCTCGGCCCACGTCGCTACCTTGTCGATCTCCTCGGAGTGAACCGACACCGCGTCACGCTGGTCGGCCTTTCGCTCCTCGGCGCTGAACGCGGCGCCATCCTTGGAGTGTCGCTTGAAGGCCTCGCTTCCGGCGAGGGCGGCCGGGTCGAGGTCCAGATCGAAGAAGCGGCCGAGGCGGGTGAGAGTCTCCTCGACGTCACCCAGGAAGATTTCGCTGTCGAGCGTCCGGACCCGGTCCGGGAAACGTTCGGCCATGGCCGCAAACAGGCGGTGCTGGCCCAGCCAGCCGATCGCCGCGATCTGAAGGTCGGTCTGCCGAAACATCTCCTCGCTCG
>CAMPIH010000035.1 GCA_946886275.1 uncultured Sphingosinicella sp.
GTTCCGCCAATATCGGCCCGAACGGCGACACCGCGATCTTCTTCGGCCTGTCGGGGACCGGCAAGACGACCCTTTCCGCCGATGCCAGCCGAACGCTCATCGGCGATGACGAACATGGCTGGTCGGACACCGCCGTCTTCAATTTCGAAGGCGGCTGCTACGCGAAGATGATCCGGCTTTCGCCCGAGGCGGAGCCGGAGATCTACGCGACGACAAAGCGCTTCGGCACCGTTCTCGAGAATGTCGTCATCGATCCGGTCACTCGCGAGCTCGATCTCGACGACAACAGCCTCGCCGAGAATACCCGCGGCGCCTACCCGATCGATTTCATTCCCAATTCCTCCGCCGAGAATATGGGGCCGGTTCCTCGCAACGTGATCTTCCTGACCGCGGACGCGTTCGGCGTGCTTCCGCCGATCGCCCGGCTGACGCCCGAGCAGGCGATGTACCATTTCCTGTCGGGCTACACCGCCAAGGTCGCCGGCACCGAGATCGGCGTCACCGAGCCGGAGGCCACCTTCTCGACCTGCTTCGGCGCGCCGTTCATGCCTCGTCACCCCTCGGTCTACGGCAATCTCCTCAAGGAGCGGATCGCCAAGGGCGGAGTCGATTGCTGGCTGGTCAATACCGGCTGGACCGGCGGCAAATATGGCGTCGGCAGCCGGATGCCGATCAAGGTCACCCGGGCCTTGCTGAACGCTGCTCTCGACGGCAGCCTCAAGTCGGTCTCGTTCCGCAAGGATCCCTGGTTCGGCTTCGACGTGCCGGTCAGCGTTCCCGGCGTCGATTCGAAGATCCTCGATCCTCGTGCCACCTGGGCCGACGGCGCCGAATATGACGCCACCGCCGCCAGGCTGGTGAAGCTGTTCAACGACAATTTCGCTAAGTTCGCCGATCATGTCGACGGGGCCGTGCTCGATGCCGCCCCGCGCTCGGCCGGGGAAGATGTTCAAGCGCGTCAGGAAGCGATCGTCCCCGCCGTCTGACCTTTCTGTCAGTGAAGCTCTTCGGGAGCGCGTCGGCGAGAGCCGGCGCGCTCCCTTCGTTTTGGAGACATGTCATGGATCATGAACCCCGCCTCTTGGCCGACGATGGCGAGATCCGGCGGATCGGTCTCGGCTTCCTCGAATGCACTTTGCCGAGGGCCGCCTGGACCCACGAGGCGCATCTCGCCACCTGCGCGTGGATCATCCTCGAACGGCCTGACATTCTGGCCGAACGCGACCTTCCGGCTCTCATTCGCCGATTCAACGAGAGCGTCGGCGGAGTGAACAGCGACAGTGAAGGCTATCACGAAACGATCACCCAGATCTCCATCCAGGCGGTCCGGGCGGCCTTGGCGCGAAGCGAAGGGCAGGGGCTTGCGGAACGGGTCAACCAGCTGTTGCTGGCGCCCGAAGGGCGAAGAGACTGGCCCTTGAACCTGTACAGCCAGGAACGGCTGTTCTCGAAAGAGGCGCGGCTCGGATGGGTGGAGCCTGATCGGGACGGGCCGGGAGGACGAGCTCCGCCGCCACACGCGACGAGTTCCTCGCGAAACTGAAGCTCGGCGCCCGGAATCCGGCTCCCGCGTTCAGGCCAGCTCGCCGCTTTGCTTTCCCTCGGCCGGCGGAAGCGTCGCCGCTGGGCCGACGAGCAGGCATCCGCCCTCGGCGCCGGTGATCGTCACCCGGCTTCCGACCGGCGCGTTCGGGCCGCGGGCGCTCCAGACGCTGTCGCCGACCTTCACCCGGCCCTCGCCATGTTCGATCGCACCGATGACCGTCACCTGCTGGCCGACCAATCTTGCGATGCGGTCGTTGAGCCGCGGATCGCTGCTTTCGACGGGATTGCGATCATAATGGCGCCGCCCGCCGAACACCGCCGCCATCGCCAGCAGGCCGAAGATGGCAAGCTGGAAGGGCAGAGAGATCGGCAGCAAGGCGGCGATGATCCCGGTGAGCGCCGCCGCGGCGGCCATCCAGACGAGGAAGATGCCGGGGAGGAAGACCTCGAAGATGCCGAGCAGCGCCGCGGCGATCAGCCACCACCAATGATCGTCTATTCCGAACGGGCTCACCCCTGGCCTCCTTCGAACGGGCCGCGCCGCGGAAGCGACTGCGGCTCGCCTTCACGCCCCGCAAGGGCCTCACGGGCGAGCTCGCCAATGCCGCCGAGGGTGCCGATCAACTGGGTCGCCTCGACCGGGAACAGGATCGTCTTCGCATTGGGCGAGTGGGCGAAAGCGGAGACGGCTTCGACATATTTCTGAGCGATGAAATAGTTGATCGCCTGGGCGTTGCCGCCGGCGATCGCGTCCGACACCATCTGGGTCGCCTTCGCCTCGGCCTCGGCCTCTCGCTCGCGCGCTTCGGCGTCCCGGAAGGCGGCCTCGCGCCGGCCCTCGGCTTCGAGGATCTGCGCCTGCTTCTCGCCTTCGGCGCGAAGAATGGCGGAGGCTCGGCTGCCTTCGGATTCGAGGATCACGGCGCGTTTCTCACGCTCGGCCTTCATCTGCCGGCCCATCGCGTTGACGATGTCCGCGGGCGGGCGGATGTCCTTGATCTCGACTCGGGTGATCTTCACGCCCCAGCTCTCGGTGGCCTGGTCGACCACGGAAAGAAGGCGGGCGTTGATCTCGTCGCGCTTGGACAGGGTCTCGTCGAGATCCATCGATCCCATCACGGTTCGAAGGTTGGTGGTGGTGAGCTGCATGATCGACAGATAGAGGTCGGAGACCTCGTAAGCGGCCTTGGCGGCGTCGAGCACCTGGAAGAAGACGACGCCGTCGGTCGAGACCATGGCATTGTCCTTGGTGATGATCTCCTGGCCGGGAATGTCGAGAACCTGCTCCATCATGTTCACCTTGCGGCCGACACGATAGAAGAAGACGGGATAGAAATTGAGGCCAGGGCGCGCCGTCGTCGTGTAGCGGCCGAAATATTCTATCGTGTATTGAAAACCTTGGCGAACGATCTTCACGCTCCCGAACAGGTACAGGAGCACGAATGCGAGGATGATGGCGATTCCGAGACCCATGAGATTTCCTCCCCTCCGCGGAGGTGAATATCATGTAGGGAAAGGTCTCCGCATCCAAGCAGAATCGGAAGGGCCGAAATGACCGATCTTCGCCTGTGCCGCTCGCTTCTGTTCCTCCCGGCATCGAACCCTCGGGCGATCGAGAAAGCCTCGACGCTCGACGCCGACATGATCATCCTCGACCTCGAGGATTCGGTGCGCGAGGAGGACAAGGCGAGCGCCCGTGAAGCCGCTCTGGCCGCGGCCGCGAGCGGCTTCGGCGGCCGGCCGGTGGCGATTCGGATCAACCCGTTCGGAACCGCTTATTACGGCCAGGACGTCGTCTGCATTCGCCGCGCCTCGGCCGACTTCGTCGTTCTGGCGAAGGCGGAAAGCGCCAAGCAGGTCGCCGACGCGGGCTGGCTGACCGGCAAGCCGATCCTGGCAATGATCGAAAGCCCGCGCGCCGTGGTGGACGCTGCGACCATCGCTCCAGCGACTCGCGGCCTGATCGCCGGCACCAACGACCTCGCCGCAAGCCTCGGCGTGCCGTTCAACCCGGGGCGCCCTGGCCTGATCTATGCGCTTCAGCGGATCGTCCTTGCCGCCCGAGCGGCCGGAGTGCCCGCTTTCGACGGAGTCTATAACCGGCTCGAGGCGGATTCGGGGCTGGTCGACGAATGCGACCAGGGCCGTGCCTTCGGCTTCGACGGCAAGTCGGTGATCCATCCGAGCCAGATAGAAGCGGCGAACCGCGCATTCGCGCCGACCGAGGCCGAACTCGCCCGGGCAGTCAGGCTGATCGAGGCCGCCACAGGCGGCGCCGAACGGCACGAAGGCCGGATGATCGAGGCGATGCATGTCGACGAGGCGCGGACTCTGCTCGCCAAGGCGCGTCGCCAGCCCGAATCTCTTGCCAGCGAAGGGGACGCTCCTTAAGCAGCGCCATGTTCTCGCACACGATCCGCGCCACCGCGCCGCTCCTCCTTCTCCTTTCAACGCCGCTTGCCGCCCAGTCGACGCCGCCGATCGGCACCGACGATCTGGCGAGACACATCCGAGTGCTCGCAAGCGACGAATATCAGGGCCGGATGCCGGGCACCGAAGGGGAAGCGCTGACGACGAGGTACATCGTCGAGCAGTTCCAGGCGCGAGGTCTCGAGCCGGCGGGAGCGAATGGCGGCTGGTTCCAGCCCGTGCCCCTGGTCGAGCGCTCACCGGGCCGGCATCAGGTCCGCTGGTCGGCGAACGGGCGCGCCCTCCAATTCGCCGACGACGAGATCATGCTGATCGGCAAGGACGAATCGGAGCGGATCGTCGATGCCCCGGTCATCTTCGCCGGCCACGGCGCGCGAATGCCCGAACGCGGAATCGACCAGCTCGCCGGGATCGACGTTCGCGGCGCGGTCGTCCTCATCCTGCTCGAAGGGCCGCAGGTGGAGGGTTTCCCGTCGCTCGTCGAGCGCCGGCAGGCGGTGACCGACGCCGGTGCCGCGGCCGTGATCGCCATCATCGGCTCGATGCCGTGGCAGCGTGTGACCGGCGCCTTTGCCGGCCAGGGCACAACCCAGCTGGAAAGCGCGGCTGTGGCCGAACTTACCGGGATGATGCACCTGACTGCCGCTCAGCGATTGCTCGGCGCCGCCGGCGGTGACCTCGGGCGGCTGCTCAACGACCAGCCGGGCTCATCCTTCCGCGCCGTCGCCTTGCCGCTTCGGGCGTCGATGGACGTGACGACCAACGTCAATCGCTTCGTCACCAACAATGTCGTCGGGCGACTCCGCGGCAGCGCCAATAGCGGCGAAAGCCTGCTCTTCCTCAGTCACTGGGATCATGAGGGGATTTGCAGGCCGGAAGGGATAACCGACCGGATCTGCAATGGCGCCGTCGACAATGCCAGCGGCATCGCGACGTTGATCGAGCTCGCGGGACGGCTTGCGGTCGCGCCACGCCCCGCTCGTGACATCCTGTTCCTGGCCACCACCGCCGAGGAGAAGGGCCTTCTCGGCGCGGAATATTTCGCGGCCCATCCGGTCGTTCCCGCCGAGTCGATCGTCGCCGCGATCAACATGGACAGCGTCGCGATCCACCGCGCCGGCCTGCCGGTGGCGATGATCGGCCGAGGCATTTCCCCGGCGCTCGACCGGGTCGTCGACGCCACGATCCGCTCCGCGGGCCGGCAGCTCGACGTCGACGACGAGGCGAACGTGATGGTCCAGCGTCAGGACGGCTGGAAGCTCAACCAGGCGGGTATCCCGACGATCATGCTCAGCGGTTCCTTCTCGGACATGAGCGTCCTGGGCTCCTTCCTCCAGAGCAGCTATCACCAGCCCGACGACGAGGTTGACGGGATCCAGCTGGAAGGCGCTGCCGAGGACGCCAATCTGATGGTGACCCTGGCGCGGCGACTCGCCGATCCGGCCGTCTACCAGCGGCCCCGCGGTTGACGGCGATGAGCAGCGACAGCCGCTATATGGACATTCCGCTGGGCCTGACCTTCGACGACGTCCTGCTCAAGCCGGCCGAGTCCAGCGTCCTTCCAAGCCAGGCGGACACGCGAAGCCGGGTAACGCGCGAGATCAGCCTCAACATCCCGATCCTCTCGTCGGCGATGGACACCGTCACCGAGGCGGACATGGCGATCGTCATGGCGCAGCTCGGCGGCATGGGCGTGCTTCACCGCAACATGGAGATCGACGAGCAGGCGGCCGCGGTTCGCGCCGTGAAGAGGTTCGAAAGCGGCATGGTCGTCAATCCGATCACCATGACTCCGGACCAGACGCTCGCCGAGGCGCTCGAGCTGATGGCCCGGCATCGAATCTCCGGAATTCCGATCACCGAGAAGGACGGCCGGCTCGTCGGCATCCTCACTCATCGCGACGTCCGCTTCGCCGAGAATCCACGCCAGCCCGTCGCGGAGCTGATGACCAGCGACGATCTCGTCACGGTCGGCCCCGGAGTCACCCAGGAAGAGGCTCGGCGAAGGCTTCACCAGCGCCGGATCGAGAAATTGCTCGTGGTCGACGAGAACGGCCGCTGCATCGGCCTCATCACGGTCAAGGATATCGAGAAAGCGGTCACCTATCCGGAAGCGACCAAGGATGCGGCCGGGCGGCTTCGGGTAGCGGCCGCAACCACGGTCGGCGACAAGGGCTTCGAGCGCAGCGAAGCGCTCATGGACGCCGAATGCGACCTGATCGTCATCGACACCGCTCACGGCCATAATCGCGAGGTCGCGACCGCGGTCGAACGGATCAAGCGCGGCTCGAACACGGTTCAGGTGATGGCCGGCAACGTCGCCACCCGGGAAGCGGCAAAGGCGCTGATCGGCGCCGGCGCGGATTCGGTGAAGGTCGGAATCGGCCCCGGCTCCATCTGCACGACCCGAGTCGTCGCCGGAGTCGGCGTGCCGCAGCTGACCGCGATCATGGACGCGGCGGACGAAGCGGCGAAGAGCGGGACCCCGATCATCGGGGATGGCGGTCTCAGGACCAGCGGCGACATCGCCAAGGCCCTGGCTGCCGGCGCTTCGGCGGTGATGATTGGCTCCCTGCTCGCCGGCACGGAGGAAGCGCCGGGCGAAACCTTCCTCTATCAGGGGCGCGCCTACAAATCCTATCGCGGCATGGGATCGGTGGGCGCGATGGCGCGCGGCTCCGCCGATCGTTATTTCCAGCAGGACATCAAGGACCAGCTCAAGCTGGTCCCCGAGGGAATCGAAGGCCAGGTGGCCTATAAGGGCCACGCCAAGGACGTGATCCACCAGCTCGTCGGCGGAGTGAAGGCGGCGATGGGTTATACCGGTGCGCAGACGATCGCCGATCTCCAGAAGGCGCAGTTCGTCCGGATCACCAATGCCGGCCTTCGCGAGAGCCATGTCCACGACGTCGACATCACCCGCGAGGCGCCCAACTATCCGACTCGCTAGGCCCGGCCGATGACTCCGGCCGCGCGAGTCCAGGCCGCGATCGAGATCGTCGACGAGGTCATCCGTTCGGCGCGCGAGGGCGCGGCCGCCGCCGACACCGTCGTCGCGCGCTACTTCAAGTCGAGGCGCTATGCCGGCTCGAAGGATCGCCGAGCCGTCCGCGAGCTGGTTTTTCGGGCGATCCGCGCCTTTGCCGAGCCCATTTCCGGACGGGCTGCTTTGCTCGGCCTGGCCGCCGAGGAGCCCGCGCTCCGCGCCAGCTTCGATGGTTCGACTCACGGTCCGCGCCTGATCGAGCCGGACGAACCGGCCGCCGAGCCTTTGGCGGTGCCGCTCTGGCTTCGGCCGCGTCTCGACCCCTTGATCTCCGAGGAGGAGATTCCGGCCCTGCTCGAGCGGGCGCCCCTGGATCTTCGCGTCAATCGCCTGCGCGGCCCGATCGACTCGGCGCTGGAGGCCTTCCCGCAAGCGGCGCCCACTCCGCATTCGCCGATCGGGCTTCGGCTGCCCGAGGGATCCAACGTGATTCAGAGCCAGGCCTGGCTCGGCGGGCTCGTCGAAGTTCAGGATGAAGGCAGCCAGCTTCTCTGCCTCGGCAGCGAAGCAAAGGCCGGCATGCTGGTCATCGATCTCTGCGCCGGCGCCGGCGGCAAGACTCTCGCTCTCGCCGCGGAGATGGGAAATGAGGGCCGGATCCTCGCCACCGACACCGACCGGGCGCGACTGGCCCGGATCCGGCCGCGCCTCGAGCGCGCCGGAGTGACGATCGCCGAGACTCGCCTTCTCGATCCCGGCCGGGAGAGCGAGGCCTTGGCGGATGTCGCAGGCTTCGCCGACCTCGTCTTCGTCGATGCGCCCTGTTCGGGAACGGGCACCTGGCGGCGCAACCCGGAGACACGCTGGCGGATCACGCCGGAGCGACTGGAGCGGCTGGTCTCGCTCCAGGCGCGCTTGCTCGATCTCGCCGCGGGACTTCTCCGTCCCGGTGGGCGGCTCGTCTATGCCGTCTGCTCGCTTCTTGCCGAAGAAGGGAGGGAACAGGCGGACGCCTTCGAGCGTCGTTCATCGCTGGTTCCTGAGAGCTTGCCTATGACCGCGGGACGTGTCGCCGGATCGGGCTTGCTTCTCAGCCCGGCCCGGGATGGAACCGACGGCTTTTTCGTCGCGCGCTGGCGTCGCCCATGATAGACGCCTCGGCGACAGAATATGGAGTTACTGATGCGCCTCCTGCCAATCGCCCTTTCCCTGGCGATCGCGACGGCCACGATGGCGAGTGCCGGTTACGGGCAGCGCCCGGACGACCAGATCGACCCGCAATCGGTCGCCCTGGTCGAGCAGGCGAGGGGGCTCAGCGCCGCCGGCCAGCATAGCGAAGCGATCGATCTCCTCGAGACGGCGCTGGCAATCGATCCGCGCAACCGCGGCGCCTATATCGCTCTTGGCCGGGTAGCTCAGGCGCAGCGCCTGCCGGGGAAGGCCATCCGCCACTATGGCGAGGCGCTCCGGATGGAGCCGACCGACATCAACGCCCTTGCCGGACAGGGCGAGGCCTTCGTCCAGCGTGGCGCCGTCGACCGCGCGCGCCGCAACCTGGAGCAGCTCCGGACCTTGTGCGGCGAGCCCTGCCCACAGGCGCAGCAGCTCGCTGCCGTGATCGAGCGCGGTCCACCCGCCGAAGCTCTCGCCGCCCAGCGCCCGGAAGCGGCTCCGCCGATCCCTCAGCCGCAGAGCAACTAAAGTCGCGACCCTTCGCGGTCCGATTTCGCTGATGACGGCTCGGGAGAGGGCGCTCGATTCGATAGTTGAGACCTTGATTCACGCTTCAGGCTGATCAGCCTGAACCGATCAAGGTCTAGCCTTCGATCTCACGGGCAATGGCGACGAATTCCTCGATCCGGAGCGTTTCCGCGCGCCGCTCGGAGTCGATACCGAGCCGCTCGAGCGCCTCAAGCGCACCCGGCAGCGACGCCAGGGATCTGCGGAGCATCTTCCTCCGCTGTCCGAAGGCGGCCGCCGTCAGCCGCTCGATGACTGCCGCCTTTACCCCTTCCGGCTGAGCCTTGGGGACGATGTGGATGACCGCCGACATCACCTTCGGCGGCGGGACGAAGGCGGAGCGATGGACCTTCATCGCCAGTTTCGGCTCCGACCGCCATTGGGCGAGGACGGCGAGCCGGCCGTAGGCCGAGGTTCCGGGCCGGGCGACAATCCGCTCGGCGACTTCGAGCTGGAACATCAGGGTCAGCGATTTCCACCAGGGCGGCCAGCTTTCGCCGCCGAGCCAGCGGACGAGCAATGCCGTCCCGACATTGTAGGGCAAATTGGAGACGATGTGGGCCGGCCCGATCTGCCGGGGCTCGTCGATTTTCGTCGCGTCGCCCTCGATGATCCTCAGTCGATGGTCCGAAGCCTCGGCCAATTCCCCCAGCGGCGTCAGACAGCGGCGGTCGCGTTCGACCGCTACCACCGCGGCGCCGGTCCGAAGCAGCGCCCGGGTCAGCCCGCCCGGTCCAGGCCCGACCTCATAGACCTGCTCGTTGTCGAGCGGACCGGGCACCTGGGCGATCCGATCGAGCAACTGTTCGTCCAGGATGAAATTCTGGCCGAGCGCCTTCGACGCGCTCAGTCCGTGACGGGCGATCACCTCGCGAAGCGCCGGCAGCGCCGGCAGCGGGCGCCTGCCGCCGGGACTCACGCCGAAGCGAGCCGCCGGGCGCACTCGCCGGCGGTTCGGATCGCCGCGATCATCGCGCCGGGATTGGCGAGATTCTTCCCTGCAATGTCGAAGGCGGTGCCGTGATCGGGCGAGGTTCGAACGATCGGCAGACCCAGCGTGACGTTGATGCCCTCGTCGAAATGGAGGGTCTTGAGGGGGATGAGGCCCTGATCGTGGTACATGCACAGGGCCGCGTCATAGTCGCGCCGGTGACGGTCGTTGAACATGATATCGGGCGGGTAGGGGCCTGCGACATTCGCCCCCTCGTCCCTCAGTCGCTCGATCGCCGGAGCGATGACGTCAATCTCCTCACGCCCGAGCGCCCCTTCCTCGCCCGCATGCGGGTTGAGGCCGGCGACGGCGATCCGCGGGCTTTCGATCCCGAATTGCCGCTGGAGCCCACGAATCGCCGCTCGCCCCTTGCTGACGATCCGTTCGACGGTGAGCGCCTCCGGCACTTCCGCCAGAGGAATGTGGGTCGTGACGGGGATCACCCGCAAGGTCGGCCCCGCAAGCATCATCGCGACGAGATCGCCGGCGACTCCGCAGCGTTCGGCGACGAACTCGGTCTGGCCGGGATGGGCGAAGCCGACAGCATAAAGCTGGGCCTTGGAGACCGGGCCGGTCACGACTCCCGAAGCGGCGCCCGATCGGGCCAGGCCCACGGCCAGCTCAAGCGAATCCAGCGCGGTCCGGGCGCCGACCAGATCCGGCGTGCCGGGATCGGCGCCGAAATTGGCGACGGTGATGACGGGAAGCGCGTCTTCGAAGCAGCGTCCCGCTTCGTTGGGATCGGCCACGGCCGCGACGGGCCCGTCCCAGACCGCCTGGATCGCCGCCATGTCACCGACCGCGAAGAAGAGCGGTAGACTTTCCGCCGACCGCGCTTCCCAGCTCTTGGCGATGACCTCCGGCCCGATCCCCGCGGGGTCGCCGAGCGAAACCGCGAGCGGGGTGTCGGTCATGTCAGCGATAGTCGATGACTGCGTCGCGGCGAAGGTCGCGAAGATAACGCTGGGCGCGGCGCCCGACCCGTTCCTCGTTCAGGCGCGCCTCGATGTCCTCGGCCGTCGGCATGTTGACCTGCTGAGGATCGTCGCGGCCGCAAAGGATGAGGACGCTGACCCGCTCGGTCGATCCCAGCGGGGACGTCGCCTGGCCAAGGTTCAGGGCAAGGAGGGCCTGCTGGAGCGGTGGCGGGAGCTGGCGCACCGGGACCTGGTCGTTCGAGACCAGTTCGGCCCCGATCGACTGGGCCACCTCGGCTGCACGGCCGCAGCCGCCGCCAAGGGTCTGGGTGGCCTGTACCAACTGCTGGGCGCGGGCATTCATCTCGCGCTCGCCGGCGCCGGCCGGCAAGGCGATCGACATCTGCATCAGGCTGAGAACCGCGTCGCGTGGATCGGCCATCAGGATCTGCCGTGCATCGGCCAGAGCGACGATCGAATAGCCGCCGGGAACCTGGATCGGCTCGCTGATCGCGCCGACCGGCATCTGGGTGACGATCGAGCTGAGCTCCGGCGGAAGCTGCTCCGCGCGGACCCAGCCGAGGGCGCCGCCGAGCGCCGCCGTCGACGCTTCCGAGAATTGGCGCGCATAAGCCTGGAAGGAGGCGCCGGCGCGGATTTGCTCGACGATTCGCATCGCGTTCGCCCGGGCCTCGGCGGCCGTTTCCGGAGTGGCGGAAATGAAGATTTCGGCCACTTGATATTCGGCGGTGCCACGAGCAGCGTTGAGCCGGTCGATGATGGCCTGGACCTCGTCCTCGCCGACCGTGACGAACGGCTCGACGTTGCGGCCAAGAACGGCCCGCCAGGCGATCTCGCCGCGGATCTGCTGCTTCAGCGATCGCTCCGAGGAGCCGATCGAACGAAGATAGGTGATGAAACTGGCCGGAGTATGTCCGTTGCGCTGAGCGACCGTCTCGAAGACCCGGGTGACCTCGCTCTCCTCGGCCGGGGTTTCCTGCTGGGCGGCCGCCTGGATCTGGAGGACCTCGTCGATCAGGCCGCGGAACACCTGGGCGCGGAATCGCTGGATTTCCTCGGGCGGCAGCTCGACCTGCTGAGCGTCGAGGATCAGGGCCAGGCGATGATCGATATCGCTCTCGGTGATGACGGCGCCATTGACGATCGCGGTCGCCTTGCGGACGCCCGGATCCTGCTGGCCGACGAACTGAACGCTGTCGGGAATGTTGAGGCCGGACGTCGCCCCCGTCTGGGCCGCGGCAACGACCGACAGAAGTGACGCGGCAAGCGCAACCGCCGCCCCTGAATACCTAGCGAGCTTCATCATTCCTCCAATGAAAGCAGGCCCCTATCCTGCCGAACTATTGCTGAACCGCAGCTTAGCGGCCTCATTGCAAATGGACACCATTTCCGCGCCCGAAGCACGCGTCACCCTCTGGGTTGCGAGTGGGACCCTTAGCGCCCCAAATTCTTGAGCGCCACCCGGATCAGGAAGGTATTGCCTCGGCTGGCATCGCCGGTCGTCTCATAATCGCGCCGCCAGGTAAGCCCGAGCTCGATACATTCGTCGTCATAGAGGATGCCGAGGCGGTGGCGCACCGGCTCGAACCCGTCCGCCAGGGACAGCGGATCCTCGTCGCGATTGGTGAGGTCGACGACGGTCGAGCCGAACACCGACCAGTAGCGGGCGAATCGAACCCGGCCGCCGAAGCGGACTTCCTCCCGGTCGCGAAGGTCCTCGATCGACTGATCGATGTCGCGGTCGAGACGGAGATAGCCGATCGTGGCATAGGTCTGGCGACCGCCGATGACGGCATCGATCTCGTTGCGCCTGATGGCGAGGTTGTCCTTGTCGAGGCGGAATCGGTGGACCAGGTTCACCCGGCGGCCGACACGGACATTGGTCCGGCCGACAAAGTCCGAAAAACGGTCGGACAGGCCGGTGCCCGGCGGAAGGATCGTCGCCCGGGTGTTGAGCCGGTAGCTCTGGCCGATATTGGCGCGGATCGAGACTCCCGGAAGGTCCGCGGCCCAGTCCGCCCCATAGGTGACCCGGAGCCCGTCCTCCCAGCGATCATAGCCGGGGAAGCGGTTGAGCGCGAACAGGTTGGAATCTTCGAGCTCGACCGATCGGGCATCCTCATTTGGTATGTCCATATTCTCGGTCGGCGGCGAAGCGACGAACTGGAGCCGCGGGGTCAATCGCTGGGTGCCGTTCAGGAACTCGCCGACGAGCGGCCAGCGCAGGTCCGCCGCGAGCGCGCCGATGAATCGGCCGCTCCAGCCTTCGGTGCCGCGATAGATGATGGTCTGGGTCAGGCCGGTATCGTTGGCGTGATACAGATCGCCGCGAGCATAAGCGGTAAGAGTCAGTTCCTGTCCGAGCGAGGTGATGCTTCGCCGGTCCCAGCGCGCGCTGGCGAAGGCGCGCTGGCTGTCCTGGCCTTCGGGACGAAGAATGGCCAGGCTGTTCGCCTGAAGCTCGACGCGGCCGCCGAAATAGGATTCCGGAAGGCGCCAATGGGCGTCGATGGCGGGAAGGGCGATCGGCTGCTGGCCGCTGACGTCGGTGATCCGAAGGCCCTGGAAGGCCCATCCGGCGATCGAGATATAGCTGTCGGTGCCGATCCGCTCGGCATTGATCATCGACCGCAGCCGGTCGTCGCGGGAAATGTCGTAGCGCCTCAGGAAGGTCCGGTCGGTGACATAGCGGGCGGACCCGGTGATGCTCCAGGCCGGGCTCAGCTGAAATCGCCCATTGCCTTCGAGATAGGCGCGCCAGCCCTCGTTTCCGCCGGGAGCGGGCAAAGCGAGCGGATCCAGCTCCAGGCGCGAACCGTGGGTGACGTAGCCGCGCAGCTGGAACGCGCCGAGCGAGGTCAACTGACGATATTCGGCCTCGAGCATCGGAAGCACGTCGGAATAGACATGGGGCGTGAACGTAGCGTCGCGATTGGGCGCGAGGCGCAGATAATAAGGGACGCTCAGCTCGAGCCCGTTCCTTCGGCTGAATCGAACCTCAGGAACGAGCAGGCCGCTTCCACCGCCCTGGCTGCCATCGGGATGAGACAGGCCCGGAAGGCCGAGAACCGGCATTCCGAACAGGTTGAGAGTGGCGCCCTGATAGGAGATTCGATGCCTGACCGGATCGTGCACCACCCGCACGGCATTGATCTGCCAGGTCGGATCCTTCGGGCAGCCTTCGGGCGTGACGACGGCGCAGGGCGTGTAGGCGGCCCGATCGAGGATGGTGAGGCCATTTTCCCGCCGTGCCTGGATCGCCGCGAGTCGCCCGCCATCTTCGAGCACGAGCAGGAGATTCTCGACGATTCCATCGCGCAGATTGTCTTCCAGGACGACGCTGTCGCCATAGGCGATGTCGCCGGCGGGGCTGATCACGCGGACGTCGCCGATCGCCCGCACTTCGCCGGTCGTTCGAGACCAGACGACGCTGTCGGCGCGAAGATTATAGCCTTCCCGGTTCATTCGGACGTCGCCGGTCGCGGTGACGGTATCGGCATTCTCGTCGTAGATGAGCTGATCGGCACTGAACGCGACCTGCGCGATTTCCTCGGGAGGGGGCGCGGTTTCCGCCTGCGCGAAGGCGGCGCCCGGGGCGCAAAGCAGGAGCGGGAGCGCAGTCCGGCAGATCAGTCGATACGTCTTCACAAATCCCGCTGCTCTCGCCGAGACGACAGCCGTGCCTATTGCACCTGAGGCCGCTCCCTGCAATGGCATCGGCATCCCCCCTTTTGTCGCCTCCGCAGGAGATCCGTTTCAGTGATCAAGGTCAGTTTCGCCGCGCAGCGCCCGGAAGGCGCCTATGCGCTTGCCATCCCCGTCCGAGGAGAGGACATGCTTCACGAGCGCCTCTCCACCCTCGGCGAGGCGGCGCGAACGCTGGCCGTGCGATCGGCCGAAGCCCAGCGGTTCGAGCGTGAGACCGCCGCGATCGCCGAGACCTTCATCGACGAGGGCGATCGGGTCCGGCGCCTGCTTCTCGCCGGGCTCGGCGGCAAGGGAGACGAGGATGCGCTCTATGAGCGAGTCGGCGGGGCGCTTGCGGCGAAGCTCCTGCTTTCCGGCGAAACGCGGCTCGTGATCGATCTCGAAGGTCTCGGTCTCGGCGCCGAGGCGGCGGCCCGAATGGGGTTCGGCGCCGCCGCCCGCAGCTGGCGCTACGACCAGTATCGGACCAAGCTCGGCCGCAAGCAGAAGCCCACGCTCGAGGAAGTGATCATCGTCGGCGCCGGCGACGGGACGGCGGGTGCCTGGGCGCGCGAGCAGGCGCTGCTCGACGGCCTCGACCTCACCCGGTCCCTCGTCACCGAGCCGGCGAACATCGTCTATCCGGAAACCTTCGTCGAGCGCTGCCGCGAGGCGATGGAAGGTCTCGGAGTCGCATTCGAGATCCTCGACGAGGCGGCGATGAAGAAGCTCGGCATGGGCGCTCTGCTCGGCGTGGCCCAGGGCTCGGTTCGCCCCCCTCGGCTGCTTGTCATGCGCTGGAACGGTTCGGCCGACGCCAAGAGCGATCCGGTCGTCTTCATCGGCAAGGGCATCACGTTCGATACCGGCGGGATCTCGATCAAGCCTGCTCTGGGCATGGAGTCGATGAAGTGGGACATGGGCGGCGCCGGCGCCGTCGCCGGCGCGATCCGGTCGCTGGCCGGGCGCAAGGCGAAGGTCAACGTCGTCGGAATCTGTGCGCTCGCCGAGAACATGCCCGACGGGAATGCGCAGCGGCCCGGCGACATTGTCACCTCGATGTCGGGTCAGACGATCGAAGTGATCAACACCGACGCCGAAGGGCGCCTCGTTCTGGCCGACGCCTTGACCTGGGCGCAGCGCAACATGAAGCCCAAGGTGATCGTCGATCTCGCCACCCTGACCGGGGCCATGATCGTCTCGCTCGGCCATGAATATGGCGGCCTCTTCTCGAACGACGACTCGCTCGCCGAGGGCCTCGCTTCCGCCGGCAAGGCGACCGGGGACAAATTGTGGCGGCTGCCGATGGGCGAGGCCTATGACAAGATCATGGACTCCCAGATCGCCGACATGAAGAACAGCGCCGGGCGCGAAGGCGGTTCGATCACCGCCGCCTGTTTCCTCGGCCGGTTTGTCGAAGAGGGCGTCAAATGGGCGCATCTCGACATCGCCGGTATGGTCTGGGCGGACAAAGCGGGCCATCTTTACGACAAAGGTGCGACCGGCTTCGGAGTGGCCCTGCTCGATCGCTACGTCGCCGACAATCACGAGTGAGGCCGCCAACTGACGCGCGGCGTCGCGGGCTTGCCCGAGCCGCGTCGCGCGCCTAGAGAGCCGCCCAACTTTCACCACAGATACGGAGCTTTCTCGGCCATGGCGACCGAACGCACATTCTCGATCATCAAACCCGACGCGACCCGCCGTAACCTCACGGGCGCAATCACCGCCAAGCTGGAAGAGGCCGGACTCAGGGTCGTCGCTTCGAAGCGAATCCAGATGAGCCGCGAGCAGGCGGAAGGCTTTTACGGCGTCCATCGCGAACGACCCTTCTTCAACGATCTCGTTGCCTTCATGACGTCAGGCCCGGTCGTGGTTCAGGTGCTCGAAGGCGAGAATGCGGTCGCCCGCAATCGTGAGGTGATGGGCGCGACCAATCCCGCCAATGCCGACGAAGGCACGATCCGCAAGACGTTCGCCGAGTCGATCGAGGCGAACAGCGTCCATGGCTCCGACAGCCCGGAAAATGCGAAGATCGAGATCGACTTCTTCTTCAAGCCCGAAGAGATCGTCGGCT
>CAMPIH010000036.1 GCA_946886275.1 uncultured Sphingosinicella sp.
TCCTCGCCCAGGGCACGCTCTATCCCGACGTCATCGAAAGCGTCAGCTTCACCGGTGGTCCGTCGGTGACGATCAAGAGCCATCACAATGTCGGCGGTCTGCCCGAGCGGATGAACATGAAGCTGGTCGAGCCGCTTCGCGAGCTGTTCAAGGACGAGGTCCGGGCGCTCGGCCGCGAGCTCGGGCTTCCCGAGGCCTTCGTCGCGCGCCATCCGTTCCCCGGGCCGGGTCTCGCCATCCGGATTCCCGGTGAGGTGACGAGCGATAAGTGCGACATCCTCAGGAAGGCCGACGCCATCTATCTCGAGGAGATCAGAAACGCCGGCCTGTACGACGCCATCTGGCAGGCCTTCGCCGTGCTCCTGCCGGTCCGGACCGTCGGCGTGATGGGCGATCACCGCACCTATGATCATGTCTGCGCGCTTCGTGCCGTGACCTCGACCGACGGCATGACCGCGGACATCTACCCGTTCGATTCCGCTTTCCTCAGCCGGGTCGCCACCCGAATCGTCAACGAGGTGAGGGGGATCAACCGGGTGGTCTACGATTATACCTCGAAGCCGCCTGGAACGATCGAGTGGGAATGAGGCCGATCGACGCCAGGTCCGCTCCATGTCGCGGACCCGATGACAAATCCCCATTGCGACCGTGACTTGGCTTCGATGGAACGCTTCTGTTTCGTTGGCGTTTGACAGCCACCGACCACGGACCTGGGGTTCTTCAGCGTGACGATGGCGCTAGGTTCCTTCCCCCAGTTCGGGTGGTTGGCAGAAGCTCGGGTCGGCAAACTTTCTCGCCGTGTCTCGGGGTTTGTTCCGGTTTCGCCAGAAGGCGAGCTGAAAGGGGACAATTATGCCGAAGAAGCAAAGCCGTTACCGTCCGACCAGCCTGCTGGTGGGCGTTTCTCTCTGCATGGCGTCGTTGCTGAGCGCGCCTGTTCCTGCTGCTGCCGCGGCTTGCCAGCCAGGTGAGGCTGGCTGCGTTCTGCCGGTCGGCACGACGCCGCCGCCGGTGGTGACGACGACGACGACGCCGACCTCGACGCCCGTCTACACGGACGTGGACGACGGCGGTGGCATGGGCTGGCTGCTTCCGCTCCTGCTCGGAGCCGCTGCTCTCGCCGCGCTCTATTTCCTCGTCATCGACGACGACGGCGACGATGACGACGTGCCGATCAGTCCCTGATCATCCGGCCGTGCCTGAATGACCTCAGGCGCATCCGATCTTGAACCAGCGGACAGGAGGATATCATTGTGAGAAAGTCTCGAATCGCCGCCGGCATGGCCGGGGCCTTGTTCCTTTCAGTCATGGCGGCGGGAAGCGCGAGCGCGCAGACGGCGGATTGGCCGCTCGGCGCCGAACTTCGTGGTGCGTCCGCCCAGGTCGAATTCGCCAATGGCGTCGTCAACAACGTCACGTTCAATCCGGACGGAACCGCGACGATCACCGGCCCTTCGGGACCAAGCGTGAATGCGAACTGGTTCGTCCAGGGGCAGCAGCTTTGCCTTCAGACCGGAACCGGACGAGAATGCTGGCCGTACCAGATGGCGTTCCAGACCGGACAGACACTGACTCTGACCAGCGACTGTGGCTCGACCTCGAGCTGGACGGCCTTGTCGACTCAGCAGCCGCCGGTCGTCACGCGAAGCGGCGAACGCGGCTAAGCCACGCCGGCTGAGAGCTTCAGGATCCGGGCTCGGTAAAGCCGAGCCCGGACTCGTGCGTTCAACCGATCGAGCGCTTTTTTCCCTCAAGCGAACCAATGGTCCAGGACTCAATTCTGTTCTGGAACGAATTGAAATGGATCGTCGTTTTCACTTCGAAGGGATTCCCGCGATGCGCGGGCGATGACCGCGCCACTGGCGGCGGCAATCCCAAAGAGGAGTAGACGAAATGCTGGGAGCCGGCGCTGTTTCGCCGCGCACTATACTTTGCCGCGTGCATAAGCGGCCGCGCGTTCACCATCTTCCCTATTTGCGATCTGCCCTGGCCGCTGCGTTCCTGGCGTCGGTGGCGGTCCCGGCGACGGCCGAAAGCGGAGTCTCGTCGGTCGACATGATCTACGTGGACTCGGAGCTCGCGCCGCGCGCGGGCGGCGGCGGCGGCGGCGACCGATCGCAAGCATCTTCGCGGGCCGGAGCGCATCCGATCTACCGCCAGCTGAGCGAAGCGCTCGCCGAGTATCGGCAAGTGTGGGGCGGTCTTCCCCAGGTCGATATTCCCGACGGCTCGCCGCTCCGTATCGGCGCCAGCGGCGAGCGCGTCCGCCTGCTCCGCGAGCGGCTGGGTCTCGTTCCCGAAGGTAGCTACGATTCCGAGGTCGAGCAGAGGGTGAGCGACTATCAGTCGGCGCACGGCTTGCCCGCGGACGGGATTGCCGGCCGTCAGACGCTTCAGTCGCTCAATCGAGGGGCTTCGCATTATGAGCGGCTGATCCTGGCCAATCTCGAACGGGCGGCAACGCTCCCAGCGGCACGCTCGGGACGCTCGCTGCTGGTCGACGCTGCCGCGGCCCGCCTTTGGATGTACGAAGACGGGCGTCCGGTCGATTCGATGCGGGTGATCGTCGGCAGGCCGACCGACCAGACGCCGATGCTGGCGGCCTATGTCCGGCATGCGGTGGTCAACCCCTATTGGAATGTTCCGCCGGATCTGGTGCGGCGCCGGATCGCGCCGAGCGTCCTCGAACACGGCATCGGATATCTCGACGAGCAGCGCTACGAGGTGCTTTCCGGATGGAGCGCGGATGCCGGACGCCTCGATCCCGAGGCGGTCGATTGGCAGGCGGTCGCCGATGGCGAAACCGAGGTCCGGGTGCGCCAGCTGCCGGGTGAGGGCAACTCGATGGGCGACGTCAAGTTCATGATCTCGGGTGAGCTCGGAATCTATCTTCACGACACGCCCGACCGGCATCTGTTCGACTCCGCCGACCGGCGACTGAGTTCCGGCTGTGTCCGCCTTGAGGATGCGTCGCGGCTGTCCCGTTGGCTGTTGGGCAGCGAGCCGCGTTCCTTGTCGGAGAGGCCCGAGCAGCGCGTCGATCTGCCGGAGCCGGTGCCGGTCTTCATCACCTACCTCACGGCGGCGCCATCGGAGCAGGGCCTGGTCTTTCGTGAAGACGTCTATGGCCGGGATGCCGAGCTGTTGGCGAGCCTCGCACCGTGAGGCGGGCGAAGCCAGGCTCCGCCCGCCTGCCGACTTACTCCTGCGCAATCACGGCGCTGAACGATCCGTCGGGCGTGTTGCCGTCCAGCCGGTTGGTGCCGTAGCTGTTCACGGCGGCGCCGCTCCCGGCCACCACACCCGCGCCGTTGCCGTGGATGCTGCTATCGCCGATCCGGATGATGGTGGTCGATCCAGCGGCGAGGATTCCCCGGCTGCTATTGTTCGCGATCGTCGAACCGCTCACCATGACATTGGCCGAGGTGGTTCCGGCCGGAGTGCTGACCGAAAGGCCGACCGTGTTGCCGGCGATCTGGCTGTCGTCGATCGTCACGCTGATTCCGGCGGCCGAGGAATTGCCGCCCGTATCGACCCGTATTCCGTCATTGGCATTGTTCTGGATCCGGACGTTGCGAAGCACGGCCCGGACGCTGCCGCCGGCGCCGGTCGGCTGGATGAGGATCCCGCCGCCGCTGGCGCCATTGCCATTGTCGGCGATGACGGTGTTGCTGATGTAGAGTTGAGAGGCGCCATTGGGCTGGAAGGCGATCCCGCGGCTGTTGGGACCATTGAATCGGCGGATCACGCTATCCTCGACATGAAGCGCGCCGCCCGAGACGAAACGCACGCCGTTGCCGGGCGGATTGACCCCGAAGATGTCGAGACCGCGAAGATAGACGACATCGTTCGGCCCGGCGTTGACGACGATGCCGTTGCCGCCGGCAAGCGCGCCGCCCTCGGTATATTGACAGGAGATGGTGAGCGACTTGGTGATCGCCACCGCACCGAAACCGCCGGGATCGAGGCAGTTGATCTCGCCGCCCGCGGCGGTCTTGGCGATGGCCCCGGCGAAGGTCTTGCACGGCGCGGTCCGGCTGCAGGGATTGGCATCGTCACCGACGCCGGACACCCACGTCCGCGTCGCCTGGGCGCTCGCCGATCCGGCCATCAACCCGCCAAGCAAGATCGCAGCGCCTGTCGCGGTCAGTCTCATCCTCTTTCTCATTCCCATTTCCCCCCTCGATTTGTTCGTTCCGGCCACGATGTTGCGATGCTGTGGGGCCTTTGTCGAGCAGGTGCAGCACTCTTGCGGTCAAGACGCATCCTCGGCGGCCCTGGATCGTTGGCTAAATGATGACGAAGACCATTCCCTTGATCCTGACTCTCGGCGCCATCTGCGGCGCCTGCGCCGCCGAGGCACCCCCGAAGCCCAATCCAGGCGACGTGGAGCGGCTGCTCGCTCGAATGGACGCCCAGCGCGATGATGCGTCCGATCACCTTCCGGACAAGGCGGTCGCGAAAGTCCGGCGCGCCGAACGGCTGGTCGCGCCGCTTGAAAAGGTTCAGGCCGACAGGATCGATCCGGACCTGGCTCTGGAGCTCATCGTCTGACTTGATCCTGGCCGTTCGGCCTAGCGGGTGAGCTTCTCGCCCGCTTCCGCCTTCCTGACCAACAGCTCGGACAGGGCGAAGTCTGGCCCGAGGCGATCCTGTTGCCGCTTCAGGCCGTCGACGATCGTGGCGAGGCCTTCGGTGTCGGCCCAGAACATGGGACCGCCACGATAGACCGGCCAGCCATAGCCATAGACCCAGACGACATCGATGTCGGAGGCGCGCTGGGCCATCCCTTCCTCGAGGATCTTCGCGCCTTCATTGACCATCGTGTAGAGAGTCCGCTCGATGATCTCCTGATCGGAAATCTCTCGAGGCTCGATGCCGGCTTTGGTCCGGAAGTCGTCGATGATCGCCTGCACCGTCGGCGAGGGGCTGGGCCGGCGCTTGTCGTCATAGTCGTAGAATCCGGCGCCCTTCTTCTGACCCCAGCGGTCGATCGCGCAAAGCGCGTCGCGGATATTCTCCACCCGGCTCGGATCGCGGTGCCAGCCAATGTCGACTCCGGCGAGATCGGCCATCTGGAACGGCCCCATCGGCATCCCGAAGTCGACATGGACTCGATCGACCTGCTCAGGGGTCGCGCCCTCCAGCAAAAGCTGGTTCGCCTGAAGCTGGCGCGGCATCAGCATCCGGTTGCCGATGAAGCCGTGGCAGACGCCGGCGACGACCGCGACCTTCCTGATCCGCTTCGCCGTCTGCATCGCCGTCACGAGGGCGTCTGGAGCGGTCTTCGCGCCGCGAACGACCTCAAGCAGCTTCATGACGTTGGCGGGCGAGAAGAAGTGGAGTCCGAGCACGTCCTGAGGCCGCGACGTCGTCGCCGCAATCTCGTCGATATTGAGGTAGGAGGTGTTGGAAGCGAGGATCGCCCCAGGCCTTGCGATGCGGTCGAGCCTGGCGAAGATCTCCTTCTTCACGTCCATATTCTCGAACACCGCCTCGATGATGAGGTCGCAGTCGCCGAGGTCCTCGAGATCGAGGCTCGGCGTCAGTAGCCCCATCGCCTGGCCGACCTGCTCGCCCGTCATCCGTCCCTTGGCGGCGCTCGCCTCGTAATTCTTGCGCATGACGCCGGTACCGCGGTCGAGCGCGGCCTGCTCCGTCTCGACGATCGTCACCGGCACTCCGGCGGAAAGGAAGTTCATCGAAATGCCGCCACCCATGGTGCCCGCGCCGATGACCCCGACTTTGCGGATCTCCCGGGGCCTGGTGTCGTCCGGCAGGCCTTCGATCTTCGCGGCCTTGCGCTCGGCGAAGAAGAAATATTGCTGGGCCCGGGCCTGGGTCCCGCTCATCAGCTCCATGAACAGCCGGCGTTCGTCCTGCACGCCTTCGGCATAGGGCTTGGCGACGGCGGCCTCGATCGCGCGGATATTGTATTCGGGGGCATCGAAGCCGCGAAACTTGCGGGCATTGGCCGATCGGAACGAGTCGAAGATCGCCGGGTCGGTCCGCGCTTCCGCCAGCTTGTCGTCGCGCTCGCTCGTCTTCGGGATCGGCCGGATGGCCTTCACTTCGTCGGCGAAAGCGACCGCATGCTGTTCCAGTTCGCCCTCGATCAGCCGATCGACGAGGCCGATCTCGAAGGCCTCCGTCGCGGAGATCGGATTGCCGGTGGCAGCCATTTCGAGTGCCTTGCCCACTCCGGCGACCCGGGGCAGGCGCTGGGTCCCGCCGGCGCCCGGCAACAGGCCCAGCTTGACCTCGGGAACCCCGAGCTTCGCCGACGGCACCGCCACCCGATAATGGCTCGCGAGGGCGACCTCGAGACCGCCGCCGAACGCCGTCCCATGGATCGCCGCGACCACCGGCTTGGTGCAATTCTCGATGATGTCGACGACCATCGGCAGCATCGGCATCTGCATCGGCTTGCCGAATTCGGTGATGTCGGCGCCGGCAAAGAAGGTCTGGCCCTGGCAGACGATGACCACCGCTTTGACGGATTCGTCGGAATCCGCTTCCTCGATCGCCTTGACCAGCCCCTCGCGGACGGCGTGGCCGAGCGCGTTGACCGGCGGATTATTGGAAATGACGATTAGAACGTCGCCGTGACGCTTGGTGGAAATCGGGCTCATCTTCGGGCGCCTCCCTTTCGCTCCGCCGATGGCGCGACTTTACGTGAACGTCAACCGGGGTGGCATCGCCCTAGAACGAGGTTCGGCCATATTCCTGGCGGTAGAAAGGATGGGACGAGGACAGCCCGCCGTCGACGACGAGCGCGTGGCCGTTGACGTAGCTCGACTCGTCCGAGGCGAGGAACAAAGCCGCGCTTGCGATCTCGTCGGGTTCGCCGCCGCGTTTCATCGGGTTGAGGTGGCCGATCTGGTCCTCCTTTCCGGCGGCTCGCGCCATTTCGTAGAGCGGCTTGGTCATTCCGGTCTCGATCAGCCCGGGGCAGATGGCGTTGACGCGCGTGTTGGATCCGCACAATTGGGTGGCGGCGACCTGCACCAGCCGGATCACGCCCGCCTTGCTCGCCGAATAGGCCGGGCCGCCGGCGCCGGCGCGAAGCCCTGCCACCGACGCGGTGCAGATGATCGAGCCCCCGCCACGTTCCTTCATCGCCGGCGCCGAATGCTTGATGGCGAGAAAGGGCCCGATCAGATTGACCCGCAATATCTCCTGCCAGTCCTCGGGGCTCTGCTCGAAGATGGAGGCGAGGCCGCCGGAAATGCCGGCATTGGCGAAGAAGATGTCGAGACCACCGAAATGCACGCTGGCGGCGCTGACGAGGCCCTGCACGTCCTGCTCCAGTCCGGCATCGGCGCCGACCCAATAGGCATTCTCGCCGATCAGGTCGGCGGTTTCCTCGGCGCCATTGAGATCGGCAATGACGACCTTGGCGCCTTCGGCGGCGAACCGCCGTGCCGTCGCTCGGCCGATTCCCGATCCTGCGCCGGTGACGATCGCGACCTTGCCTTCTAGCCTGCCTGCCATTCCTTGCCCCCTCAACGCTCTCTCCCTCGGGAAAGGATCATGTCATTCAAAGTCCGACCCCGATGGTGCTTCCGCCGTCCACGACGATCGCCTGGCCGGTCATGAAGGTGGAGGCGCGCGAGGCGAGGAAAACGGCCGCGCCGGCGATTTCCTCCGGCTCGCCGATCCGCTGCATCGGCGTGTGCATCGTCACCAGCTGCAGGGTCTGCGGATTCTCCCAGAGGGCGCGGGCGAAGTCGGTCCTGATCAGGCCCGGCGCGATGCAATTGACTCGCACCTGGCTGGGTCCGAACTCGGCGGCGAGGTTTCGAGCGAGCTGGAAATCCGCCGCCTTGGAGATGTTGTAGGCGCCGATCACCCCGGACGCCTTGAGTCCGCCGATCGAGCTGACGATGATGATCGAGCCGTCCCGCCGCTCGATCATGTCGGGCGCGGCCATCTGGATCAGCCAGTGATTGGCGATGACATTATTCTCGAGGATCTTCCGGAACTGATCGTCGCTGATCCCGCCCATCGGCCCGTAATAGGGATTGGAGGCGGCGTTGCAGACGAGGATGTCGATCTTGCCGAGCTGGCGCCGCGTTTCGTCGACGAGATTCTGAAGCTCGGCCTTGGAAGAGATATTGGCTGGAACGACGATCGCCCGGCCGGCGCCGTGCCTGGCGTTGATCGCCTCCGCCGCTTCCGCGCAGGCGTCCGCCTTGCGCGACGAGATGACGACGCTGGCGCCCTGGTCGGCCATCGCCTCCGCGATCGCCCGCCCGATGCCGCGTGAGCTCCCGGTAATGACGGCGACCTTGCCGGTCAGATCGAACAGCGACATCTTCACTCCTTCATGGCTTGCTAGTCGAACATGATCACCGATCGGGCCGAGTCGCCGATCCGCAATCTCTCCATGGCCTGGTTGACCTCGCCGAGGCCGATGCGCTCCGCCACCAGGCTATCGAGATCGAGCCGCCCGGCAAGGTAGAAGTCCACCAGCCGCGGGATGTCGATCGGGAAGCGGTTCGATCCCATCAGCGAACCCTGCAGTCTTTTCTCCGCCAGGAGGTCCATCGCATGCATTCCGACCTTCTCGTTCAACGGCATCATCCCGACGATGGTCGCCGTGCCGCCGCGCCTGAGCAAGGCGAGGGCCAGTTCACCGGTGGCGATCCGCCCGACCGCCTCGATGGCGTGGTGGACCCCGCCTCGGGTCAGCTCGACGATCTTTTCGCGGAGCGCCGGGTCGGCCGAATCGAAGCTGTCGGTCGCCCCGACCCGTTCCGCCAGCGATCGCTTGGCCGCGATCGGATCGATGGCGATGATCCGATCGGCGCCCGCAATCCGTGCCGCGTTGATCGCTGCAAGCCCGATTCCGCCGCACCCGATCACGGCGACGTCCTCGCCCGGCCGGACCCCGGCGCTGTTGAAGATCGCTCCGGCTCCGGTCACGACGGCGCAGCCCATCAGCGCAGCGCGGTCGAACGGCATGTCCGGATCGACGACGACGGCGCCATTTTCATGGACGAGGAGAAGCTCGGCATAGCCGCCGACGTTGAGGAGCTGGTGGACGGGAGCACCGCCGAGGGTCAGCCGAGCGCCGTCCACCGCTTTGCGTTTCGTCGAGGGATCGACGCACAGCGCGAGCCGCCCGGAAAGGCAATATTCGCAGCGGCCGCAGAAATTGGAGAAGCAGGTGACGACATGGTCGCCGGGCTTCATCGCGGTGACGTCGGCGCCGACGGCTTCGACGACGCCCGCGGCTTCATGGCCGGGGATTGCCGGTAGCGGCGTCGGATAGGCGCCGTCGACGAAATGCAGGTCGGAATGACAGGCCCCGCAGGCGCGGGTTCTTATCAGCACCTCGCGCGGACCGGGACTGGCGACCGCGACCTCTTCGATCGAAAGCGCCGTTTTCGGCGCGTGCAGGACGGCGGCCCTCAACCTCGTTCCTCTTCATGCCGGCGGAAGTCGGCACGTCGCCCCACGTCCCGCGCGCTCCGGCTTCCGCCGGGAAGAGGCTCAGGGCGCATGCCTGGCATATTCGAGCCTGGCGATCGCCCGGGCGTGCACTTCGTCCGGACCGTCCGCCAGCCTCAGCGTGCGGATTCCGGCGTAGTTCTTGGCGAGCTCGAAATCCTGGGAGACTCCGGCGCCGCCATGAGCCTGGATGGCATCGTCGATGATCCTCAGAGCCATGTTCGGGGCATGGACCTTGATCATCGCGATCTCGCCCGCCGCTGCCTTGTTGCCGGCCTTGTCCATCATGTCCGCCGCTTTCAGGCACAGCAGGCGCGAACATTCGATGTCGATTCTCGCCGCCGCGATCCTCTCTTCCCAGACGCTGTGCGCGGAAAGTGGCTTGCCGAAGGCGACCCGCGACTGGAGCCTCTTCACCATCGCCGCCAGCGCCTCCTCGGCGACTCCGACGGTGCGCATGCAGTGGTGGATCCTGCCGGGACCCAGTCGGCCCTGGGCGATCTCGAAACCGCGGCCTTCGCCGAGCAGCATGTTCGAGGCCGGCACCCGAACGTCCTTCAGCTCGACCTCCATATGGCCGTGCGGCGCATCGTCATAGCCGAACACGGTCAGCGCCCGCTCGACCGTCACGCCGGGCGCGTCGAGCGGCATCAGGACCATCGACTGCTGCTGGTGCTTCTGTCCCTCCGGGTCGGTCTTGCCCATGACGATCGCCACCTTGCAGCGCGGATCGCCGGCGCCGGACGACCACCATTTGCGGCCGTTGATGACATAGTCGTTGCCGTCGCGTCTGATCTCGCACTGGATGTTGGTGGCGTCGGACGAGGCGACGCCGGGCTCGGTCATCAGGAAGGCGGAGCGGATCTCGCCGTTCATCAATGGCCTCAGCCACGCCTCCTTCTGCTCGCGCGTGCCGTAGCGGTGGAGCACTTCCATATTGCCGGTGTCGGGCGCCGAGCAGTTGAAGACTTCCGAGGCCCAGCCGATCCGGCCCATTTCCTCGGCGCAAAGCGCATATTCGAGATTGGTGAGCTGGGTCCCCTCGAAGGCGAAACTCTCGTCGACGTGGCGAAGAGCCTGTCCCGGCGGCATGAACAGGTTCCACAGCCCGGCCTCCTTGGCGTCCGGCTTGAGTTCCTCGATGACCTCGATCGGTTGCCAGCGGTCGCCGGCGGCAAGTTGCGACTTGTAGTCGTGCTGACGCCGCCGAATCCGAGTCTCGACGAAGTCGCGCACTCGGTCGCGATAGAATCGTTCGCGTTCCGTAAGGTCAAAATCCATTCGGCCTGTGTCCCACTTCGGATGGTGAGGCGACGCTGCCAGAAACGGCGGTTTCGCGCCAGTCGAGACGCCGCGGCAGACGCGTTTGCGAGGGATTGATCGAGATTGTTGGCTCGGTCCGCAGGTCTGCGGCATGAGAGCTTCAGCGCGGGTGGAAGGCTGGGATAATTGCGCAGGCGCAACGCTTTGCCAGCATGCGCGTTCAAGTCGGCTCAATCCAGGTTAGGAAAGTATTTTAGGTGGCAAGGGACGAAATGGAATCGGCGGGAAAGGCGGCACTCGGGATTGATGGGCTTGATCACATCGTCGCTGGCGGCCTGGCGCGCGGCCGACTTTTCCTGCTCGAAGGCAGCCCGGGCACCGGCAAGACGACGGTGGCGACGCAATTTCTCCTCGCCGGTGCCGCGGCGGGCGAACGGGGATTGTATATCACCCTGTCCGAAACCGAGGACGAGCTTCGCGCCGGAGCGGCTTCTCATGGCTGGTCTCTCGATGGCTTCGACATATTCGAGCTGATTCCGCCGGAGAGCCTGCTCGACGAGGAGCAGCAGCAGAGCCTGCTTTATTCGTCCGATCTGGAACTGGGGGAGACGACCAAGCGGATCCTCGAGTCCGTGGAGCGGCTGAAGCCCGATCGAATCGTCCTCGACAGCCTGTCAGAGATCCGCCTCCTCGCCCAGAGCTCGTTGCGCTACCGGCGGCAGATCCTGGCTCTGAAGCACTTTTTCGTCCGCCACGGAGCGACGGTGCTGATGCTCGACGATCTCACCGCCGAGAGCGAAGACCGGACCATGCACAGCATCGCCCATGGCGTTATCCGTCTCCAGGAGCTGTCGCCTGATTACGGCTCCGAGCGACGCCGCCTGAAGGTCCAGAAATATCGCGGGTTGCGCTATCGCGGCGGCTATCACGACTTCGTCATCGATACCGGCGGAATTCGCGTCTTCCCGCGGCTGGTGTCAGCTGAGCATAGACGCGATGTCAAACGTGATATCCTCAAGTCGGAATCCAAGGAGCTGAACGCGCTACTCGGGGGCGGCGTCGAGCGCGGGTCGAGCGTCCTGATCCTCGGCCCGGCCGGTACCGGCAAGTCACTTCTTGCACTCACCTTCATCGCCGGCGCGATCCATCGGGGAGAGCGGGCAGCGATGTTCGTCTTCGACGAGGAGCTGGGGCTGCTCGTCGACCGGGCGAAGCCGCTCGGTGTCGATCTCCAATCGATGGTCGACAATCGCCAGCTCATCATCGAGCAGGTCGATGCCGCCGAGCTTTCGCCAGGAGAGTTCTCGCAGCGTGTGAGAAGCTGTGTCGAAGAGCATCAGGCACGTACGGTAGTGATCGACAGCCTGAACGGATTCCAGGCGGCCATGCCGGAGGAACAGTCGCTGATCCTCCACATGCATGAGCTCCTGCAATATCTGAACCGCCAGGGCGCTTCGACATTCCTGACCGTGGCTCAGCATGGCCTTGTCGGCGACATGAAGTCGCCCGTCGACGTCACCTATTTGGCCGATACGGTTATCCTGCTGCGCTATTTCGAGGCGATTGGGCGAGTCCGCCGCGCCATCTCGGTCGTCAAGAAAAGAACCGGCATGCACGAGGACACGATCCGGGAGTTCCGGATCGGCAAGAACGGCATCAGGATCGGCGAGCCGCTGACCAGTTTTCACGGTGTCCTTCGCGGCGTGCCGACCATGGTCGGTGAAACCCAGACCTTGCTGGAGCCCGATCCCGCTTGACCCACGTATCCGAACGCGCACTCATCCTTGCGCCACAGGGACGGGATTCCCAGGTGGCCGCGGCGATGCTGGTCGAAGCCGGGATCGAGAATTCGATCTGCCGCGACGTCGACGAGCTCGTCCGCGAAATGGGGGTCGGCGCCGGCTTCGGATTGATCACCGAGGAAGCATTGGTGACGTCGGATCTTCATCCGCTGGCCGACTGGCTCGGCGGCCAGCCCGAATGGTCCGACTTTCCGTTCGTCCTGCTCACCCATCGAAGCGGCGGTCTCGAGCGTAACCCGGTGGCAGGGAGGCTCTTGCGCACCCTCGGCAACGTAACCTTCCTGGAACGCCCGTTTCACCCGACGACCTTGATCAGCCTGGCCCAGTCGGCGCTTCGGGCGCGCCGGCGCCAATATGACGCCCGAGCGAGGCTATTGGAGCTTCGCGATCTCGCCGCCGATCTCGAACGCCGGGTCGAGGATCGGACGGCGGATCGGCAGCGCGCGCTCGCCCAGCTCCATGAAGCCCAGAAGCTCGAGACCCTGGGCCAGCTCACCGGCGGGGTCGCCCATGATTTCAACAATCTGCTGACCCCGATCGTCGGTGCGCTCGACCTGCTGCAGCGCAAGATCGCCGGCTCGGACCCACGGACGGAACGCCTGGTGGTGAATGCGCTGCAATCGGCCAGTCGGGCCACGTTGCTCGTCCAGCGGCTGCTCGGCTTTGCGCGGCGCCAGACCCTCAGCACCGGGTCGGTCGACGTGGCGGCCTTGCTCGACGGCATGCATGATCTGCTCGCAAGCTCGGTGGGGCCGATGGTGGAGCTCGTGACCCGACACGAAGCGGATCTGCCTCTTGCCCTTGCCGACCCCAATCAGCTCGAGCTCTCGATCCTCAACCTGTGCGTGAACGCCCGTGACGCCATGCCCGAGGGCGGCCTGCTGACCATCGTCGCGGAGCAGGCCGTGGTCGATCCCGGCACCGATCTCGATCTCAGGCCGGGTCTCTACGTCCGGCTTTCGGTGATCGACACCGGGGTGGGGATGGACGAGCAGACGCTCGCTCGGGCAGTCGAGCCGTTCTTCTCGACGAAGGAAACCGGTCGTGGGACCGGGCTTGGTCTGTCGATGGTGCATGGCCTCGCCGCCCAGCTCGGCGGCGCCTTTGCCTTGAGCAGCACGCCCGGCAAAGGCACTCGCGCCGATCTCTATTTGCCGCTTTCGGGCGCCGCTGCGCCGATCGCGGCGCCGCCCAAGCCGCTGCCAAGCCCTCATCCCCTCCGCCCGCTCAACCTCCTGCTCGTCGACGACGAGGAGCTGGTGCGGATAGGCACCGGAGAAATGCTCCGGGATCACGGCCACCACGTCATCGAGGCCGCCGATGGAAGCCAGGCGCTGGCCCTGCTCGCAGATGGTGCGGCCTTCGACGCGGTCGTCACCGACTATAAGATGCCGCACATGGATGGTGCGCAGCTGGCGGAACGGATCCGCGCGGTTCGGCCCGATCTGCCGATCCTCCTGATCACAGGCTATACCGGATCGACCGACGACTCGCCCGATCTGCCGCGCCTGGCAAAGCCGTTCAGCCAGGCGGATCTGGCCGAAGCGCTCGCCAACATCTCGCCGCAGGATCCCAAGGTGGTGCGCCTGCCGCGGCGCGACAAAGGCTGATCGAGGCGTCCAGCGGGCCCGACGGTCGATGCTCTATTTGTCGGCCGAGTGGGAAAGCGTCTTGGCGAAACGGTAGCTGCCCCGTTCGAACCCGAGCGCCCGGTAGAATGCGTGAGCACGGGTCAGCTTGGCGTTGCTCGTCACCTCCATCGCCCCGCAACCGCGCTCCCGGAGCCGTTCCTCGACCGCTTCCACCAGCCGGCGACCGATCCCCTGCTTTCGGACCTTCTCGTCGACCTGGAGATAGGTGATCCGGCCAACTGGCCGGGGGCGATGAAGGACAGGAGTGACGTGCCAGGTGATCAGCCCCACCACGTCGTCGCCGAGGCGGGCGACCAGCGGCCGCTCTCCGGCGCGCGCAAGCAGCGGCAGGCGTTCGGCGATCTCGTCCGCATTGGTCGGCGCGAAGGGCGAGACCAGCCTCGCCAGGGCCTCGGCATCGACCGAATCCGCCTCGCGGATCCTGAGCTTCGGCTCCGGCGCAGGTTGAGCTGAAGCGCGCTTGGCCGACTTCGCAGGCCTGGCCCGGGGCGGGGAGGGCGTTGGAGATTTCGAGGGTGGTGGGGAGGAAGGGGCCTTTGGCTTGTCCTTTCCCGTTCGCTTTTGCGGAGCCGCCTTACCGGCTGCGGCGAGCGACGTCTTCCAGGTCGTCGCCGTCTGCTGGCGAAGAAACGCCTCGATCTCGTCGGCGCTGGCGGTGAGCCCGGTTCTGCCGAACCCGAGGCATTCTTCGCCGCTTTCGGCGGACTTGAGGCCGTAGCGGCCGAAATCGCCGCCGGCCTTGCGCCGACGCGACTTCACCAGCCTGAAGCCGCGATGGCGGGCCATCTCCCGAAGCCCCTCATCGCGTTCCCTGTCCGCCATGGAGGTTAAACCTCGTCGCGGGGCTCTTGCTCCTTCTGTCGAAGGACCCGCCTGACCCGGCGGATCCCGATGATCGGCGGAAGGATCAGAAGCAGCAGCAGGAAAAGGACGAAAACTTCTTTCATCGCTTGACCCTAAACGAAAACGCCCTGCCGGACGAGCCGGCAGGGCGCTTCATTGTCGATGGACCGAAGGTCAGTCCTGCAGATATTCACCGGCATCGGCGTCGGTGCCGTGGCCGCTCTGGGCGACCTCGGCGAGCGGATCGGCATTGATCGCCGCTTCCGGCCCCTGGGCCAGTTCGGCGGCATGCTCTTCCTCGGCGGTATTGGCGGCGATGAGCGCCTCCTGGATCCGGCGATGCTGGGCCCGAAGCGCTGCGTCGCGCGACGAGGCCGCGATCCGCATCCGCTTCATGCCTGCGCCGGTACCCGCCGGGATGAGGCGGCCGACGATGACATTTTCCTTGAGGCCCTGCAGCGAGTCGATCTTGCCCTGCACCGAGGCTTCGGTGAGAACGCGGGTCGTCTCCTGGAAGGACGCCGCCGAAACGAAGCTGCGCGTTTGCAGCGACGCCTTGGTGATGCCGAGGAGGACCGGGCGGCCTTCCGCGGGAACACCGTTCTTCGGCAGCTTGGCGTTATATTCCATCATCTCCAGATAATCGAGCTGCTCGCCCGGCAGCAACGTGGTGTCGCCGCCCGCGGTGATCTCGACCTTCTGCAGCATCTGGCGAACGATCACCTCGATGTGCTTGTC